>NZ_JBHWKX010000008.1:0-148852 GCF_042730885.1 Streptomyces sp. NPDC059909
TTCCGCGCCATCACCACCCAACTGACGTACGCGACACCGAAGATCCCGATCGTCTCCACCGTCACCGGCTCCCTCACGACCAGCGAACTGACCGACCCCGACTACTGGGTGCGCCAGATCCGCGAGCCCGTCCGCTTCCTCGCCGCCACCCGCACCCTCGAAGCCGCCGGCGCCACCACCCTCCTCGAACTCGGCCCCGATGCCATCCTCACCCCCCTCGCCACCGCATCGATCGGCGACGCGGACACTGTCGCGAGCATGGCCGCGCTGCGCGTCGGCCGCCCCGAGGCCGAGTCGCTGGTCGGCGCTCTCGGCGCGTTGCACAACCGGGGGGTCGGCGTCGGCTGGGCGGCGTTCTTCGCAGGCTCGGGCGGACGGCGCGTGTCCCTGCCTTCGTACGCGTTCCAGCGCGAGCGCTACTGGCTGAACCCGGCCGCGGGGACGGCCGACGCCGCCGATCTGGGTCTGGCTCCGGCCACGCATCCTCTCCTGGGCGCGACGGTCGAACCGGCGGACAACGGCCTGACGCTGTTCACCACGCAGGTGTCGCTCCGCACGCATCCGTGGCTGGCCGAGCACACGGTGCACGGCACACCGGTGCTGCCCCCTGCCGCGGTGGCCGAACTCGTCGTGCACGCGGGCGATCACCTCGGCACCAGCACCCTCGACCGTCTGACCCTCCACTCCGCTGTTCCTCTGGCCACGCCCACCCAGCTCCAGCTCGCCGTCGGCCCGGCCGACGACGAGGGCCGTCGCCCCTTCACCCTCCACGCCCGACCGACGGCCGACACACCCTGGACCGTGCACGCCGAGGGGCTGTTGGGCTCGGCCCCGGCCGTCGCGCCCAACGACCTGGCGCAGTGGCCGCCCGCCGACGCCACCGAGCACGGGCCCGCGGCCTGGCGGGTGGGGGACGTGCTCTACGCCGAGGTGGAGCCGGCCGAGGACGCCCAGGTGGACGCGGCCGGGTTCGGGCTCCACCCGTCGCTGCTGGAGGCGGCCCTGCGCGCCGCCCTGCCCGCGGACGCCGACGGGCACGACCGGCTGGTCTTCGACTGGCGCGGCTTCCAGCTGCATGCCACGGGTGCCACCGCGCTGCGGGTGCGGCTGACGCCGCTCGCGGACGGGGGCTGGTCGGCGCTGCTGGCGGACCGTTCCGGTCAGCCGGTGGCCACGGTGGAGCGTGCCGTGTGGCGGACGGTCGACACGCACGAGATCGACGAGGCACGCGACCGTCGGCAGGACGCGCTGTTCCACGTGGACTGGCGGCCGGTCGCCGCGCCCGCGGACATCGGTCCGGTCCGCTGGGGTGTCCTGGGCGCGACGTCCGCCGACGGGCCCGCCGTCGACGCCGTACTGCTCCGGGCAGCGGGCGGGGTCGGCAGTGACGGCGGGGACGGCGACGACGACGTGCCCGCCGCGCTGCACCGCCTCACCCGGCGGACGCTGACGCAGGTGCAGGAGTGGCTGGCCGACGAGCGCACGAACGGGGCACAGCTGGTCGTCGTCACCCGGGGCGCGGTGGCGGCCGCCGGCGAGGACGTGCCGGATCTGGCAGCGTCGGCCGTGTGGGGTCTGCTCCGTTCCGCGCAGTCGGAGGCCCCCGGCCGGATCGTCCTGGTCGACACGGACGGCAGCGAGGTGGGCACCGAGCTGCTGTCCTCGGTCCGGGCGTCGGGCGAGCCGCAGGCGGCGATCCGCGGGGGCAGGATTCTGCTGCCGCGGATGCGGCGCGCAGCGGCGCCGGCCGTGGGCGGGGACAGCGGGTCGGGCCGGTGGAGCCCGGAGGGTACGGTCCTGATCACCGGCGGCACGGGCAGCCTCGGCGCCCTCGTCGCCCGCCACCTGGTCACCGCCCACGGCGTACGCCACCTGCTCCTCCTCAGCCGCCGCGGCGACCAAGCACCCGGCGCCGACCAACTCCGCGACGAACTCACCGCACTCGGGGCGCAAGTCACCATCACGGCCTGCGACGCCGCCGACCGCGACGCCCTCGCCCACGTCATCAATGCCATCCCCGACGACCGGCCCCTCACCGCCGTCGTCCACACCGCAGGCATCACTGACGACGGCCTCCTCACCGCGCTCACTCCGGAACGGCTCGACGCCGTGCTGCGCCCCAAGGCCGACGCGGCCTGGAACCTCCACATCCTCACCCAGGACCACGACCTCACCGCGTTCGTCCTCTTCTCCTCCCTCGCAGGTGTCATCGGTGGTGCGGGACAGGCGAACTACGCGGCCGCCAACGCCTTCCTCGACGCCCTCGCCACCCACCGCACCGCCCACGGCCTGCCCGCCACCTCCACCGCCTGGGGCCTGTGGGCGATGGATTCGGGTATCGCGGGTGAGCTGACGGAGGCCGACATCGCCCGTATCGCACGCGCCGGTTTCCCGCCGGTCGAGGCGGACCGGGGCCCGCGGCTGCTCGACCTCGCCCTGCGGCTTCCGTACCCGGCGCCGGTCATCACACCGCTGGATGTGGCGGCGATGCGGGAGAACCCGGGCCAGGCAGGGCCGTTGCTGAGCGCACTGGTGCGCAGGCCGTCCCGGCGTACGGCGCAGAACAGCGACACGGGGGCGGGCGCCCTGAGTGAGCGGCTGGCCGGGCTGGACGAGGCGGGGCAGCTGCGGCTCGTCCTGGACGTCGTGCTCGCCGAGACGGGTGCCGTGCTCGGGCATGCGGATCCGGCGGGCATCGACACCCAGCAGGCCTTCTCCCAGGTGGGGTTCGACTCGCTGACGTCCGTGGAGCTGCGCAACCGGCTGAGCACGGGCACCGGCCTGCGGTTGCCCGCAACGCTGGTGTTCGACCACCCGACGCCCGTCGCCCTTGCCGGGTTCCTGCGGGACGCCCTGGTCCGACCGGGTGGTGGGGGCGGTGCACCGGCGCGCCAGGAGGTCGACTTCGCGGCGGAGATACGGCTGGCGGACGACATCCGGCCGGCGGCCCGGACGGTCCTGGCGGTGGAGGATCCGCGCGAGATCTTCCTGACCGGTGCGACCGGGTTCCTCGGGGCGTTCCTGCTGCGCGATCTGATGCGGGAGACGCGGGGCACGGTGCACTGCCTGGTGCGCGCCGCCGACGCCGCCGAGGGGCTGGCCCGGCTGCGGGCGAATCTCGAGTGGTACAAGGTGTGGGACGAGGTGGACCCGGAGCGGCTGCGGATCGTGACCGGCGACCTCGCACAGCCCCGGCTGGGCTTGAGCGAGGAGGAATTCGACGCCCTGGCCCGTACGGCCGACGTGGTGTACCACGCGGGGGCGACCGTCCACTGGCTGCACCCGTACACGGCGCTGAGTCCGGCGAATGTGCGGGGCACCGAGGAGGTACTGCGTCTGGCGGCCCGTCATCGCACGGTGCCGGTGCACCATCTGTCGACCACCGGCGTGTTCGACGGTGCTGCGGCGGGCGGGAAGCCGCTTCGAGTGGAGGACAGGAGCGGACCTGCCGAGGCGCTGCCCAGCGGCTATCTGCAGAGCAAGTGGGTGGCCGAGCAGGTCGTCGGGCTGGCCAGGGACCGGGGTCTGCCGGTGTCGGTCTACCGCGTCGACGTGGTATCCGGCGATGTACGCGGCGGCGCCTGCCAGACCCGTGACTTCGTCTGGCTGAGCCTGCGCGGGCTCGTTCAGGCGGGGGCGGCGCCGGCCGGTCTCGTCGGGAAGGTGCCTCTGACGCCGGTCGACTACGTCAGTGCGGCGGTGGTCGCGCTGTCGAGGAAGCCCGGCTCCGCGAGCGGTACGTTTCACCTCTACAACCAGAGCCGTCTGAGCTTCGGCGAATTCGTGACGCTGCTGCGCAAGGGCGGCTATGTGCTTGACGAGCTGGAATGGGACGCCTGGCGCCGACGCGTCGAATCGGACCCCGACAATGTGATGCTGCCCTTGCTGGAAGCCTTCGAAATGATGTCCTTCAACAACGAGTCGTTCTATCCACCGGTGGACACGAGCGTGGCCGAGCGCGCACTGGAGGGATCCGGGATCGAGTGCCCGGAAATGACCGGTGAACTCTTCGGGAAATACATTGAATTCTTTGTCGGGGCGGGCTTTTTCCCGGCGGCCGAGGTGAGGGTGTGAGTGTCCTGACGAGCCAGTGGTTCAGGCAGTACCAGCGGGACTCGGCGAGCGGGCTGCGGCTGTTCTGCTTCCCCCATGCGGGGGGCGCGGCGAGTACGTACGTTCCGCTGGCCCGCGCGCTGGCGCCCGCGGCCGAGGTGGTGGCGATCCAGTACCCCGGCCGGCAGGACCGCCGGCACGAACCGCCCGCCGAGTCGATCACCGGGCTCGCGGAGCTGATCGCGCGTGAGCTGCTCGCCTCCTTCGACGAGGACAGGCGTCCGTACGCGTTCTTCGGGCACAGCATGGGTGCGGCCGTCGCGTACGAGACGGCCCGTCTGCTGAAGACGGAGACGGAGACGGAGACGAAGGTGAAGGCGCCGGATGCCGTACGGCGTCCGGTGCGGCTGTTCCTGTCCGGGCGGGGCGCCCCGACGCCCGGGCCGCGCAGCAGCGACCGGCTGACCGGGGACGCCGCGCTGATCGCGGAGATCCGGCGGCTGGGCGGCACGGGAAGCCGGGTGCTGGACGAGCCGGAGCTGCTGGAGATGGTGCTGCCCGCACTGCGGGCGGACTACGGGGCGCTCAGGGCGTACGCATGGGTGCCGGGGCCGCCGTTGGCCACGCCGTTCACGGTGCTGGTGGGTGACTCCGACCCGGTCGTGCCGGCCGCGGACGCGCGGGGCTGGCTGGAGCACTCCGCGGTGCCGGGCGAGTTCCGGACGTTTCCCGGCGGGCACTTCTATCTCGACAGCCGTACGCGGGAGGTGGCGGAGCTGGTGACGGCGACGCTGGGGGCTGCGACGGCCCGCTGATACGCGCGCTCGACATGCCGATGGGGCGTGAACCGGAGGTCCGGTTCACGCCCCATCGGCGTTGTCACGAAGCTCGGCCGGTTCAGACGGTTCAGACGGTTCGGTGGCCGGTCAGTGGCCCGGTCCTTGCCAGGTGCGGGGACCGCGAAAGCCCCGCGCCCGTTCCGGCCTGCGCCAGTGGGTCATCGCCCGCTCGCGACGCGAGACGTCGTCCGGTTCGGCGCCGACGGCGGCCGCGCGGGTGAGGAGGACCGCGGTGAGCGCCGCGAGTTCCTCGGGGTCGGGGTTCCCTCGTTCGACGCGTACGAGCGGCTCCTCGTCCCGTAGGCGCGCCTCTGCCTCCCGCACGGGCGGCTGCGCGGCCCGCTCGCCGGGGCCCGGTCGGGCGCTCACTGCGGCGGGTTGCCGTGCTTGCGGACCGGCAGCTCGGCGTGTTTGGCCCGCAGCATGGCGAGCGAGCGGATGAGGACGGAGCGGGTGTCGCGGGGGTCGATGACATCGTCGATCAGTCCGCGCTCGGCCGCGTAATAGGGGTGGACCAGCTCGCTCTTGTAGTCCTTGATCTTCTGGGCCCGCATGGCGTCCGGGTCGTCGGCCGCAGCGATCTCCCGGCGGAAGACCACATTGGCCGCGCCCTCGGCGCCCATCACCGCGATTTCGTTGCCAGGCCAGGCCAGTGCGACGTCGGCGCCGATGGAGCGGGAGTCCATCACGATGTACGCGCCGCCGTACGCCTTGCGCAGCACCACGGAGATCCTCGGCACGGTCGCGTTGCAGTACGCGTACAGGAGCTTCGCGCCCCGCCTGATGATGCCCTCGTGCTCCTGGTCGACGCCGGGCAGGAAGCCGGGCACGTCGACGAGGGTGACGATCGGGATGTTGAAGGAGTCGCAGAACTGGACGAACCGCGCTCCCTTCTCGCTCGCCTTGATGTCGAGCACTCCGGCCATGGACGAGGGCTGGTTGGCGACGATGCCCACGGCCTGGCCGTCGAGACGGGCGAGGGTGCAGACGATGTTGGGCGCCCAGGCCGCGTGGACCTCCATGTGCTCGCCGTCGTCGACGAGTTCCTCGATCACGTCGCGGATGTCGTAGGCGCGGTTGCCGTCGGCCGGGACCAGGTCCAGCAGGGCGTCGCCCGCGCGGTCGGCGGGGTCCTCGCCGAGGTGGGCGGGCGGCAGTTCGCGGTTGTTGGACGGCAGCAGGGACAGCAGGTAGCGCACCTCGGCGAGGCAGGTGTCCTCGTCGTCGTAGACGAAGTGCGCTACTCCGGAGACGCCGCCGTGGACGTCGGCGCCGCCGAGGCCGTTCTGCGAGACCTCCTCGCCGGTGACGGCCTGCACGACGTCGGGGCCGGTGATGAACATCTGGGAGATGTCCCGCACGGCGAAGACGAAGTCGGTCAGCGCCGGCGAGTAGGCGGCGCCGCCCGCGCAGGGGCCGAGCATCACGCTGATCTGCGGGATGACGCCGGAGGCGCGGGTGTTGCGCTGGAAGATGCCGCCGTAGCCGGCGAGGGCGGAGACGCCCTCCTGGATCCGGGCGCCTGCACCGTCATTGAGGGAGACGAGCGGGGCGCCGGCGGCGATGGCCATGTCCATGATCTTGTGGATCTTCTGGGCGTGCGCCTCGCCGAGCGCGCCGCCGAAGATGCGGAAGTCATGGGCGTAGACGAAGACGGTGCGGCCCTCGACCGTGCCCCAGCCGGTGACCACACCGTCGGTGTGCGGGCGCCTGGCCTCCAGGCCGAAGCCGGTGGCCCGGTGCCGTCGCAGCGCCTCTATCTCGGTGAAGCTGCCCTTGTCGAGCAGTAGCTCTATGCGTTCATGGGCCGTCAGTTTGCCCTTGGCGTGCTGGCGTTCGGTGGCCTTGGGATCGGGCCCGTTGCGGGCGAGGCTCTTGAGCTCGGCGAGTTCGTCGAGCCGGTCGGGTGCCTGGGAGTCGACGGTCAGCAATGTTCCACACTTCCCTTGAGAGAGGTCGCGGTGGTCGGTCGCGGTGGTCGGTCGGTCGTGGTGGTGTCACGTGAGCGCGCGCGAGACCGGCAGCAGGGCGCACACGCGCGGCTCGACGGCGGCGACGATTCCGGTCGCGGTCGCGTCGTCGGCGTACAGGCTGTCCTCGGGCAGCCGGCGCACGGTGCAGCAGTGGTCCTGCGCGCTCCGGAACGCGACGGCGGCGCAGTGGCCGCTGTGGTCGCTCTGGGCGCTGTGGCGGGAGCCGGTGGGCACGTTGCGTACGGTCCAGCCGGCCGGGCCGGGCGGGGCGCCGGGGCCCTCGCGCTCGCCGAGGTAGTCGGCGGACAGGTCACGGCTGAGGCCGGTGCCGATCGCCTTGAGGTAGGCCTCCTTGCGCGTCCACAGCCGTGTGAAGGCGCGGCGGCGTTCGCCGGTGGGCAGGAGGGCCAGTTCCTTCTGCTCGGCGGGGTGGAGCGAGGGCGTGCACAGGTCCACCGTCTCCGCCGATGGCAGCTGTTCCACGTCCACGCCCACCGGGTGCGTGGCGACGGCGATGAGGACGAGGCCGTGGCTGTGGGAGAGGGAGAAGTGCAGCGGGAAGGGCGCGTCGGCGACCACGGGGCGGCCGTGCGGACCGCCGCAGCCGGGGCAGGGTTCGCGCCCCAGGAGCACGTCGCGCGGGTGGACGCCCAGACAGGCGGCGAGGACGCGACGGAGGGCGAGGTGTGCCGACACGTACAGGAGTCGGTCCTGGGGCCGTTGGAAGGAGGCGGCGCGTTCGCGTTCGCGGTCGTCGAGTCCGGACACCGTCAGCGGTCGCGCGGCGCTCTCGGTCCAGGGCCGGCGCAGCATCCACAGCTGCAGTTCGTCGTCCGTGACGGTGAGGGGGGCGGCGATCCGCCGGCCGGGGAGAACGCCCGGACGGCCCGGGAGTACGTCCAGTTGGTCCACGGTCATCGCCGAGCGCCGCCAGGACCGGTCAGGTGCGCCTCGGCACGTCCTTCCAAGCGCATCGCCAGCAGCACGGCCAGTTCGGTCACGCTGTCGTCGCGCAGGAGCTCGACGGGCGAGATCCGGACCCGCAGCCCGCGTTCCAGGAGGCCGGCGATCCGGACGGCCGCGATCGAGCCGGCACCCTGGGCGCGGAGCGGCCTGCCGGTGGCGACGCGGTCGGCGGACGGGAGCCTCAGGGTGAGGGCCAGCTCCCGGCGTATGGACTCCTCGATGCTCCGCACCCGTGTGTCGAACCGGACGGCACGCAGCGCGTCGGGGTCGGGGAAGCGCCTTCGATGAGTCAGGCGCCTTCGGTCACCGGGCACGGCCTGTGCGGTCATGGTCAATTCCCTTCGGGACATGCTCACCGCATTGAAGTCTGCGGCGATTTCCGTCGGGGTCAATGATGACCGTTAATTGTTTAATCAGTTCGCTGTCGAGTAACTGAACGGTCTGCGGTGACAAGGGAATTACCGGACGGTGATTCCGGTACGGCGGCAAGCCGGGGCAGGAGGAGTTCCCAGAAGCCGGCCAGCGTGTTCGGGGAAAGCCACTCCCGGCTCTCCCTGCCGAGCAGTCCGAACCCTACGGTGGCGGCCACGATCACGGCGACGACGTCGTGCGGGACGACGGTCCGCATCAGCCCGCCGCCGTCGCGCGCCTTGTCGATCAGGTTCTGCACGCACGCGTGCCACTCGTGCCGCAGGTCCAGGTCGGACCGGCGGGTGATGTCGAAGTTGAGCTGGAAGCCGGCACGGAACACCACATTGGCGCGCAGCAGCCGTGACACCTCCTGGGAGGCCTCGGCCAACGCCTGGAGCGCGGGTTCGGCGCTCCCGCACGCCTCGCACACGACGGCCCGCAGTTGTTCGTACGCGGCCGCCTCGACCGCGGCGGCGAGCGCCGCCTTGTTCTCGAAGTGGAAGTGCAGGGCGCCGGTACTGACGCCCGCTTGGTCGCTGATGGTCGCCAGCGTCGCCTGCACATAGCCGTACTGCTCGAACGCGACGGCCGCCGCATGGACCAGGTCACGGCGGGTGCGTACTGCCCTTTCCTGCTTCGACACGGACAGCTCCCTGCTGCTCTACTCCTGGACGTCGGACGGACGGACTCCGTACGCCCATGGGCCGATCGGCCATGGTCCGGCGAGCGCGCACGCGACGTGCGGACGTCGCTCTCCGGAATCCCCGGTGCACGGAGAGCACTGTACGGCAGCCCGGCTTATAAAACCATCCACGCTGTATGTTCTTGCCTGAAGCGACCAGTACCGGTCGGACACACCCTTTCGTTGGCCAGTTTCCGGCGTGATGCGGTATCAAACAAACCGGGAAAATGGTTTGTTTGATACCGAGATCCCGACGTCGAGATCCCGAGGTTCACTCCGGCATGCGCTCGATCGCCACCATGGCGGCGTCGTCCCCCAGATGTCCGCCGGCATGGCGCAGCAGGTCGCTGCACAGGCGGCCCAGGAGGGCGTGGGGGCCTTTGGCGGACCAGGTGCTCACCCGTTCCTCCAGGGGGTAGAACGTGCCGTTCCGGTCGCGCGCTTCGATGACACCGTCCGTGTAGAGCAGGACGATGTCTCCGGGCTCGAAGGCGAACGTCTCCACGGACAGGTCGCACTGCACGAACTCGGTGAGGCCCAGCGGCGGCAATCGCCGTCGCACGTCGAGCGGAAGGACCAGGCCGTCGCGCAGCAGCAGCGGCGACGGGTGCCCGCAGTTGATCAGGCGGAGGTCCGGTTCCTTGTCAGGGACGTCCAGGACCGCCGCGGTGATGAACGCCTCGCCCCGGTCCTCGATGTCGTCGCCGGAGGCCCCGGGGTCGTCCAGATCCGAGGAGACGGCTCCCTCCAGATGCGACACCAGCGCCAACAGGCCGGCCTGATGGTGGGCGGCGCTCCGGAAGGCGCCGAGGAGGAGGGCAGCGTCCCCGATCGCCTCCAGCCCCTTGCCCCGTACGTCACCGATGACGAACCGCGTTCCGTCGGCCGTGCGGGCGGCGGCGTACAGGTCCCCGCCGATCTGCGCCTCGCTCTCGGCGGCCAGGTAGACGGAGGCGATGCGCAGCGGGCCGATCCGCTGCGGCAGCGGCCGGAGCACCACCTGCTGTGTCGCCTCGGCGACCGTGCGCAGCTGGGTCAGTTCCCTCTCGTGGCGTTCCCGTAGATGGGCGAAGAACGTCACGAACCCCGAGATCAGGATCAGGGCGATGACCTGGATCGAGTGGTTCAGATCGGTGAGGGTGGTACGCGCCATCGAGACCACCACCTGGGCGAGGACGGCGAGCGCACCGACGCACGCGGTCGTCCGGGCCCCGGCGAACGACGCCGTGACGGCGGGGGCGGCGACGAGGAAGGGACCGAGGTGGACCTCCGGCGGCGCCAGGACGTCGACCACCGTGACGAGCGCGATCAGCGCGATCGGCACCGCCAGCAGGGCATGGTGTGGCTCCCATGACAGACGATGGGCTCCGCAGAGCCGTCGAGGAACCATACGTCCTGGATACACCGCGCCCTCGCTCGGCGCCTGCGCCGCCGTGCCGGGCCTGCCCTCCCGCCCCGTGCGCAGGGGGCGCAGCCACCGGTCAGCGCAGCGAGGCGGTGGGCGGGCGCTCGCGCACGGCGCCGTAGGCGAGGAAGTACGCGGGCACCCGGTTCAGCCACCGCGAGGTGGTGAGCAGCTCGGTCAGCCGCTGTGCCCTCCTGGGGTTGCCGACGGGCGACCGGCCGGCCAACAGCGGTGCGATGACACGCGCGTGGGCGGTCCGCTGCAGCGCCTGGGTCGCGACCGCGGTCGGCCAACGGCGGCACTGGACGGCGCGTACGTGCCGGAGTCCGACGGCGCCCCGGCGCAGCGGTCCGACGAGGTACCGGGCGGCCGCCACGGCGTCCTCGACGGCGAGGTTGATGCCGATGCCGAAGACCGGCGACATCGCGTGCGCGGCGTCGCCGATGCACAGCAGGCCCGGGCGGTGCCAGTGCCGGAGGCGGTCGAGCCGCACGTCGAGCAGCTTCACGTCCTCCCAGGAACCGATCGCGTGGACCCGGTCCGCGAGCCAGGGGACGGCGGCCGTGAATTCGGCGTTGAACCGTTCGAGGCCGGCGGCGCGGCGCGCGGCGTCGGTTCCCTTGGGGATGAGCGCGGCGCACTGCCAGTAGTCCCCGCGGTCGATCATCGCGCTGAGGAACCGGTCGCCGACGCCTCCCACGAGCCCGTGCGGGTCGTTGTCGCGCCGCGGCAGCCGGAACCACCAGGCGTCCATCGGGCAGGGGAAGCTCCGCAGCCCCAGTTCGGGCAGCGACCGGGCCAGCGAGCCCCGGCCGTCGCAGGCCACCGTGAGGCCGGCCCGCAGCGTGCCGGTACGGCCGTCGGACGTGCGGTAGCGCACCCCTGTGACCCGTCCGCGCTCCTGCAGGAAGCCGGTGGCCTCGGTGTTCATCCGTACGGAGAAGGACGGCTCCCGCCCCGCCTCGTCCACGAGGAGGTTGAGCAGGTCCCACTGCGGCACCATGGCGATGTAGTTGTACTTGCCCGGCAGCGCACCGATGTTCCCGACGGTGACCAGTGATCGGTCCGGACCGATCGGCAGCTGGACCGTCTTCACCTGCCGCTGCGGCAGCTGTGCGAACCGCTCGGCCAGGCCCAGATCGTCCAGCAGCGCCAGGGTGGACGGATGCACGGTGTCGCCGCGGAAGTCGCGCAGGAAGTCACCGTGCTTCTCCAGGACC
Source organism: Streptomyces sp. NPDC059909 (assembly GCF_042730885.1). Taxonomy (NCBI): domain Bacteria; kingdom Bacillati; phylum Actinomycetota; class Actinomycetes; order Kitasatosporales; family Streptomycetaceae; genus Streptomyces; species Streptomyces sp. NPDC059909. Next base: position 11,550 of record NZ_JBHWKX010000008.1, read on the forward strand.
GTCACCGCCACGCCGGCCCGGGCCAGCAGCAGGGCGAGGACCATTCCGGCGGGGCCGCCCCCCACCACACAGCACATGGTCCGCTCCATCGCCGCCCCTCCCTTCGGTGAAATCCCGGGATCTACCACACTGGGACATATACCCTCAAGCCCTGATAAGTCGCCGCGGGGACGGCGACGTACTCCGGGAGGCATCATGAGCCAGCAGCCGGTCCTTCTGCCCTACGCCGACCCCGCCTTCGTGGCGGACCCGTTCCCGCTCTACCGGCAGCTGCGCGAGGACAGCCCCGTGCGCCGCGCCCTCATCGCGGGCGGCCTGGAGGCCTGGCTGGTCACGCGCTACGAGGACGGACTCGCGGCCCTGTCCGACCCCCGGCTGAGCAGCGACGTGCGCGACGCGTCGGACCACCGGCTCCTGCAGCAGCTGCCGGAGACGGAGCGCGATTCGATGCTGAGCAACATGCTCCGCTCCGACCCGCCCGACCACACCCGCCTGCGCCGCCTGGTCTCGAAGGCGTTCACCGCGCGCCGCATGGCCGAGCTGCGGCCCCGCATCCAGGAGATCACCGACGGGCTGCTCGACGCGTTCGTGCCGGCCGGCCGGGCCGACCTCGTCGCGGACTTCGCGCTGCCGCTCCCGGTCACCGTGATCAGCGAACTGCTCGGCGTGCCGGTGGAGGACCGGCACGAGTTCCAGCGGTGGACCGACGACATGATCATGCGGGGGGCCGAGCTGCCGGACCCGGCCGTGGTGAACGCCGCCTGGCAGGACATGCGCGCGTATCTGACCAAGCTGCTGGAGACGAAACGGGCCCGGCCCGCGGACGACCTCCTCAGCGCGCTGATCACCGCCCGGGACGAGGAGCAGCAGCTGAACGAGGACGAGCTGATCGCCATGGCGTTCCTGCTGCTGGTCGCCGGGTACATCACCACGGTCAACCTGATCGGCGGCGGCATCGCGGCGCTGCTCGCGCACCCCGACCAGCTGGAGCTGCTGCGCTCCGACCCGGAGCTGCTGCCGGGCGCGATCGAGGAGTTCCTCCGCTACGACGGGCCGGTCAGCCCCGGCATCGCCCGGTTCGCGCGCGAGGACGTCGAGATCGCGGGCGTGACCGTCCCGCGCGGTGCGACCGTGCTGATCGCCTCGGCCATCGCCGACCGCGACCCGGGGCGGTTCCCCGACCCCGACCGGCTGGACATCACCCGGCGGGACAACGCCCACCTCGCGTTCGGGCACGGCATCCACTACTGCCTGGGGGCACCGCTGGCCCGGCTGGAGGGCCAGGTCGCCATCGGGACCGCCCTGCGCCGCCTTCCCGGGCTCGCCCTGGCCGTGCCCCCGGGCGAGCTGCGGTGGCGGCCGGGCGGACTGCGCGGACCCGAGAGCCTTCCGGTCACCTTCACGCCCGACGGCCAGGTCCTGGGCCGGTAGCGCGCCCGGCGGACGACCGTCCCGGGCGACAGGGCCCGCGGCGGCGAGTGATGCGCTCGGGGGCCCGCTAGCTGGATTGCCTTGTGAGGTTGGGAACGTGGCCGGCGGGTGGTTTGCCCGCGAGCGCGGCGTGTCCGCAGTGGCGGGGCCCGCCGGCGCGGGCGATGCGCTCGGAGGCCCGCGACGGGCTGGTGTCGCGCGGTAGCGTGCGACCATGATCGCTATTCAGTTCGACCGCTTCGGCGGTCCGGAAGTCCTCACGCCCGTGGAACTGGCCCCTCCCGCCCCGGGCCCGGGGGAGTTACTCCTCACGGTGGAGGCCGCCGGTGTCAACTTCGCCGACACACACCAGACCGACGGCTCCTATCTGAGCGCCGACCAGCTGCCGTACGTCCCGGGGAGCGAGGTCGTGGGACGCACCCCTGACGGCCGGCGGGTGCTGGCACGCGTGTCCCACGGGTACGCGGAACAGGTGGTCGCCAAGGAGTCGTCCGTCTTCGGGATTCCCGAGGAGCTCGACGCCGCGCAGGCGCTGGCCCTGCTGATGCAGGGACTGACGGCCTGGCACCTGCTCCGTTCCGCGGCCCGGCTGCGCCGGGGCGAAACCGTGGTGGTGCACTCCGCGGCGGGCGGTGTCGGCACCCTCGCCGTCCAACTGGCCAGGGAGTTCGGTGCGGGGCGGGTGCTCGCGCAGGTGTCCTCCCCGGCCAAGGCCCGGCTCGCCCTGGAGATCGGGGCGGACGAGGTCGTCGATTACCCACTGGAGAAGGGAGCCGACGTCATTCTCGACGCCGTCGGCGGGGAACTCCTCGACCGGGCGCTGGCGTCGCTCGCGTCCTTCGGCCGCCTCGTCACCTACGGCAACGCGTCCCGCAGCGGATTCACCCCGGTCGACCCCGCCCGCCTCAGCCGGCTCAACGCCTCCGTCGTCGGCTTCTGGCTGCGCCCCACGCTGGCGGCCCCGGGCGCCGTCGAAGGGCCGCTCGCGGAACTCCTCGACCTGGTGACGCGCGGCCGCATCACGCCCGTCACCGGAGGCAGCTACCCGCTGGCCGACGCCCGGCGCGCACACGAGGACCTGCTGGGGCGGCGCACGGTCGGAAAGGTCGTCCTGCGCCCGTAGGAAGGTCCGCAGGAACGCCCGTTGTCACCCTCGGGCGACGACGCGGACGCGCGGACAGCCGACCGAGAGGCCCCCGGACGGTCACCGTATAGGCTCACACCAGGACGCATCAGTATGAGATCGATCGCATGGCTATCCAGAGGAGTGACTCATGGTCGACACGCCCAAGGGGTTCGCTGTCCACGTGGCTCCGGTCGGCGCGGGTGACGACGGCCGGGACGACTTCACCGTGCTGCTGTCCACAGAGCCCGCACAGGTCAGCGCGGTGTTCACCCGGTCCAGGTTCGCCGGCCCCTCCGTGCTCCTGTCCCGCGAGGCCGCGGCCGACGGCGTCGCACGAGGCGTGGTGGTCGTCGCGCGGAACGCGAACGTCGCCACGGGCGCGCAGGGTGCGGCCAACGCCCTGGAGGTACGGGACAGCGTCGCCAAGGCGGTCGGCCTGCCGCCCGGGGAACTGCTCGTCGCCGCCACCGGGGTGATCGGCCGTCACCTCCCGATGGAGAGCATCAGGGCCCATGTCGCGACGCTCGGCCTGCCGTTCCCCGAGGACCAGGGCTTCGAGGCGGCCGCGCGGTCCATCATGACCACCGACACGCACCCCAAGATCGCGACGGCCCGCGTCGGCGAGGCGACGATCACCGGTATCGCCAAGGGGGTGGGCATGCTGGAGCCGGACATGGCGACGCTGCTCACCTTCTTCGCCACCGACGCACACCTCGCGCCGGAGGTGCAGGACCGGGTGTTCCGCGAGGTCATGGACGTCACGTTCAACGCGGTGAGCATCGACACCGACACCTCCACGTCGGACACGGCCGCGCTGTTCGCGAACGGGCTCGCCGGCGAGGTCGACGCGGACGCGTTCAGGACCGCGCTGCACCGCGTGGCGCTCGACCTGGTGAAGATGATCGCCTCCGACGGCGAGGGCGCGAGCAAGCTCATCCAGGTCGAGGTGGCCGGAGCCCGGGACGCGGCGCAGGCGAAGCGGGTCGGCAAGTCGGTCGTCAACTCACCGCTGGTGAAGACCGCCGTCCACGGCTGCGACCCGAACTGGGGCCGGGTGGCGATGGCGATCGGAAAGTGCCAGGACGAGACGGACATCGACAAGGACAAGGTCACCATCCGCTTCGGGGACGTCGCCGTCTACCCGCCCCGGGCCGACGAGGAGACGATCCTCGAGGCCCTGACGGAGTACCTGAGCGGAGACGAGGTCGTCATCAGGATCGATCTCGGCATCGCCGACGGCGCGTTCACGGTGTACGGCTGCGACCTCACCGAGGGATACGTGCGGCTGAACTCCGAATACACCACCTGAGCCGGGCCCTTCGCGCGCTCTCGCCCAGCTGTTTATGGGCGACGCCGTGGGTGACGCACCTTCCCGAACCAGGGGCGAGCCCCCGGTTGCCGGGAGCGCTGGGCTCCCCGAGCAGCTAACTCCGGCCTCCCCCGGCGGCGGCCGGGGCAAGCAGTTCCAGCGCGCGCTCCCACCGGAAGGGGGCCGGCGCGTCCCCGTTTCCGTCTCCGGACTCGGACTCGGACTCGGACTCGGACTCGGACTCGGACTCGGGCGCTTCCGCGTGGGTGTCCGAGGCGAAGAGCACGCCCATCCCGCGCAGCCGCTCCACGCTCGCCCGGTACGCGGGGTGAGCCGCGAGGTCAGCGTTCACGCTCGGAAGTACGACCGTCGGCACGCCGGCCCCGTACGCCTCGCAGAGCGTGGCCACCGCAAGCGTGTCGGCGATCCCGGCAGCCCACTTGTTTATGGTGTTGAACGTGGCCGGAGCCACGACCATGGCGTCCGCGGTCGGGAAGGGGCGCGCCTCGCCGGGGCGGCGCCAGGCCGACCGGACCGGATACCCCGTCCGGGCCGACACCGCGTCCGCGTCGATGAACCCGAGGCCCTGCGGGGTGGCGATGACCCCGACGTCCCACTGCTGCTCCTGCGCCGCGGTGATCAGCTTCCCCACATCGCCCGCGTTCCCGGCCGCGCACACGATGATGTACAGGAACGGCTTCCTGGGCTGGTCACTCACGCGTTTCCTCCCGCTCGACGGCTGCTTCAGGCGGTTGCTTCAGGCGGTTGCTTCAAGCAGCTGCCTCGGCTGACTGCTTCACATGACCGCTTCGGGTGATCCGGGGATGCGGGCAGCGTACGTCGAGTGCCGGGTGGGCAGGGACGGCCCAACGGAGGAGTACCATCCCTGGCTTTGGGGTCCGGCGAGGATCGCGTGGGGTCGATCACAGGAGGAATCTCATGGCATCCCCTTCCGGCTCGGGCCGGGGCGTGCTCGCGCGGCTGGCCGAGCTCAGCATCGGGGTCTCCGAGGAGCGGGGCGGAGCATTGTGGCGCCTCGCGGAGAGCACACGCCAGCTCGACGCCAATGTCGTACGGCTGCCAGCGGACGCCGGCGTCGCCGAACACATCGAGCCCGATCTGGACGTGCTGCTGTACGTCACCGGAGGCGGCGGAGTCCTCCACGTCGACGGGGAGCCGCAGAGCATTGCCGCCGGTTCGGTGGTCTGGCTGCCGCACGGCAGCCGCCGCGCCCTGCGTGCGGGACCCGAGGGACTCGTCCAACTGAGCGTCCACCGGCGCCGCCCGGGCCTGGCCATCCAGAGCACCGGCGGTGAGCCCGCATGTCTCCTGGACCGGGTCTGCATGGACTGCGGGCGCCTCGCGACGGAATCGGACGCGCGCTACTGCGCCCGCTGCGGGAAGCCCCTCCCACTCGGCAGCTGACCGCCGGACCACGGATACGCCGGGACGCCGGGACCTCTCAACCAGCGCCGGGAGGGGGCGGGTTGTCCCGGGTGGGGGATCGCCCCCTGCCGGCGCGGGGACGACCGGGACAACCCGCCCCGGCCCCGCCCGGCGGATCACGCCGGAGTCTGCGCCGGAGTCGGTACGGCAGGTGCCGACAGATATCGGCAGTTGCCGACAACGTTGTCTCGTGCGTACCTCACGACCGTACTGGCTTCTCCACCCCGCTGTCCGCCCTCCCGCGCTGTCCGCTTGCGGGCGGTGTCGTCTTTCCGTCACACGAGCGAGGCCCAGACGAGCAGCACGAACGAGGCCAGAATGAGGACAGTACGGACAATGTGGAGGCGGTTCCACTTGGCCTCGAAGGCCGCACGGACCTCGGAGTCGGGTGAACCCTCCGAGGCTGCCAGTGCGTTGTTCAGCGGGATGTTTCCGGCAATCGTGACCAGATGATTCAGCACGGCGCACACCAGCCCGGCCAGGATCAGCCATTTCTGGGTGCCCGAACGTCCGTCGATCGGCACGGCAAGCGCCGCCGCGGGGAACGCGATGATGGCCAGAAAGACCACCAGGAACACCGCCCGCGGCACCTCTTCGTTGATGCGCCGCATCGCCGGCGCGAACTGCTCGTCGGACAGCCTGGCCAGCGCGGGCATGATCGCAGTCTGGAAGATCAGCATGAAACCCGCGTACAGGCCGGTGGAAACGACGGCGAGGGCGAGCAGCAACGTGGCCATACGGCACATCATGGCGCGCCGAACGCCCTTACGCAGCACACCCACAACGCCGCACCACGCCGCATCGCATCACGCCGCATCGCATCGCATCGCATCGCGCCGCACCGCACCGCCGGCGACCACGAACCTGGCGGGCCGGGGTCGGCGTCCCGGCCCGCCACACCGGCGAGGCTTGAGCAAGGCCGGGACCGAGCGCCGGCCAGGGTCGGTCCGGGCCCCGGCCGGATTAGGGCCGGTGTCTCACTCGAGCAGCCCGTCGGCCTGTCGTATCGATTCCGCCAGCTGACGTACGGACGCGTCCTCCGTGCGCCGTGCGAGGGTGCCGGCGCGCTCGGCGAGCTCGTCCAGCCCGAGGGCGCCGGGCGTCTCGGCGCCGCGCAGGGCCTGGGCGAAGTACGCGGCCGTGGCACTCACCTGCAGCCGCGGCGCCGTCCCCGCGGACCAGAGGTCACGGTCGAGCGCACCCGCCTCCACCGTGCCGGATGCCTCGTGGGGGGACCGGTTCGCCGGGTCGAGCCAGCGCACGGTCGCCGTGGCGACGTGTCCGCCAGCCCCTTCGCGAAGCCGCACCGCATAGAGCGCGGTCACCGTGTGGCCGGGACCGACCTCGCCGCCGTCCACCCTGTCGTTGCGGAAGTCCTCGTCGGCGACAGCCCTGTTCTCGTATCCGATCAGTCGGAACTCCTTCACCGTCTGGGGGTCAAACGCGACCTGCGCCTTCGCGTCGCGGGCGCGCAACTCGATATGTGCAGGGAGCTGGTCGACGAACACCTTCCTGGCCTGCGCGGACGTGGACACATAGGTCGTGTGGCCGTCGCCCCGGTTCGTGAGCCGCTCCATCAGCTTGTCGCCGTAGTCGCTACCGACGCCGACACCGAAGAGCGCGATGCCGTACTCCCGACGGGCTTCGGCGATCCGCTCCAGGATCGCGTCGGCCTCCGTCTCACCGGTGTTGGCGAGCGCGTCGGAGAGGAGCACCACCCGGTTGTTGGCGCCCCGCCGGTGACCCTCGACGGCAACGTCGAAGCCGGTGCGGACGCCCGCCTCCACGTTGGTGGAGTCGGTCGGTTCCAGCGAGTCGACGATGCGGTGGATACGGTCCCGGTTGCCGTCGAGCCGGGTCATCGGCAGCCGAGTCTCGGCCTCGTCGCTGAAGGTGACGAGGGCGATCGAGTCGTCGTCGCGCAGCTGGTCGGTGAGGATGCCGAGCGACTCGCGGACGAGATCGAGCCTGCCGGCCTCGGCCATCGACCCGGAGATGTCGACGACGAACGTCAGCGCGGCCGGTGGCCGTTCACCGCTCCTCATCGATGTGCGGGTGGCGAGCCCCACACGTACCAGCGACCATTCCTCCTCTCCCTGGCCACCCATGCGGGCGCCGTCCACGGTCACGGTGAAGCCGTCGCCTTCGGGCCGTGGATAGTCCTGACGGAAGCTGTTGATGAACTCCTCGGGCCGTACGGAGTCGGGCTCCGGCAGCCGCCCCTCACCGAGGACGCGCCGCGCGTATCCGTACGAGGCCGTGTCCACATCGAGCGCGAAGGTGGACAGGTAGTCGGCCGGGGGTGCGAACTCCCTCTGAGCGTCGCCCTTCTGCTCACCCTCCCTTCCGCTTCCGCTTCCGCTGTCGCCTTCCGCCGGACGGCCGCCGCCGTCGGGTGGCATCGGGGCCTGCAAACCGTCCTCGGCCCGGTGCGCGCCCCCGCCGTTCGACGCGCGGTCGGCCTGCCCGCCCGCCCCGCAACCGGTCAGCAGCATCGCGCCGGCCAGTAGCGCGACGAACGCTCCCTTGTACGTCCTTGCCCGGTACGTCCTTGCGCAGAGATTCATCTGCCGCCCCCTGGATCGTCAGCACTTGTGAATGTGACGTCCGGGACGGCCCGAAGGAGCATGCGAAGGAGTTGCGGATGGATCTCAATGCGGCAACGGCGGCGACTGGGGCCGGGGTTGAGCGGGCGTTTCCGTACCGCCGCACGGCAACGCCCACCGTTCGGGTGGAGCGGGAGGGACCGGGACCTGGGGTCAGCCCTCTTCCCAGCCCACGCTGCCGACTCCGGTCCCGCCGCCGCAGGTGGCGGAGGATCGGCCGGACCAGCCCGGGTGCAGCGTCACCCAGTGGCCGTATGCGTCGGGCCACCAGCCGCAGACCACGACGACACGGAAGGCGACGACCTGGCTGCTCGGGTTGGAGCAGTCGGCCCAGCCCGTCCAGCCGTCCGTGCCGGTACTGCAGGAGAGCAGGGCGGTGGGTCCGCGGGTGTCGTCTGGGGCTTCGTCCGCCTGGGCCGTTCCTGCGCTCGGGGACAGGACGGCCAGGGGGAGCGCCGCTGCGACGGCCAGGAGTGCGCGCGGTGCCCGAACGGGCCGTCTGTTCGTGCGTCGGGTCATGCGTCGGACCATGGGTGATCTTCCCTTCTCCTCGCGGATCGCCTCTCGCGCCGCTCCTCCAGACTGGCGGGCATGTCGCTGCCGGCTGAAGCGACTGGCGGGGACTCGCCATCCCCTGAACTTGGGGTTGTCACGATGCGCAGCCGCGTGCATACATGGAGTGGCGTACGGCTCCGAGATCGGGGGGTGGTCAGCCGTGCCCAATGTCATCGCCATTCCCAGACCGGGCTCCGTCGTGTGCGGGCAGGTCCTGACCGAACAGCCCGGTCCGGGCCGGCCGGTCAGAGGACTGGCGCAGGTGAGCGCCACGCTGACCGGGCTGGTCCATGCGGCCCGGCACGAGTTGCTGACGTTCGACGACCCGGTGGGCTCGCCGACCGTGGCCGAGCCGTTCCGCGCCCTCGCAGGGGCCTGTGTGCGAGCGGCCGACGAACGGCCGGCGACGGTGCGCCGCATCGTGCCACGGCGGGCGCTGTCGCATCTGCCGCCGCCCGGGCGGCTCGGCGGCCGGGCCCGAGTGACCGACTCGATCCCGTTCAAGCTGGTCGTCGCGGACCGTTCGGTCGCTGCCGTGCCGCTCGATCTCGAACTGCACAGCAACGGGCTGCTGTTGATCCGCGACCCCGTCGTCGTCCAGGCCCTGGTCCGCACCCATCAGTCGTGGTGGGACGGCGGGGACGAGGTTGCGGTCGCCGTGTCGGGGTCGGCGCCCGCGCATCTGCGTCCCGTGCTCGACGCGATGCTGGCGGGGCTCACGGACGAGACGGCCGCGGCGCGTCTCGGGATGTCGGCGCGGACGTACAGCCGCCGTGTGGGAGAGCTCCTGGCAGCCCTGGGCACGGCGAGCCGCTTCCGCGCGGGGGTGGAGGCGGCTCGCCGTGGCTGGATCTGAGTGGACGGACGCGGCCTGCCCGGCGTCAGGCGTCAGGCGTCAGGCGTCAGGCGTCAGGCGTCAGGCGTCAGGCGTCAGGACACGATGTCCTTGCGGGCGAAGCCGCGGAAGGCGAGGGCGAAGAGGATCAGGGCGTATGTCACGGATACCGCCGTGCCCTTCAGCATCCCGCCCCATTCCAGCTGCGGCTGGAGGGCGTCCGCCCAGGCGAACTGCCAGTGCGCCGGGAGGAAGTCGCGCCAGGAGCCGAGCGCGGTCACCGCGTCCAGGACGTTCCCAATGATCGTCAGGCCGACCGCGCCGCCGACCGCGCCAAGCGGTGCGTCGGTCTTGGTCGACAGCCAGAACGCCAGGCCGGCGGCAACCAGTTGGGACACGAAGATGAACGCGACGACGAGCGCGAGCCGCGGCAGCGTTTCCGAGGTCGGGAGGGACCCTCCGGTGGGCAGCTCCAGCGGGCCCCAGCCGTAGGCCGCCGTGCCCGCCGCGAGTGCGACGAGCGGCAGCAGCAGCATCGCCGCGGCGCTGAAGCCCAGCGCCACGACCAGCTTCGACCACAGCAGTCGGGACCGCGGTACCGGTGCCGCGAGCAGATAGCGAAGGGAGGACCAGCTTGCCTCGGATGCCACGGTGTCCCCGCAGAACAGTGCGACGGGCACCACCAGCAGGAACCCCGCCGATACGAAGAGGCAGGTGGCGGCGAAGTTCGCGCCGGACGCGGTCGCCGTGTCCATCAGCGTGATCCGGTCGCCGCCGCCCCCGCCGCGCTCGCCCGGTGTGCCGCCGATCGCGAAGGCCACGATCAGGACGAACGGCAGCGCGGCCAGGATCGCGCCCATCACCAGCGTCCGCCGGCGCTTCAGCTGGCGTACGGCCTCGACGCGCAGCGGCAGGGTGTGCCGCGGCCGGTAGCCGGGGGCGGTAGCCTCGGCCGCCCTGGTGTGCACAGTGCTCATGCGGATGCTCCTCCGATCAGGGTGAGGAACGCGTCCTCCAGGCGTCGGTGCGGGCCGACACCGGTCACCGGCACGTCCAGCCGTACGAGTTCGGTGATGAGCGCGGTGGCGCTCGCCCCGTTCAGGCTGACCAGCAGCCCGACCCCGTCGTCCGTGCGGACGGCGGAGCCGATCCCGGGCAGGGCCGCGATCTTCTCCACCAGCGGCTCGGCCACCTCGGCCGCGGTCGTCACCAGCAGCGTGTCGCCCGCGCCGGTGATCTCCGCGACGGGGCCTGCCTGCACGAGCCGCCCGCGGTCCATGACCACCAGATCGGTGCAGGACTGCTCCACCTCCGCGAGGAGGTGGCTGGAGACGATGACGGTCCGGCCCCCGGCCGCATACCGGATCATCACGTCCCGCATCTCGCGGATCTGTGGCGGGTCGAGCCCGTTGGTCGGCTCGTCGAGGATCAGCAGATCCGGCAGTCCGAGCATGGCCTGCGCGATGGCGAGCCGCTGCCGCATGCCCTGCGAGTAGGTGCGCACGGCGCGGGCGAGGGCGTCGCCGAGGCCGGCGATCTCCAGGGCCTCGTCGATGTGGGAGTCCTCGGCGGGGCGGCCGGTGGCCCGCCAGTACAGTTCGAGGTTCTCCCGCCCGGACAGATGCGGCAGGAAGCCCGCGCCCTCGACGAAGGCGCCGACCCGGGAGAGGACGGGCGCGCCGGGTTTGACGGCGTGTCCGAAGACGCGGATCTCGCCGTCGTCGGGGGTGATCAGGCCCATCAGCATGCGCAGCGTGGTGGTCTTCCCCGCGCCGTTCGGGCCGAGGAGTCCGAGAACCTGGCCCTTCTCGACGCGGAAGGACAGGTCGCGCACGGCGTAGCGGTCGGCGGAGTTGGCGTACCGCTTGGTCAGTCCGGTGATCTGCAGGGGTACGTCAGCGAGCTCGGGGTCCGGCGCCGGTGCGGTGGTGCGACGGCGGGCGGTGAGCAGCAGCGCAGCGGCGACGACCGCACCCGCGGCGGGCAGTCCCCATACCCACCAGGGCAGGGCGGCCGCCTGGGTGGTGACGGCGGGCGCGGTGGGCACCGTGAGCTGCCCTGCCAGGGAGACGGTGTAGGTGGCCGGGGCGGCCGGGGACGCGTAGCCGAGGTCGGTGGCGGCGAGGACGAGGCGGAGCCGGTGGCCTGCCTCGATCTCGTGGTCCACGGCGGGCAGGGTCAGGGCGACGGCCTTGCCTGCCGTGGCGCCCTCGACCCGGACGGGGGCCACGAGTTGGGCGGGCAGCACCTGTCGGCGGCCATCGGGCCCGATGTCGTACAGCTTGCCGAAGAGGACCGCCTCCCCGCTGTCGGACGTCACTTCGACGCGGACGGTGGGCGAGCCGGTGATCCGCAGGGGCCGGTCGACGGGCCGGGAGTCGAAGCGGGCGTACTGCCCGGGAAAGTCGAGGGAGAGGCCGACGCCGAGGGAGGAGAGCTGGGAGAGTCCGCCGCCGACACCGGGGACGGCGGAGATACCGGGCGGGTTGGCGCCTGCCGGGTTGCGGAAGGACTGTGTCCGGCCGGTGAGTTCGACCGTACGGCCGCCTGCGCCCAGGCCCGGATAGCCGGGCGCGGTGGCGCCCCGCAGGGTCGCCTGTCCGTCGGTGGAGTCGACGCCGCCGGTCCGGCTGACGCGGAAGGCAGGGCCGGTGTCGGTGGCCTTGTCCTCGTTCAGATACCGGTCGAACCAGGCGGAGACCCGGCCCTGGATCCGGTCGGCCTCGAGGTCACCGCCGTCATGCCCACCCGCGATCCAGTCGACGGCCACGGGCGCACCGTTCCCCTTGATCGTCTTGGCCATCGCGTCGGCGTGCGAGAGCGGGAAGAGCGAGTCGGACTGCCCCTGCACGATGAGCGCGGGCACCTTGATCCGGTCGCCGACGGCGGACGGGCTGCGGGCCTCCAGCAGGGCGCGGGCCTCCGCATCGGGCTTCCCGGAGGTGGCGACCCGCTCGTACATGGCGCAGAGGACGGGCTGGAAGCGCCCGCATGCGGGGACGGCGGCCGCCACGCCCTCGGCCTGCCGGCTGCCGGCCTCGGCCGCGCCTTTCTCGGTCCCGCCCGTCCCGACCTGGGCGTTCCCGTCCGTCGGAGCGTTCCCGCCCGTCGGAGCGCTCGGGTCCGCCGGGGCCTCGGTGGCCTCCGGGGTGAGTCCGGCCGTGCCCGCCGAACCGGTCGTGAAGAAGATTCCCGCCCAGAGCTTCTTGAAGACGCCGTCCGGGAAGAGCGCGTCGGCGAGGTTCCAGTACGTGATCTCCGGGGCGATCGCGTCGACCCGGTGGTCGTACCCCGCCGCGAGCAGGGAGATCGCCCCGCCGTACGACGCGCCGGTCACGCCCACTCGCGGGTCGTCGGCCGCGTCCAGCCGTACCTCCGGCCGCTTCGCCAGCCAGTCGATCAGCCGGGAGACGTCCTTGACCTCGTGGTCCGGGTCGTTGAGGCCGATCCGGCCGGTGGATGCGCCGAAGCCACGCGCGGACCAGGTCAGCACGGCGTATCCGTCACGGGCCAGCGCCTCCGCCTGTTCCCGCACGGACTCCTTGCTGCCGCCGAAGCCGTGCCCGAGCAGCACGGCGGGCCGGCGACCGCCGACGCCACCGCCACCGCCGTCGCCGTCGCCGTCGCCGGAGGTGAAGTACGAGGTGTCGATCCTCGCCCCCGGCATGGTCAGCACCTGGTCCTCGCGGTGCACGGTCGGCACGTCGTCCGAAGCGGCGGCCGTCCAGGTACCGGCGCCGGCGAGCACAGCGAACGCGGCGACGCCCGCGAACCATCGCCCACGGCGCCGGCGGACGGCGGCCCGCCCGGGAAGTCGGATCTTCATGCTTGAAACCCTATGCGCGGCGCCGCCCCCATCGCGGCTGCCGCCGGGCGGAACTCCCCGACCTCCTCGGGTAGTACCGAGTACCGTCGCCGTACACCAGACGCGGTACACGGCGCACAGCGGTACACGGCGCACATTGATGCGCAGCGCCCAGCGGTAGACAGAGGAGCCCACGGAGGAGCCGCATGGAGATCCGCCGCGCGACGACCGTCGCCGAGCTCATCGCCGCCGAGCATCTGTACGACGGACCCGCGCGCACGGAGTGGGCGGAGCGCTTCCTCGCCGCCCCCGGCCATCTGATGCTGATCGCGTACGTCGACGGCGCCCCGGCCGGGATGGTCTCGGGCATCGAGATGCACCACCCCGACAAGGGCACGGAAATGTGTCTGTACGAGTTGTCCGTGGCCGAAAATCATCGGCGGCACGGTATCGGCGGGGCGCTGACCGAGGCCCTCGCGGCAGTCGCCCGGGGGCGCGGCTGCTACGACATGTGGGTCGGTGCCGACACCGACAACGACCCCGCCCTCGCGACGTACACATCGGCGGGCGCCGCGAACGAGGGCGAATTCACCATGCTGACCTGGGACTTCATGACAGGTGACGGTTCGGGCGATTCGCGCTGAGGTGCCGCTCGGGCAAGGGCACCACGTGCGCCGCGCCGATGTCGCTGATGTCCGCCAAAGTACCCATGCCACCTGGGCATTGGCTTGAACCCATCAGTAACAACCCCTTGTGCACTCGATCACCGCACGAGACGCTGTGCGGCACATCCGCAGCCCCAAGCGGATGTTTGTCGTGTTCGGATCAAAGAGAGAGGTCAGGTGCACGAGATGAGATTCACTGCCCGCCGCTCCATACGTCTGGGCGCGCTGCTCCCCGCAGTCGCCCTTGCGGCCGGTCTCCAGTTCGCCGTCACCCCCACCGCGCAGAGCGCGTCGATCGGCGATCTCCGTCTCGCCCCCACTGCAACCGCCGTACAGAACAGCTGGATCGTCGCCCTGAAGGACGGCAGCACCAGCGTCTCCGACATCGCCGCCGACCAGGGTGTGAACCCCCAGCACACCTTCCGCTCGGTCCTCAAGGGCTTCTCCGCCTCCATGTCCAAGGCGAAGGCCGCACGTCTCGCCGCCGATCCGCGCGTGGCGTACGTCGAGCAGAACGCCGTCGTCCGCCTCAACGACACCCAGGCCAACGCGACCTGGGGCCTCGACCGCATCGACCAGCGCAACCTGCCGCTGTCGACGACGTACACGTACAACACGACGGCGTCGAACGTGAACGCGTACATCATCGACACCGGCATCCGCACCTCGCACAGCGAGTTCGACGGCCGCGCGAGCGTGGGCACGGACACCGTCGGCGACGGCCAGAACGGCCAGGACTGCCAGGGCCACGGCACCCATGTCGCGGGCACGGTCGGCGGAAAGACCTACGGCGTCGCCAAGAGCGTGAAGCTCGTCGCCGTGCGCGTGCTGGGCTGTGACGGCTCCGGTACGACGGCCGGGGTCATCGCCGGTGTCGACTGGGTGACCGCGAACGCCGTCAAGCCGGCCGTCGCCAACATGAGCCTGGGCGGCGGGGCCAGCACCGCTCTGGACGACGCGGTGAAGAAGTCCATCGCCTCGGGCGTCAGCTACTCGATCGCGGCGGGCAACGGCATCCTCATCGGCATCCCCGTGAACGCCTGCAACTACTCGCCGGCCCGCGTCCCCGAGGCGATCACGGTCGGCGCGACGGACAGCACGGACCGGCGGGCGTCGTTCTCCAACTACGGCAGCTGCCTGGACCTGTTCGCGCCCGGTGTGGACATCACGTCGGCGTGGAAGGACAGCGACACCGCGACGAACACCATCTCGGGTACGTCGATGGCCACCCCGCACACGGCCGGCGTCGCCGCGCTCTACCTCGCGTCCCACCCCTCGGCCACCCCGGCCCAGGTCCGCGACGCCCTGGTGAACAACGCAACGAGCGGCAAGGTCGTGGACCCGCGCACGGGCTCCCCGAACAAGCTGCTGCACTCGCTGTTCTGATCCCGGCCGCGGCCGCCGCTACGCCGTGAGATGCCCGAGGAGCTCCTCCCCCGCGGGGTAGGCCCGCTCCTCGGGCATCAGCCGTGCGGCACCTTCACTGTCACCGCCGCGCACCAGTCCGTGGATCTCGTGCGCGAGCGGGGTGACGTCGTCGACGCCCACGATCCACTCGTCCGCGTACCGCGCCGACGCCTCCCCGCCGAGGCCGAGCTGCAGCGAGCGGTACGGGAGGGGCGCGAGGTGCAGATCCCGCTCGGGGTCCCACTGGACGCGCGCCGGTGCCTGCCGCAACTGCCGCTTCCAGGTGGCCTGATCGGGGTGGAGATCCGGGACGTAGTGCGAAAGACAGGCGTTGCGCAACGCCCAGTCGAAGCCTTCCCGGCTGATCTCGACGGCCAGGACCGTCTGCTGGCCCTCCTTGGTTCCCCAGCCGCAGCGGTACATCATCCACAGGAACGACGGCTTGATCCACGTCATGCGGTCGCGCTTCCAGGCAGCCGGAAACCGCCCGTCGCGCGCCGCGGGTACGCCGATGGCCGGGTCGTACGCCTGGTAGACGGTGATGGTGTCCGCCGTGTGGGCCGCGCGTATCTGGAACTTCGTTGCCATGGGCGGACCCTAAGCCGCGCGGCCCGTACGGGGTGAGGGATTTTCCGTACGGGCCGCGCGGCTCGGCCGTCGCTCGTCAGGGGCGGTCGGTGCGGCTCAGTGGTTGCGCGGGAAGCCCAGGTCCACGCCCGCCGGGGCCTCGGACGGGTCCGGCCAGCGGGTGGTGACGACCTTGCCGCGGGTGTAGAACTGAACGCCGTCGTTGCCGTAGATGTGGAGGTCGCCGAAGAGCGAGTCCTTCCAGCCGCCGAAGCTGTGGTAGCCGACCGGCACCGGGATCGGGACGTTCACCCCGACCATGCCCGCCTGGACCTCCAGCTGGAAGCGGCGGGCGGCGCCGCCGTCGCGGGTGAAGATCGCGGTGCCGTTGCCGAACGGCGAGGAGTTGATGAGCTCGAGGCCCTCCTCGTACGTCTCGGCGCGCAGCACGCACAGCACGGGGCCGAAGATCTCGTCCCGGTACGCGTCGGAGTCCGTGGAGACCTTGTCGAGGAGGGAGAGGCCGATCCAGTGGCCGTCCTCGAAGCCGTCCACCGTGTGGCCCGTGCCGTCGAGGACGACCTCGGCGCCCTGGTCCGCCGCGCCGTGGACGTACGAGGCGACCTTGTCGCGGTGGGCCTTGGTGATGAGCGGGCCCATCTCGGAGGTCGGGTCGTTGCCCGGGCCGATCTTGATCTTCTCGGCGCGCTCCCGGATCTTGTCCACGAGCTGGTCACCGATCGCGCCGACGGCGACGACCGCGGAGATCGCCATGCAGCGCTCGCCCGCGGAGCCGTACGCGGCGGAGACGGCGGCGTCGGCGGCCGCGTCCAGGTCCGCGTCCGGGAGGACCAGCATGTGGTTCTTGGCACCGCCGAGCGCCTGGACGCGCTTGCCGTTGGCGGAGGCGGTGGTGTGGATGTACCTGGCGATCGGCGTCGAGCCGACGAAGGAGATCGCCGAGACGTCCGGGTGCTCCAGGAGGCGGTCCACGGCGACCTTGTCGCCCTGGACGACGTTGAAGACGCCCTCCGGCAGGCCCGCCTCGGCGAGCAGTTCGGCGATCTTCAGCGACGGGGAGGGGTCCTTCTCGCTCGGCTTCAGCACGAAGGTGTTTCCGCAGGCGATGGCGAGCGGGAACATCCACATCGGCACCATCGCCGGGAAGTTGAACGGCGTGATGCCCGCCACGACGCCGACCGCCTGGCGGATCGCCGCCACGTCCACCCGGTTCGACACCTGGGTGGACAGCTCGCCCTTGAGCTGGGTGGTGATGCCGCAGGCCAGGTCCACGATCTCCAGACCGCGGGCCACCTCGCCCAGCGCGTCCGAGTGGACCTTGCCGTGCTCCGCGGTGATCAGCTCGGCGATCGCGTCGCGGTTGGCGTCGAGCAGCGCGCGGAAGCGGAAGAGGATCGTGGTGCGCTGGGCCAGCGAGGAGGTGCCCCACGTCTCGAACGCGGTCTTCGCGGCGGCGACGGCCGCGTCGACCTCCTCCACGGACGCGAGCGCGACCCGCGTGGTCACGGCTCCGGTCGCCGGGTCGGTGACCGGGCCCCAGTTGCCGGACGCGCCCTCGACGGTCTTGCCACCGATCCAGTGGTTGACGGTCTTCGTCATGACGAAAAGCTCCTTCGGTCCTTCAGAGATGGCGGCGTCGGGCTGCGGCCTGCCGGTCGTACTCCTCCCGGGCCTTGACCGCCGACGGGCGGGTCGCGGTCTCGGCCACAGGAACATCCCACCACGCCTGCGCGGGGGGCGCGCCCGACACAGTGTCTGCCGTTTCGGTCTCGGCGTAGACACATGTGGGGCGGTCGGACGCGCGTGCCTGTGTCAGGGCTTCGCGCAGGTCACGGATGGTCTTGGCGCGCAGCACCCGCATCCCGAGGGAGGCCGCGTTGGCCGCGAGGTCGACGGGGAGCGGTGCCCCCGTGTACGTCCTGTCGGCCTCCCGGTGGCGGTAGTCGGTGCCGAAGCGTTCGGAGCCGACCGACTCGGAGAGGCCGCCGATCGACGCGTACCCGTGGTTCTGGAGGATGACCACCTTGATGGGGATGTTCTCCTGCACCGCCGTGACGATTTCGGTGGGATTCATCAGATACGTACCGTCGCCGACGAGCGCCCAGACGGGCCGGCCCGGCGCGGCCATGGCCACGCCGATCGCCGCGGGGATCTCGTATCCCATGCAGGAGTAGCCGTACTCGACGTGGTACTGGTCGCGGGAGCGGGTGCGCCACAGCTTGTGGAGGTCCCCGGGGAGGGAGCCCGCCGCGTTGATCACGATGTCGTCCTCGGTGACCAGGCTGTCGAGCACGCCGAGGACCTGCGGCTGGGTGGGGCGTACGTCCTCGTCGCGCGCCTCGTACGCGGCGTCGACGCGGTGCTCCCAGCGCTCCTTGTCGTCCGTGTACTCCGTTTCGTAGCTGTGCTCGACGTGGTGGCCGCGCAGGGCCGCGGTGAGGGCGTCGAGTCCGGCGCGGGCGTCCGCGACGAGCGGGAGCGCGGCGAGCTTGTGGGCGTCGAAGCCGGTGATGTTGAGGTTGAGGAAGCGGACGTCGGGGTGGGTGAAAAGGGTGGCGGACGCGGTGGTGAAGTCGGAGTAGCGGGTGCCGACGCCGATGACGAGGTCGGCGGCTCGGGCCAGCTCGTCCGCGGTCGCGGTGCCGGTGTGCCCGATGCCTCCGACGTCGGCCGGGTGGTCGTGGCGCAGCGAGCCCTTGCCGGCCTGGGTCGAGGCGACGGGGATGCCGGTCGCGTCGGCGAAGGTCTTCAGGGCGGACTCCGCGGCGCTGTGGTGCACACCGCCGCCCGCGATGATCAGCGGCCTGCGGGCGGACCGTACCGCCTCCACCGCCGCCGCCAGCTCCTCCCCGTCAGGCTGCGGACGGCGTACGTGCCAGACCCGTTCGGCGAAGAACTCCTCGGGCCAGTCGTACGCCTCCGCCTGCACGTCCTGCGGCAGCGCGAGCGTGACCGCACCGGTCTCGGCGGGGTCGGTGAGGACCCGCATGGCCGCGAGGGCGGCCGGGATCAGGGCCTCGGGACGGGTGATCCGGTCGAAGTACTTCGACACCGGGCGCAGACAGTCGTTGACGGAGACGTCCCCCGCGTACGGGACCTCGAGCTGCTGGAGGACGGGGTCGGCGGGGCGGCTCGCGAAGACGTCGCCGGGGAGGAGGAGGACGGGGAGCCGGTTGATGGTGGCCAGCGCGGCGCCGGTGACGAGATTGGTGGCGCCGGGGCCGATGGAGGTGGTGACGGCGTGGGTGGCGAGCCGGCAGGACTGGCGGGCGTGGCCGACGGCCGCGTGGACCATGGCCTGTTCGTTGCGGCCCTGGTAGTACGGCATGTCGGGGCCGCTCTCCAGCAGCGCCTGGCCGATCCCCGCGACGTTTCCGTGGCCGAAGATGCCCCAGGTGGCACCGATCAGCCGACGCCGGCTGCCGTCGCGCTCGGTGTACTGGCGGGCGAGGAAGGCGATCAGCGCCTGGGCAGTGGTGAGACGGCGCGTGCCGGGGTTGGCCGTTCCAGGGCGGGGCGCGCCGGAGCGGGCCGTACCGGGGTCGGGTGTGCGGGGACGGAGGTCGGCCTGCCCGGTACCGGGCCGCGGGCCGGACGGCCCAGTGCTCGCTCCCGTGCTCATCGGTAGCCCTCCGTGTGGTCGGGGTGGAAGCAGATCCGCCATTCCCGCTCCGGGCCCGGGCCCGCCATGACGTTCAGGTAGTACATGTCGTGGCCGGGCGCGGCGATGGACGGTCCGTGCCAGCCGTCGGGGACGAGGACGGCGTCGCCGCTGCGGACCTCGGCGAGCAGGTCGGTGCCGCCGGGGCGCGACGGCGACACCCGCTGGTATCCGAAGCCGTGGTCACCGTCGATCTCGAAGTAGTAGATCTCCTCCAGTCTGGTCTCTTCGCCGGGCCGGTGCTCGTCGTGTTTGTGGGGCGGGTACGACGACCAGTTGCCGCCCGGAGTGAGCACCTCGACGGCGATGAGACGGTCGCAGTCGAAGGAGTCGGCGGCGGCGAAGTTGTGCACCCGGCGGGCGCAGCTGCCCGTGCCGCGCTGCTCGACCGGAACCTCCGGCGCGGGGCCGCGGCGAGCGGGGAGTCGTCGCTCGCACTTCGCTCCTGCCAGGGCGAAGCGGCCTCCCGCGCCGGAGGCGATCTGTGCATGGGCGTCGCGCGGTACGTACGCGAAGTCGGTGACTCCGGCGAACACGCTTTCCCTGCCCAGCAGTTCCATGGTCTCGTCCTCGATCCGCACCGTGCAGCCGCCGCTGAGCGGAAGGACGATCCACTCGCTGTCCCCGGCGCCCAGCAGATGCGTGCCGCCCGGCGGCAGTTCCAGGATCCGCAGCGCGGAGTAGCCCCATCCGGCGGTCTTGGGGTCGATGTCGAGCGCGTACGGCCCGTCGGCCGCTGTCCCTGCCCGTACGTGCCGCTCGGGTGCGGTGTCGTCCCTGTGGTCCATGAGTTCTCCGTACCCCCTAGAACAGTCCTACGGCCGTATCGACCGCTCCCGCGACGTCACCGTCGACCGGATAGAGCAGTGAGCGCCCCACGACCAGACCCTGGACGGTGGGCAGTTGCAGTGCCCCGCGCCATTTCTCGTACGCCGCCGCCTGCCCGTCGGCGGAGTCGCCCACATCGCCGCCGAGCAGCACCGCGGGCAGCGTCGAGGTCTCCATCACCCGTGCCATGTCGTCCGGGTTCTCGGTGACGGGGATCTTCAGCCAGGTGTACGCCGAGGTGCCGGCGAGGCCGGAGGC
This sequence comes from Streptomyces sp. NPDC059909, assembly GCF_042730885.1. NCBI lineage: Bacteria > Bacillati > Actinomycetota > Actinomycetes > Kitasatosporales > Streptomycetaceae > Streptomyces > Streptomyces sp. NPDC059909. The sequence continues at coordinate 32,070 of NZ_JBHWKX010000008.1, forward strand.
GATGGCGATGGAGCGGGTCACCGCCTCGGCGGACAGGTCGTTGCGCAGGACTCCGTCCACGCGGCGGCAGATGAACGGCTCGACGAAGACCGGCAGCCGGTGCGCGGCCATCTCGTCGATGGCGCGGGCGGTGGAGTGGAGGGTGTCGAGGGAGCCCGGGTCGTCGTAGTCGATACGGAGGAGCAGCTTCCCTGCGTCGAAGCGGAGCCTGGCGAGGTCCTCCGCCCGGTAGCCGGTGAACCGGTCGTCCAGTTCGAAGGCGGCGCCCGCGAGTCCGCCCCGGTTCATGGAACCGATGACGACCTTGCCGTCGAGGGCTCCGAGCAGCAGGAGGTCCTCCAGGATGTCGGCGGTGGCGAGGACCCCGTCGACGCCGGGGCGCTCCAGGGCGGTGCAGAGCCGCTCGAGGAGCCCGAGGCGGTTGGCCATGGCGAGCCGCTGATCGCCGACGGCGAGGGCGCCGCGGGCGGGATGGTCGGCGGCGATGATCATCAGTCGGCCGCTGCTCCCCACGAGCGGGCGCCTGCGCCGCCGGGCGGCCGCCTCGGCGACGGCCTCGGGGTGGTGGGCCCTGATCCGGACCAGGCCGGCGACGTCGACGCGGGTCACGACGCCGTCCCGGGGACAGGACCGGGGACAGGACCGGGGCCGGCGCCGGGACCAGGGACGGGACCCGGTCCGCTGCCGGGCGCCGGGCGGGGCTCGGGACCGGGCGCGATGCCTTCGAGGAGGGCGTCGACCTCATGGGGGTAGGGCATGGCGGACGAGCAGGCGAGGCGGGAGGCGACGATCGCGCCCGCGGCGTTGGCGAACCGCATCACCCGCTCCAGCTCCCACCCGGCCAGCAGCCCGTGCACCATCGCGCCGCCGAACGCGTCACCCGCGCCGAGTCCGTTGACCACCTCGACCTCCACCGGCGGGACTTCGGCGGTGGCGCCGTCCCGGTGCATGGCGAGGACGCCCTTGGGCCCCTGTTTGACCACGGCCAGCTCGACCCCGGCGGCCAGCAGTGCGCGGGCGGCCGCGTACGGCTCGCGCTCGCCGGTCGCGATCTCGCACTCGTCCAGGTTCCCGACGGCGACACTGGCGTGGGCGAGGGCCTGGGCGTAGTAAGGGCGCGCCTCGTCCGGAGCAGCCCGGGCCGCGCTCCCCCAGAACATCGGCCGCCAGTCCAGGTCGAAGACGGTCGTCCCGGACTTCGCCCGGTGTGCCAGGGCCGCGAGTGTCGCGCTCCTGCTCGGCTCCGTACACAGCCCGGTGCCGGTCATCCAGAAGACCCGTGCCGCGCCGATCGCCTGCAAGTCGATTTCGTCCGCGCGCAGTTCCAGGTCCGGCGCCTTGGGCTGCCGGTAGAAGTACAGCGGGAAGTCGTCGGGCGGGAAGATCTCGCAGAACGTCACCGGTGTTGGCAGCCCCGGCACCGCCGTCACCCAGCGGTCGTCGACCTCGAACTCCCTCAGCGCCTCGCGGAGGTAGTCCCCGAAGGCGTCCTGTCCGGTGCGTGTGACCACCGCGGCACGGCGGCCGAGCCGTGCCGCCGCGACCGCCACGTTCGTGGCCGAACCGCCGAGGAACTTCCCGAAGGTCTCGACCTGCGCCAGCGGAACCCCGGTCTGCAGCGGGTAGAGGTCCACTCCGATCCGGCCCATCGTGATCACGTCGTACGGCTCGGACGACCGAGACTGCTCCGACGACCGAGACGGCTGGGATGGCTGAGACGGCTGAGGCATACGTGTCCTTTCGGTTCCACGCCCGGCTGTTCCCTGGTCTAGCCCGCCCACCTGAGCACTGTCAATGTTTTGTCCTTACATTCGGACGAAAGCTTGACACCTTTCTCGGGCGGCCGGAAAGCTGACCGCCATGACCTCCTCCGCCCCCTCGTCCAACCGCATCCGGATCGGGTCGGCCCCTGACTCCTGGGGCGTGTGGTTCCCCCACGACCCGCAGCAGGTTCCCTGGCGGCGTTTCCTCGACGAGGTCGCACAGGCGGGGTACGAGTGGATCGAACTCGGCCCGTACGGCTACCTCCCCACCGACCCGGCCCGCCTCGCCGAGGAGACCGCGGCCCGCGGGCTGAAGGTCTCGGCCGGGACCGTCTTCACGGGGCTGCACCACGGACCGGCCGTCTGGGAGAAGACCTGGGCCCATGTCGCCGGGATCGCGGCGCTCACCCGGGCGATGGGCGCGGACCATCTCGTCGTCATCCCGTCTTTCTGGCGTGACGACAAGACGGGTGAGGTGCTGGAGGACCGCACACTGACCGCCGCGCAGTGGCGCGATCTCACCGCCCAGACCGAGCGCCTCGGCCAGGAGGTCGGCGACCGCTTCGGTCTGCGGATCGTCGTCCACCCGCACGCGGACACGCACATCGACAGCGAGGAGAACGTCAGCCGCTTCCTCGACGCGACCGACCCCGGACTGGTCTCGCTCTGCCTGGACACCGGGCACTACGCCTACTGCGGCGGCGACAGCGTCAAGCTCATCGAGACCTACGGCGAGCGGATCGGCTACCTCCACCTCAAGCAGGTGGATCCGGAGATCCTCGCCGAAGTGGTCGCTGACGAGGTGGCGTTCGGGCCGGCCGTGGCGCGGGGTGTGATGTGCGAGCCACCGCAGGGGGTCCCCGCGCTTGAGCCGGTGCTGGCGGCGGCGCGGAGGCTGGACGTCGACCTGTTCGCCATCGTCGAGCAGGACATGTACCCGTGCCCCCCGGACAAGCCCTTCCCGATCGCCGAGCGCACCCGTCGCTTCCTCCGCTCCTGCGGGGCATGACGGTCATACCGGCGACGTCACGGCAGTTGCCGCACCGTCACGCATGTCTCCGTTACGTGGGCGTTCCGTCACAGGGCCTCTACAGCCCCTCCCTCCCCATGGCGCCCTGTCGTTGCACCGGGCACAGGCTCAGTGATCGCCAGCGTCTGCGCCCCAGCTCCCCCGACGGCTCCCCCGGCCGCCGCTGCGGCGCGCGCAGGGAGGTGCCACAGATGACGGACAGAAGGCTCTGGTCCTACAAGGACATCGCCGCGCACATCCGGGTGCAGCCGGACACGGTTCGCTCGTACCGCAAGCACGGCCTCCTTCCGCCGCCCGACCACGTGGAAGCCGGAAAGCCCTACTGGTACGCGGACACGATCCGCCGCTGGGTGGCCAACCGCCCCGGCAACAGGGGCCGCAGGGAATGAGTTCCGCCGCCCTCGCGCCCAGGCCCGCACCACTTCCGGGGCGCCGGCCCCGAGCCGTGCGTCGGCGCGGGAGGCCGGGCCGTCGGCGCTCAGGGACGCCGGGCCGGCTCGATGATCGTCACCCCCGCGCCGGGGGTCGCGCCCATGGCGGAGAGCGCGGCCGGGGCGGCGTCCAGGGAGATCACCGAGGTGACCAGGAGATCCGGCCTCAGCACCCCCGAGCGGACCATCTCCAGCATCGGGCCGTAGGCGTGCGCGGCCATTCCATGACTGCCGAGGATCTCCAGCTCCAGGCCGATGAGGCGGCTCATGGGCACGCTCGGGTCCCCGGCCGCCGAGGGCAGCAGACCGACCTGGACATGCCGCCCGCGGCGGCGCAGGCTCTCCACCGATGCCGCACAGGTGGCCGGTGAGCCGAGCGCATCGAGCGAGAGATGGGCGCCGCCGCCCGTCAGCTCCCGCACTGCCTCGGCCGTACCGCCCGTGCCCGTACCGCCCGTGCCCGTACCGTCCGTGCCCGTACCGCCCGGGCCGGTACCGGCCGCACCCGCGCCCGTACCCGCGAGCGCCGTGGCGTCCACGCACTCCGCCGCGCCGAACTTCCGCGCCAGCTCGAGCGCCCGCGGCGAGACGTCCACCGCGACCACCCGTGCCCCGCAGGCCGCCGCGATCATCACCGCGGACAGCCCCACCCCACCGCAGCCGTGCACCGCGACCCACTCGCCCGGGGCCACCCGCCCCTGGGCCACGACGGCCCGGAAGGCGGTCGCGAACCGGCAGCCGAGTCCCGCCGCCGTCGCGAACGACAGCTCCTCGGGCACGGCGACGAGATTCACGTCCGCGTGCTCCAGTGCCACGTACTCAGCGAAGGATCCCCAGTGCGTGAACCCGGGCTGTGTCTGGCGCTCGCAGACCTGCTGGTCCCCGGCCGCACACGCGGCGCAGCGGCCGCAGGCACAGACGAAGGGGACGGTGACCCGGCCCCCGGGACGCCAGTGGGCGACGTCGGGGCCCACCGCCTCGACGACTCCGGCGAGCTCGTGTCCCGGGACGTGCGGGAGCCTGATGTCCGGGTCGTGCCCCATCCAGCCGTGCCAGTCGCTGCGGCACAGTCCGGTGGCCTCGACGCGCACGACCACGCCGTGGTCCGACGGCACCGGGTCCGGCACGTCCCGCACCACGGCATCCTGCCCGTACTTCTCGAACACCATTGCCCTCATCGGCACCGCCTTCCCTGGCTCCGCTGGCATCGGCTCGAACCTATCCGCCCCGGCATCGTTCGACACTCGCTCTTCAACACGCCGTCACGGACTCGCATTTATACCCCCTAGGGGTATAATCTGGGAGGAGAGGGACCCGGGGTGCCCCTGGGACTCTCCTGATGCACCTGATGCACCATGACGTCGTTCCGCGAAGTGCTCGCGAAGCGCACACGGCTCGAAGAGGAGAACTCCATGACCGCCGAGACGAAGACCGAGATCCCCCTGGCCACCGGCTCCTGCTGCTCGCCCGCCGGTTCCTGCCACGGCGGCGGCGCCACGGCCACCGAGCCGGCCGGCTTCACCGCGGTGTACGAGGTGAAGGGCATGACCTGCGGCCACTGCGAGGGCGCGGTGTCGAGCGAGATCTCCGGAATCGCGGGCGTCACGTCGGTCAAGGCGGTCGCCGCCACCGGGCAGGTCACGATCGTGTCCGACGCGCCGCTGGAGGAGGCCGCGGTGCGCGCCGCGGTCGACGAGGCGGGCTACGAGCTCGTCGGCCAGGCCTGACACCCGTTTCCGGCCGGGCCGTACCGCCGCGGCGCATGGCCCGGCCCGCCCGCCCTCGGAGCAAGCACCACCCTTGACCGGTACCGCCACCGAGACCGCGGATGCGGGCACGTCCCGGATCGAGTTCCTGATCGGCGGAATGACCTGCGCATCGTGTGCGGCCCGCGTCGAGAAGAAGCTCAACCGCATGGACGGCGTCACCGCGACGGTGAACTACGCGACCGAGAAGGCCCGCGTCGCCTACGGCGAGGGAACCGAGGTCGCCGACCTCGTCGCCGTGGTCGAGAAGACCGGCTACACGGCCACGCCGCTGAGCGCCCCGGCCGCGGCCCACGGCGCCGCGCCCAGAGGCACGACTGTCGCCCCCGGTCACCAGGCGAGCGAGGTCCCCCGGGGCACGACCCGCGGGCGTCGCAACCAAGCCCGCGCCGCGCCCCCGCGAGGACGACGCCCCGTCCGGCTCCGCCGCCGCGGCGCAGGGTACGCAGGTCACCGGCGTCGGCGCCGCGGCGCAGGGCGCGCTCGACCGGGTGCACCGCGATGCCTCGTGGGTCGCCGGCGCTCGTGCCGAAAGCGGCGGCCCTGCGCCCCGCCCCGGTACGCGCGCACCAGGAAGCCCGGATGCGCCGGACGCGGCCGGGGCCGGGGCCGGGGCCGGGGCCGAGACCAGCACACCCGCCGCCGCCCGGACGGAATCCGGCGACCGGGCGGCCGCACCCCCGCAGCCCCGGCCCGCGACCGCCCGCACCGCGGCGCCCCGGCCCGACGCGCGATCCGCACAGCCCCGGGCTCAGGCCCAGATCCAGCCCGAGACCGCCGGCGCCGGAGCCGGAGCCCGGCCTTCCGCCGACGACGCCGCCGTATCGCTGCGCCGGCGCCTGCGCATATCCGCGCTCCTCGCCGCACCCGTTGTGCTGCTGGCCATGGTCCCCACGCTCCAGTTCGACTACTGGCAGTGGCTCTCCCTCATCCTCGCCGCCCCCGTGGTCGTCTGGGGCGGGCTGCCCTTCCATCGCGCCGCGTGGACCAATCTCCGGCACGGCGCGGCGACCATGGACACCCTCGTCTCCCTGGGCACCCTCGCCGCCTTCGGCTGGTCCCTCTGGGCCCTGTTCTTCGGGCAGGCGGGGATGGCGGGGATGCGTCACGGCTTCGACCTCGCCGTCATCCCCACCGCAGGCCGCACCGATCCCGCATCGGCCATCTATCTCGAGGTCGCCGCGGGCGTCGTCACGTTCATCCTTCTGGGCCGCTGTCTGGAGGCGCACGCCAAGCGGAAGGCGGGTGCGGCCCTGCGCGCCCTGCTGGAGCTGGGCGCCAGGGACGTCGCCGTGCTCAGGGGCGGCACGGAGGTGCGCATCCCGGCCGCCCACCTCGCCGTCGGCGACCTGTTCGTCGTGCGCACGGGGGAGAAGATCGCGACGGACGGGACCGTCGTCGAGGGCACATCGACCGTCGACGCGTCGATGCTGACGGGCGAGTCCGTCCCGGTGGACGTGACCGTCGGCGACGGCGTCACCGGTGCGACGGTCAACACCACGGGCCGGCTCGTCGTGGAGGCCACCCGGATCGGCGCCGACACCCAGCTGGCCCGGATGGCGCGCATGGTCGAGGACGCCCAGAACGGCAAGGCGCAGGTGCAGCGTCTCGCCGACCGCATCTCGGCCGTCTTCGTTCCCGTCGTCCTGCTGATCGCCCTCGGCACCGTGGTCACCTGGCTGCTGGTCACCGACGACACGGCCGCCTCGTTCACGGCGGCCGTCGCCGTGCTGATCATCGCCTGCCCGTGCGCGCTGGGACTGGCCACCCCGACGGCCCTCATGGTCGGCACGGGCCGCGGCGCCCAGCTCGGCATCCTCATCAAGGGCCCCGAGGTCCTGGAGTCGACCCGCACGGTCGACACCGTCGTCCTCGACAAGACCGGAACGGTCACCACCGGCCGTATGCGCCTGCAGGACGTGTACGTCACCGGCCCGGCCACCGAGGAGGAGCTGCTGCGGTTCGCGGGCGCCCTGGAGCACGCGTCCGAGCACCCCGTCGCCCGTGCCGTCGCGAAGGGCGCCGCGGCCAGGGTCGGGGCGCTCCCCGCCCCCGAGACCTTCGAGAACGTTCCCGGCCTCGGCGTACGCGGCACGGTCGACGGCCGTAGCGTCCTCGTCGGCCGCCCGCCTGCTCGAGGAGGCCGGCGTGGAGCCGCCGCACGAGCTCGCCGGGATCTCCGGACGTACCGCCGTCGCCGTCGCCTGGGACGGCAAGGCGCGCGGCGTGCTGAGCGTGGCCGACGCGGTCAAGGACGGCAGCGCCGAGGCGGTCGCCCGGCTGCGTGCGCTGGGCCTGAGGCCGGTGCTGCTGACGGGCGACGAACGCGTGGTCGCCGAGGCGGTCGCGGCCGAGGTCGGCATCGACGAGGTGTACGCCGAGGTGCTGCCGCAGGACAAGGTGGCCGTGATCCGGCGGCTTCAGGCCGAGGGCCGTACGGTCGCGATGGTGGGGGATGGGGTGAACGACGCGGCCGCACTGGCCACCGCCGATCTCGGCCTGGCCATGGGAACGGGCACGGACGCGGCCATCGAGGACGGGGATCTCACGCTCGTACGGGGCGATCTGCGGGTTGCCGCCGACGCCGGCCGGCTCTCGCGGCGGACCCTCGCCACCATCAAGGGCAACCTCTTCTGGGCCTTCGCCTACAACGTCACGGCCCTGCCGCTGGCCGCAGCCGGACTGCTGAATCCCATGATCGCGGGAATTGCCATGGCCTTCTCATCCGTTCTCGTGGTGGGCAACAGCCTGCGTCTGCGATCCTTCACGTGATACACAGGACCTTCACAAAGAGATCCAGATCACAGATATTTGAGGGTAACCATTCGGGCTCTTCGCGAGTCTAAGTGGGCGATGCCAGAACGTCTTGGGGGACGTTCATGGGATGTCTTGGGGGACGTCCCAGGCAAGCGTTGGCCGGGGCACGTAGACCGGGGAGCTTTGAGCGGCCCTCCCGACATACGTACCCCGGCAGACCGCGAAGAGCTTCTGCTGGGTATCAGCAGACGCCCGGGCCGGATCCCGTGGGGGGAATCCGCACCGGGGATATGGGAAGCGCCCCGCTCGCCGACCCGTGGGGGGATCGGCAGCGGGGCGCTTCTCGCCTTGTTCAGGCCCGTTCAGGCCTTCTCAGCCTTGTCCGGACGGCGGCGTCGCTCGTCAGCGGGCCTCGACCGGGACGAAGTCACGCAGGACCTCGCCCGTGTAGATCTGGCGCGGGCGGCCGATGCGGGAACCCGGCTCCTTGATCATCTCGTGCCACTGGGCGATCCAGCCGGGCAGCCGGCCGAGCGCGAACAGCACGGTGAACATCTCGGTCGGGAAGCCCATGGCCCGGTAGATCAGACCGGTGTAGAAGTCCACGTTCGGGTAGAGCTTGCGCTCGACGAAGTAGTCGTCCGAGAGCGCGTGCTCCTCCAGCTTGAGGGCGATGTCCAGCAGCTCGTCGGACTTGCCGAGCGCGGAGAGCACATCGTGGGCGGCAGCCTTGATGATCTTGGCGCGCGGGTCGAAGTTCTTGTAGACCCGGTGGCCGAAGCCCATCAGGCGGACGCCGTCCTCCTTGTTCTTCACCTTGCGGATGAAGGTGTCGACGTCGTTGCCGGAGGCCGCGATGCCCTCGAGCATCTCCAGCACCGACTGGTTGGCGCCACCGTGCAGCGGGCCCCACAGGGCGGAGATGCCGGCCGAGATCGAGGCGAACATGTTCGCCTGCGAGGAACCGACCAGGCGCACGGTGGAGGTCGAACAGTTCTGCTCGTGGTCCGCGTGCAGGATGAGCAGCTTGTCGAGCGCGGCGACCACGACCGGGTCGAGCTCGTACTCCTGCGCCGGGACCGAGAAGGTCATCCGCAGGAAGTTCTCCACGTACCCGAGGTCGTTGCGCGGGTAGACGAAGGGGTGGCCGATCGACTTCTTGTATGCGTACGCCGCGATCGTCGGCAGCTTGGCCAGCAGCCGGATCGTCGAGAGGTGGCGCTGCTTGTCGTCGAAGGGGTTGTGGCTGTCCTGGTAGAACGTCGACAGCGCGCTGACCACGGACGACAGCATCGCCATCGGGTGGGCGTCGCGCGGGAAGCCGTCGAAGAACCGCTTGACGTCCTCGTGCAGCAGCGTGTGCTGGGTGATCTCACCCCGGAACGCGGCCAGCTCGTCGACCGTCGGGAGCTCCCCGTTGATCAGCAGGTACGCCACCTCGAGGAAGGAGGAGCGCTCGGCCAGCTGCTCGATCGGGTAGCCGCGATAGCGCAGGATGCCCTGCTCGCCGTCGAGGTAGGTGATCGCGGATTTATAGGCGGCCGTGTTGCCGTACCCGCTGTCCAGGGTCACCAGACCGGTCTGCGCCCGGAGCTTCCCGATGTCGAAGCCCTTGTCACCGACGGTGCTCTCGACCACCGGGTAGGTGTATTCACCGTCCGCGTACCGCAGTACTACAGAGTTGTCGCTCACGTCATCCCTCACCGACGTAGTCCTCTTCTTCGAGGTGCCCTGACTGTCTCTACCATCCCCCATTTGGCTGAGGAGAGTGCACTCGGGGTCGACCATGGGGTCATTTGGCGGCACTCAGTGCCGCCAACCTGCTCATCCTGCCCCCTTCGCCCCGGTTCCGGAAGTCTTAGGTGATCTTTCCCACGAAGCCTTCACCTGCCAGCCGGTGGTCGAGTGCGGTAAAGCGCCTGCCTGCGGATACGGTCCGCACCGCCTGCCCTATGGCCTTGCGAGAGCCGACGAGGACCACGAGCTTCTTGGCGCGCGTGACGGCCGTGTAGAGCAGATTCCGCTGGAGCATCATCCAGGCACCCGTGGTGACCGGAATCACGACCGCCGGATACTCGCTGCCCTGGGAGCGGTGGATCGTCACGGCGTACGCATGCGCGAGCTCGTCCAGCTCGTCGAAGTCGTACGGCACCTCCTCGTCCTCGTCCGTCAGCACCGTCAGTCGCTGATCGACCGGATTGAGCGAGGTCACCACGCCGACCGTGCCGTTGAAGACTCCGTTCTTCCCCTTCTCATAATTGTTGCGAATCTGCGTCACCTTGTCGCCGACGCGGAACACCCTCCCGCCCAACCGCTTCTCCGGCAGGTCGGGGCGGGCGGGTGTGATCGCCTGCTGAAGCAGCCCGTTGAGGGTGCCCGCGCCGGCCGGTCCGCGGTGCATGGGGGCGAGCACCTGCACATCGCGCCTCGGGTCCAGGCCGAACCGGGCGGGGAGGCGCCGCGCCGCGACGTCCACGGTGAGCCTGCCCGCCTCCTCGGTGTCGTCCTCGACGAAGAGGAAGAAGTCGTCGAGGCCCTGGGTGAGGGGCTGTGACCCGGAGTTGATGCGGTGGGCGTTGGTCACGACCCCGGACTGCTGGGCCTGCCGGAAGATACGGGTCAGCCGGACGCTCGGCACCGGCCCGGATCCGGCGAGCAGATCCCGCAGCACCTCCCCCGCGCCGACGCTCGGCAGCTGGTCCACGTCCCCGACCAGGAGCAGATGCGCGCCCGGCGCCACGGCCTTCACCAGCTTGTTGGCGAGAAGCAGATCGAGCATGGACGCCTCGTCGACGACCACCAGGTCGGCGTCGAGCGGCCGGTCCCGGTCGTACGCCGCGTCACCGCCCGGCTTGAGCTCCAGCAGCCGGTGCACGGTGGACGCCTCTGCGCCGGTGAGCTCGGCGAGCCGCTTCGCAGCCCGGCCCGTGGGCGCGGCGAGCACCACCTTGGCCTTCTTGGCACGGGCCAGCTCCACGATCGAGCGGACGGTGAAGGACTTGCCGCAGCCCGGGCCACCGGTGAGGACGGCCACCTTGCTGGTGAGCGCGAGACGCACGGCCTGCTCCTGCTCGGGCGCCAGCTCCGCGCCCGTGCGGTCCACGAGCCAGGCCAGCGCCTTGTCCCAGGCCACGTCCTGGAAGGCCGGCATACGGTCCTCGTCCGTGCGCAGCAGACGGATCAGCTGGGCGGAGAGGGACAGCTCGGCGCGGTGGAACGGCACCAGATAGACCGCGGTGACCGGGTCCCCGCCGTCCGGGGCGGGGACCCGCTCCCGCACGACTCCTTCCTCGTCGGCCGCGAGCTCGGCGAGGCAGTCGATGACCAGGCCGGTGTCGACCTGGAGCAGCTTCACGGCGTCGGCGATGAGCTGCTCCTGCGGGAGGAAGCAGTGGCCCTGGTCCGTGGACTGCGACAGGGCGTACTGCAGGCCGGCCTTGACCCGGTCCGGGCTGTCGTGCGGGATGCCGACGGCCTGGGCGATCCGGTCGGCGGTGAGGAACCCGATGCCCCAGACGTCCGCCGCGAGGCGGTAGGGCTGGTTCCGCACGACGGAGATCGAGGCGTCCCCGTACTTCTTGTAGATCCGCACGGCGATGGAGGTGGAGACACCCACGCCCTGGAGGAAGACCATCACTTCCTTGATGGCCTTCTGCTCCTCCCAGGCGACGCCGATCATCTTCGTCCGCTTCGGGCCGAGCCCCGGGACCTCGATGAGCTTCTTGGGCTCCTGCTCGATGATGTCGAGGGTGTCCGCGCCGAAGTGGTCGACGATCCGCTCGGCGATCCTGGGGCCGATGCCCTTGATGAGGCCGGAGCCGAGATAGCGGCGGATGCCCTGGACGGTGGCGGGGAGGACCGTCGTGTAGTTCTCGACGCTGAACTGCTTGCCGTACTGGGGATGGGAGCCCCAGCGGCCCTCCATGCGCAGCGATTCGCCGGGCTGCGCGCCGAGGAGGGAGCCGACCACCGTGAGGAGCTCACCGCCGCCGCGACCGGTGTCGACGCGGGCGACCGTGTACCCGTTCTCCTCGTTGGAGTAGGTGATCCGCTCCAGGACCCCTTCGACCACTGCCAGATTGGACATGATCCGACGCTACCGTCCGGGTCGGACAACCCGCCGCGCCTGTGGACAACTGGTCGAGGGGGGCCTGGCAAGTCAAGGGGCCCGGTCACATGACCGGGCCCCGCTCACTCCCCCTCCGACAGAACTCCCCGATCCCCCCAGATCCCTCCCCCGGGAGCCCTGACGCCAAGTACGACTCGTCTCACGCCAGAAGGGTTGCACGATCGCAGGCAGTTATTTTCGCGGAATCTCGAAATGCCGACATAGCGGGGCACTCTTAGCGTTTTCGCCATGAATGACGATTCATTTCAGCAGGACGTACTGAGCTCAGGGCAGCCTCGGCGAGGTGCTCGGCGATCTGCTGGGTGGCGGCCCCAAGAAGCAGTGAGCGCCGCGCGTCCGCCGGCCGAGCGCCCGCCGACCGGACCCGCAGAACCCGCAGAACCCGGGAATCCCCGGAGAGCCGGGAGACCCCGGGGAACTGCACCCCGGAAAGCTGCATCCCGGAGTGCTACAGCACGTGCCGGACGTAGCGCGCCACCGTGTCCGCCAGCAGCACCACCCCGTCGAGAGCCCACAGCGCGTCGTTGAAGAGCTCCACCTCGATCGGGCCCGTATAGCCCGCAGCCTCGACCTGTTCGCGCCATGTGCGCAGGTCGATCGCGCCCTCGCCCAGCTGACCCCTGCCGTTGAGCACCCCTTCCGGCAACGGGGTGATCCAATCGGCCAGTTGGAACGAGTGGATCCGCCCGCCCGCTCCGGCGCGCGCGACCGCCGCGGGCGCCTGGTCGTCCCACCAGATGTGGTACGTGTCCACGACGACGCCGACCTGCTCGGCGGGGAAGCGCTCGGCGAGGTCGAGGGCCTGGGTGAGCGTGGAGACGGCACAACGGTCCGCCGCGTACATGGGATGCAGCGGTTCGATCGCCAGGCGCACGCCCCGCTCCCCCGCGTACGGCGCGAGTTCGCCCAGCGCGTCCGCGATGCGCTCGCGCGCCCCCGGCAGGTCCTTGCTGCCGGCCGGCAGCCCGCCCGAGACGAGGAGGAGGGTGTCCGTACCCAGGGCCGCCGCCTCGTCGACGGCCGCGCGGTTGTCCTCCAGGGCCCGGGCCCGCTCCCCGGGGTCGGTCGCGGTGAAGAAGCCGCCACGGCAGAGCGTGGTGACCGTGAGCCCCGCGTCCCGCACGAGCTTGGCGGCGGCCTCGATCCCGTACGCCTGTACGGGTTCGCGCCACAGCCCGACACCGGGCACGCCGAGCCGTGCGCAGGCATCCGTGAGCTCCGGCAGCGTGAGCTGCCTGACCGTCATCTGGTTGATGCTGAACCGCGAGAGGCTGTGGGTCACTGCTCGACTCCGTACACCGTGAGCAGGGATTTCATCCGGGCCTCGGCCAGCACCGGGTCGGGGAACAGCCCCAGCCCGTCCGCCAGCTCGTAGGCCCGCGCGAGATGCGGCAGCGATCGGGCGGACTGGAGGCCGCCGACCATCGTGAAGTGGGACTGGTGGCCCGCCAGCCATGCCAGCAGGACGACTCCCGTCTTGTAGAACCGGGTCGGCGCTTCGAAGAGGTGGCGTGACAGTTCGACCGTCGGGTCGAGGAGTTCACGGAAGCCCTTGGCGTCGCCGGTGTCCAGGACACGTACGGCTTCGGCGGCCACGGGCCCCAGAGGGTCGAGGATCCCGAGCAGGGCGTGGCTGAAGCCCTGGTCGTCGCCCGCGATCAGCTCGGGGTAGTGGAAGTCGTCGCCCGTGTAGCAGCGCACGCCGTCGGGGAGGCGCCGGCGCAGGTCGATCTCGCGCTCCGCGTCCAGCAGCGAGATCTTGACTCCGTCGACCCTGTCCGGGTGCTCGGCGATCACCTGGAGGAAGGTCTCGGTGGCGGCGTCGAGGTCCGCGCTCCCCCAGTAACCGTCCAGCGCAGGATCGAACATCGGGCCGAGCCAGTGCAGGATGACCGGCTCGCTCGCCTGCCGCAGCAGGTGCCCATACAGGGTCAGATAGTCCTCCGGGCCGCGGGCGGCCGCGGCCAAGGCCCTTGAGGCCATGAGGATCGCCTGCGCGCCGCTCTCCTCGACGAGCGCGAGCTGCTCCTCGTACGCCGCGCTCACGGTCGCGAGGTCCGCGCCGGGGTGAGTGAGCTGGTCGGTCCCGACACCGCAGGCGATGCGGCCACCCACCGCCTTCGCCTCCGCGGCCGAGCGCCGGATGAGCTCCGCCGCCCCCGCCCAGTCCAGGCCCATCCCCCGCTGCGCGGTGTCCATGGCCTCCGCGACGCCGAGTCCGTGCGCCCACAGGTGGCGGCGGAAGGCGAGGGTGGCGTCCCAGTCGACGGCCGCGGGGCCGTCGGGGGTGGTGTCCGCGTACGGGTCGGCGACGACGTGCGCCGCCGAGAAGACCGTACGGGAGACGAGCGGAGCACTACCTACGGAGTAGGTAGTCGTGCGTTCGGCGACGCGCGGCTCGTACGTGCGGAGCGTGCCGTCGTCGCCCGGCAGTCGGATCGTCACAGCGTCAGCTCCGGAACGTCGAGCCTGCGCCCCTCCGCCGACGACTTCAGCCCGAGCTCGGCGAGCTGCACCCCGCGCGCGCCCGCGAGCAGGTCCCAGTGGTACGGCTCGCCCAGGGCGACATGCCGCAGGAACAGCTCCCACTGCGCCTTGAAGCCGTTGCCGAAGTCCATGTTGTCCGGCACTTCCTGCCACTGGTCGCGGAACGACTCGGTGGCGGGGAGATCCGGGTTCCACACGGGCTTGGGCGTCGCGCTGCGGTGCTGCACGCGGCACCTCCGCAGCCCGGCGACTGCCGAGCCGTGCGTGCCGTCGACCTGGAACTCGACCAGCTCCTCGCGGTTCACCCGCACCGCCCAGGAGGAGTTGATCTGGGCGACGGCCCCGCCCTCCAGCCGGAAGACGGCGTACGCAGCGTCGTCGGCCGTCGCCTCGTACGGCTTGCCGCGCTCGTCCCAGCGCTGCGGAATGTGGGTCACGACCTGCGCCTGAACGCTCGTCACCCGGCCGAACAGCTCGTGCAGTACGTACTCCCAGTGCGGGAACATGTCGACGACGATGCCGCCGCCGTCCTCGGAACGGTAGTTCCACGAGGGCCGCTGGGCCTCCTGCCAGTCCCCCTCGAAGACCCAGTAGCCGAACTCCCCCCTGATGGAGAGGATCTCCCCGAAGAAGCCGCCCTCCACGAGGCGCTTCAGCTTCAGCAGTCCCGGCAGGAAGATCTTGTCCTGGACGACACCGTGCCGGACGCCGGCGGCCTGGGCGAGCCGGGCCAGTTGGAGGGCGCCCTCGAGGTCGGTCGCGGTGGGCTTCTCCGTGTAGATGTGCTTGCCCGCGGCGATCGCCTTCTTGATGGCCTCTACGCGGGCCGAGGTGACCTGGGCGTCGAAGTAGATGTCGACGGTCCCGTCGGCGAGCACCGCGTCGAGGTCCGTGGACCACTCCGTCAGCCCGTGCCGCTCGGCGAGCTCCCGCAGGGCGTGCTCGCGGCGACCCACGAGGACGGGCTCGGGCCAGAGGATCTCTCCGTCGCCGAGGTCGAGGCCGCCCTGCTCGCGGATCGCGAGGAGGGAGCGCACAAGGTGCTGCCGGTATCCCATGCGTCCCGTCACGCCGTTCATGGCGATCCGCACTGTCCTGCGTGTCACGAAGATGCCTCCATGTTTCCCTCGTCCCCTCGTTTCCTTGCGTCCTCGTGTCCTCGATGTGTCTTCGATACGGTCGCGAAACGGTGACAGCAAGCGCTTTCTATGCGCTATGACGCTAGCCTGCGCACAGTGGCCCTGCAAGGGCTCGGTCCGATCTCCCCCCGGAGGAAAGCGATGACAGTCACGCTGGCGGATGTTGCGGCCCGCGCCCGGGTGTCCCCGGCGACCGTCTCCCGGGTGCTCAACGGCAACTACCCCGTCGCCGCGACGACTCGGGAGCGGGTACTGCGCGCCGTCGACGAGCTGGACTACGTACTCAACGGGCCGGCCAGCTCGCTCGCCGCGGCCACGTCCGACCTGGTCGGCATCCTGGTCAACGACATCGCCGACCCGTTCTTCGGGATCATGGCCGGAGCGGCGCAGACCGCGATCGGCGAGGGCGCTTCCGGCCGCGCGGGCGGCGAGAAGCTGGCGGTGGTCTGCAACACGGGCGGCTCGCCCGAGCGCGAACTGACCTACCTCACCCTGCTGCAGCGGCAGCGGGCCGCGGCGGTCGTCCTCACCGGTGGAGCTCTCGAGGACCCGGACCACATCGCCGCGATGTCGGCCAAGCTGGCCAAGCTCGCCGACGCGGGGACGACGGTGGTGCTGTGCGGCCGGCCGCCCGTGCCGGGCGAGTCCGTCACGGCGACGCTCACCTTCGACAACCGGGGCGGCGGGCGGCGGCTCACCGAGCACCTGATCGCGCTGGGGCACCGGCGGATCGGGTACGTGGCCGGGCCGGTGGAGCGGACGACGACCCGGCACCGCCTCGAGGGCCACCGGGCGGCGCTCACTGCGGCAGGGATCGACCAGGGCCCCGATGATCACGCGCGGCTGACCGTGCACGGCTCGTACGACCGGCGCTCCGGCTACGACGCCACGCTGGAGCTGCTGCGCCGCGACCCGGATCTGACGGCGATCGTCGCCGCCAACGACACGGTGGCACTGGGCGCCTGCGCGGCCCTGCGGGACCAGGGCCTGCGCATTCCGGAGGACGTGTCGGTGGCCGGCTTCGACGACCTTCCGTTCTCGGTGGACGCGGTCCCGGCCCTGACGACGGTACGGCTGCCGCTCCACGAGGCCGGGGTACGGGCAGGGCGGCTGGCCATGGGCAAGGAGGCGCCGCCGCCCGGGGGTATCGCCACGATCGGCGCGGAGCTCATGGCGCGGGCGTCGACGGCGCCGCCGAAGAGGGGGTAAGGCCGGGGCACGGCCGGGCGGGGCGGCCTGAGCGGCGCGACCTGGGCGCGGCGGCCTGAGCAGGGCGACCTGGGCGCGGCGGCCTGAGCAGGGCGGCCAGAGCGCGGCGGCCCGAGCGGGGCCGAATGCAAGGCGACGCGGGCGGGCCCGCACGCCGGCCGGGCATGGTCGTGGCGCGTCCGCGGTCCGCCAGGCTCGGGGCTCGGGGCTCGGGGCTCGGGGCTCGGGGCTCGGGGCTCGGGGCTCGGGGCGAAGTTATCCACAGGCCTTGTCGGGGGTTGCCGCCCGGACCTAGCCTTGACTCAGTCAAAGAAAGGTCAGGGGTGGATCATGGCTATTCACGAGGTCCGCGCTTTCAACCGCTTCTACACGAACCTCATCGGCGCGCTCGACTACAGCAAGCATCTGTACACGCCGTACACACTGACCGAGTCCCGCGTGCTGTACGAGCTGGCGCACGCCCCGCGCACGGACGCAGCCGACCTCCGGATGGAGCTCTCCCTGGATGCGGGGTATCTGAGCCGGCTGCTCGGCAAGTTCGAGCGGGACGGTCTGGTCGAGCGTGCCCCCTCGGAGGTGGATTCGCGGCGCCAGCGCATCACGCTCACCGAGCGCGGGCGTGAGGCGACCGCGCTGCTGGACGAGCGGTCGCGGGAAGCCGTCGGCAAGCTGCTGTCCGCCGTGCCGACGGACGACCGCCCCCGTCTGACGGAGGCGATGCGCACGGTGCGGGGCATACTGGGCGAGGCCCGCCCCGACCAGGACCGCCACCGCGAGGGACCCGTGCTGCGCGATCCAGTCCCCGGCGACCTCGGCTGGATCGTCCAGCGCCATGGCGCGCTCTACGCCGCGGAGTTCGGGTGGAACACGGACTTCGAAGGCCTGGTCGCCCGCATAGTCGCGGACTTCGCCCAGGACCACGACCCGCATCTGGAGCGCGTGTGGATAGCGGAGCTGGACGGCCGCCCGGTCGGGTCGGTGATGTGCGTACGGGACGAGGCACCGGCCACCGCCCGGCTGAGACTGCTTCTGGTCGAGCCGGAGGCACGCGGGCACGGCCTCGGTGACCAACTGGTCGGCGCAGTGGTGGACTTCGCCCGCGATGTCGGTTACCGCGAGCTGGTCCTGTGGACGAACGACGTACTGACCGCCGCCCGCAAGATCTATCAGCGTGCCGGTTTCACCCTCGTCGCCGAGAAGCCCCACCGCTCGTACGGGGCGGATCTGGTCGGCCAGGACTGGCGGCTGCCCCTCCAGGAAGGATCACCCAAGTGAAGCTCGCCTTCTCGACGCTCGGAGTTCCCGGGATGCCCGTCCCCGAGGTTGCCGCCCTCGCCGCCGCGACCGGCTACCAGGGAGTGGAGCTGAGGGCCGACGCCGAGGAGCCGGTTCATCCGGGAATCGGCATGCGCGAACGGGTGGCGGTGGTGGACGAGTTCGCCCGCGCAGGCGTGGAGATCCTGACGGTCGCCGGCTACGCACGGGTGGCGGCCGCGGGCGACGACGAGGCCGTACGCCGGGAGATCGACGAACTACTCGGTCTGGCCAGGGACTTGGGCGCCTCGTACATACGGGTCTTCCCCGGTGGCGGCGACCAGGACCAGGACACGGCGGACGCGACGGCAGCGCGACGGCTGGCCGCGGCGGCGGAGACCGCGGCGGACCTGGGCGTGCGGATCCTGCTGGAGACGCACGACTCGCACCGGACCGGCGAAGCGGTCTCCCGCATCCTGGGCACGGTCGGCCACCGCCATGCGGGGGCGCTGTGGGACGTCATGCACCCGTGGCTGGGCGACGAGGCCCCGGCGACCACCCATGCCGCCCTCGCCCCGTTCCTCGGCTATGTCCAGGTCAAGGACATCGCCTCGCGGGAGAACCGCACCCCCCTCCCCCTGGGCAGCGGCGTCCTGCCCCTCGCCGAGTGCCTGGCCCTCACGGGCGAGGACGGCTGGGTGTGCTGGGAGCACGAGAAGCGTTGGCATCCACAGGCGCCGGACCTGCCGGGGCTGCTGGAGGCGGGGAGGAAGCACCTGGAGTCGTTGTCCGCGCCAGGGAGGTGAGCGCGACTCCGCCGACGAGGAGGGCTGCCGCGCACCAGCGGAGGGGGCTGACCGACTCGTCCAGGAAGAGGGCCGCGGACGACATGCCGAAGACCGGGACGAGAAGGGAGAACGGAGCCACGGACGAGGCGGGGTGGCGGCGAAGGAGCCATCCCCAGGCACCGAAGCCGAAGACCGTGGTGATCCAGGCGACGTAGACGATGACGCCGACGCCCGGCCAGTCGAGGGCGCGGAGTGCGGCGAGGTCCTGGTCCGGGCCTTCCAGCAGAAGGGAGAGGGCGAACAGGGGGAGCACGGGAACGGCCGACACCCAGACCATGAAGTTGAGGGCGTCGGGCGGGGACGCCCTGCGGGTGAGGACGTTGGAGACGCCCCAGCAGGCCGCCGCGGCGATCACCAGGGCGAAGCCGGTCAACGGGCCCGAGCCGCCTTCGTCGACCGCGGCCACCCCGATGCCCGAGAGGGCGATCAGCATGCCGAGTACGCGTGTCCGACCCGGTCGCTCGCCCAGGGCCAGGAATGCGAAGAGCGCGGTGAAGACGGCCTGGATCTGGAGGATCAGGGAGGACAGTCCGGCCGGGGCGCCTTCGTTCATACCGGTGAAGAGCAGGCCGAACTTGGCGACGCCCAGCACCAGGCCGACGGCGACGACCCACTTCCAGGCCACCTTGGGGCGGCCGACGAAGAACACCGCCGGCAGGGCGGCGACGAGGAAGCGCAGGGCCGAGAAGAGGAGAGGGGGGAAGTGCTCGAGGCCGATCTCGATAACGACGAAGTTCACGCCCCAGACGGCGGCGACGAGGGCAGCGAGTGCGACATGGGCGGGGCGCATGGATAGATCTTCGCCGGTGGCAACCATGTAGCACCAGTGCGGATTACTTCATGGTTGATGGAAGCAACGCTAAAGCGGAGCCGGTGGGGGGTGGAGGGGAGGTGAGTAGGCTGGAGGCGGTGGTTCCATCGGCAACCCGTGGAGATTCCCCGTGAGCCAGGACCGGCACGACCAGCACCCGCAGGTCACGCGGAACCCCCAGGCCGCCCGCCACCACGCCCCCGTCCTCATCGGCTGGAGCCACGGCGACCGGGTCGTGCGCTGGACGGACGACGGGCGGACCGTGGAGAAGGTGTACGCGCGCCCCACCCAGGCCGCGCTGGCGTGGGACGGCCGGGTTCTCGTCGTCGAGGCGCTGGACGACACGCCGTACACCCCGTCGGACAACGCGGTCGTGTACGAGGCCGACGGGAATGAGCTGGTGCGGCTCAAGCCTCCGCGGGACCTGGTTGCGGAGCCGTCGTGGGTGTTCGGGTTCTACACGGCTCACCTCGGCACCGATGGGCAGCCGGTGCTCGTCGTGGCGACCCAGGTCGGGGACTTCTGGGGACGTCCGGACCTCACGGCGGGCACGCTCGTGGACGTACACGAGTGGCGCTGACGTACGTCGACGTACGCACAAACCCGGACGGGGTCACACCCGGGAGGGGTCACACCCGGGAGGGGTCACACCCGGAAGGGATCACACCCGGACAGGGTCACAACGGCATCATCCGCATCATTGCTCAGGAATGCAGGAAATCTTCGCAGTACGGGGAACCTGCGGCGATCCCGCACCGTCCAAGTCCCGTCCTGCCGGTGAGTCACCGCAGAGCGGTGTCGGCCCTCGCTGCTGGCTGCGATCGCTGACTCCCCTCTCCAGCCGCCTGCGGCCGGCAGTCCACGCCGCCACCGGTGCGCCCCCTCCCTAGCGCCGGTGGCGGCCCTCCTCCGGGCACGTCCCACTCCCCGGCCCCGAACCCACGGCCCACGTCACGCCGCCATGCCCCGCCGTCGCCGGGCTCCGTCACGCCCACCCCGCGCACCCGTCCCTGCCGGATCCCTTGACTGGCAGTTACTTTCCGGATATCCGTGGCTCCTTGGAAGTTTCCTTCACGGGAGGAGCACCAGTGCAGGACCGAACGACCCCCTCCAGACGTACTCTCCTCGCCGCGACCGCCGCCGGAGCCGCGGCCGTCGCGCTCGCCCCGGCCTCGGCCCTCGCCTCCGCCCCGGGCGACGCCGAAGCCGCCACGCGCAACCGCCTCAAGCACCTCATCTCGCGGATGAGTCTGGAGGAGAAGGTCGGCCAGCTCTTCGTCATGCGGGTGTACGGGCACTCCGCCACCACCCCCGACCAGGCCGACATCGACGCCAACCTCAAGGAGATCGGCGTCAGGACCGCCGCGGAGCTGATCGAGCGTTACCACGTGGGCGGCATCATCTACTTCGCCTGGGCGCACAACACCCGCGAACCCCACCAGATAGCCGACCTCTCCAACGGCATCCAGCAGGCGGGCCTCGCCCAGCCCACGCCCGTTCCCCTGCTGATATCCACCGACCAGGAGCACGGCATCGTCGCCCGGGTCGGCAAGCCCGCGACCCTCGTGCCGGGCGCGATGGCGCTGGGGGCGGGCGGCTCGCGCTCACGCGCCCACGAGGCCGCGCGGATCGCGGGCACCGAGCTCGCCGCGATGGGCATCACGCAGAACTACGCGCCGGTCGCCGATGTGAACGTGAATCCGGCCAACCCCGTCATCGGCGTACGCTCCTTCGGCGCCGACCCGCAGGCCGTGGCCGGGCTCGTCGCCGCCCAGGTGCGCGGCTACCAGGGCGCGGGCATCGCCGCGACGTCCAAGCACTTCCCGGGGCACGGCGACACGAAGGACGACAGCCACTACGCCCTGCCCACCATCCACCACACGCGTGAGCAGTGGGGCGAGCTGGACGCGCCGCCGTTCCGGGCGGCCGTCGCCGCCGGGATCGACTCGATCATGACCGCGCACATCGTGGTCCCCGCGCTCGACCCGAGCGAGGACCCGGCGACGCTCTCCCGGCCCATCCTCACGGGCATCCTGCGCGAGCAGCTCGGCTACGACGGGGTCGTGGTCACCGACTCCCTGGGCATGGCGGGCGTGCGCCAGAAGTACGGTGACGAACGTGTCCCGGTACTCGCGCTGAAGGCGGGCTGCGACCAGCTGCTCAACCCGCCGAGCCTGAGCATCGCCTGGAACGCTGTGCTCGAGGCGGTCAAGAGCGGCGAGCTGACCGAGGAGCGCGTCGAGGAGTCGATCCTGCGCATCCTCCTCCTGAAGTCGAAACTCGGGCTGTTCCGCGACCCGTTCGTCTCGCACGAGGGCGTGGACCGCATGGTCGGGACCCACAGCCACCTCGCCGCCGCCGACCGGATCGCCGAGGAGACCACGACCCTGCTGGTGAACGAGAACGGCTTCCTGCCGCTCTCCCGCCGCAGCCACGGCAACGTCCTCGTCGTCGGCGCGGACCCGGCGTCCCCCTCCGGCACGACCGGCCCGCCCACGGCCACCCTGGCCAAGGCCTTCACCGAACTGGGCTTCACCGCCACGGCCGTGTCCACCGGCATCACCCCGACCGCCGCAAAGATCGACGAGGCGGCGGCCGCCGCGGCCGGCAAGGACGTCGTGGTCGTCGGTACGTACAACGTCTCGGCGACCAGCCCCCAGCGCACCCTCGTGTCCCGGCTCGCCGCGACCGGCGTGCCCGTGGTCACGGTCGCCATCCGCAACCCGTACGACATCGCCCAGCTGACCGGCACCGGCTTCGCCGCCTCGCTCGCCGCGTACAGCTGGACGGACGTCGAACTCCGCGCCGCCGTAAGGGTGATCGCGGGGCACGCCGGGCCGGAGGGCAGTCTGCCGGTGCCCGTGCAGCGCGCGGCCGATCCGACGCAGGTGCTCTACCCGGTCGGATACGGGCTGACGTACTGACCGGGCCGACGCAGTAAGACGTAGCGCGGGGTACGCCGCGCTACCGGCGCACCACCCCCACACGACGGAAAGCCCCCCGCTCCCCTGGCGTGTGCCCGCTTCCGCGGGCCACGCTGGGACGGACCGACCGGGGGGAAGTGCATGCGTATGCGTCAGCTGGGCGTGGGGGTGGTGTGCGTCACGCTCGTCCTCGGCGGCGCCCTAGGCTGCCAGGGGCCGTCGGGGCGCGGCGGCTCGGACGCGGACGGATCCCGGCAGACCGAGACCGGGACAGGCTTGGTGCCGGCCGGGCCGTCCGGGTACGGGGCGGTGTTCCTGGGGCCCGGCGACTGCAGCAGCCGCGGCGGCGGGGGCGACGTCCGTGAGGTGCCGTGCACGAGCGAGAAGGCGTCCGCCCGGGTCGTCGTGCGCCACGAAGGGCGCCGGGCGGACGGCCCGGCCTGCCCGACCGCGACCGACTTCGTCCTGCACATCTCCCAGAGCCGACCGTCGGCCGACGAGGACGGCGACGGGACCGTGCCGCAGGGCTATGCGTGCATGCGCAATCTGGAGCCGCCCCATCCGGGTGACCCGGGCGGGGGCGGCGGACCGCACACCGTACCGGGCGACTGCGTCTACACCTCCCGCAAGGGGCAGGTGAAGGAGACGGCGTGTGACGGTTCGGGCGAGCAGCGGCCCGAGTTCGAGGTGGCTTCCGCGGTGGAGAGGCGGGCGCAGTGCCCGCCGGCGACCGATCTGTACGTCCAGTTGGACGGCGAAAGGCCGGTGGGCTGCGCCCGCCGTGTGTAACCACACAGCGAACGCAGCCCACAGCGACAACGGCCGCGCACCACGCGGTTGTGCACCGCGTGGCCGCTCCCTACGGCCGCAGCGTGAACGGCTCCCGCTCGAGGTCCAGCCTGTCGAGCTTCGCGTCGGGCTGGGTCAGCCGCTTCGCCTTGGACGGGTCGGCCTGGACGGCGGCCGGCGCGACGCCCGCCCACTCCAGGATCCGGGCGGTGGCCTTCGCCTTCTCCTCAGGGTTCAGACGGGCCACGTTGGCACCGTGGTTGGCACCCGGCGCCGTGAAGACGTAGCTGTCCCGCACCCCCTTGCCGAGGCGGAAGGGCTCCGCACCCCACGGGTCGTTCTGCCCGTAGACGAAGAGCATCCGCTGGGCGTTGTGCCTGACCCAGCTGTCCACGTCGTTCATGACCCACGGCTTGAACCGCATGGGGATGTCCCCCGGCACGAAGTTCCGCGGCGGCTGGTAGCCGTAGCGGCTGAGGCCCTCGAGGTGCGGCAGCGTGATGTCGGGCGAGCCCAGCTCCGTGCCGGCCTGGTAGTAGTACGGCGTGTACGGGGCCAGCCCCTGGTCGGTGTAGAAGGAGAAGCCGGAGATCGCGTCGACGCTGTCCCAGATCTCCTGGTCGGTGGCGGTGGACGCGACCGGCACGGTGTCGCAGTCGGCCAGCAGGCTGTACTGCCAGAAGGCCCAGGTGTAGTCGAGGACGACGGCCTCGAACGCCTTGTCGAGCGATCCGACCGTGCTGAAGGTGTAGCCGTTCTCGGCCGCGTAGGCGGTGTAACGGGCCTCCAGCGGCTCGCGCCGGACGAGGGCCTCGCGCTGCACCGCGTTCAGCCTGTCGCGGCACTCCTTGGTGCCGACCCCCTCGAAGAACCGGTCGTAGGCCGAGTCCTCCTGGTTGTTCACGTCGTTGGGGGCGACGTACGCGACGACGCCGTCCATGTCACGCGGGTAGAAGCGCTCGTAGTAGGTGGCGGTCATACCGCCCTTGGAACCGCCCGTGGCTATCCACTTCTTGTCGTAGATCTTCTTCAGCGCGGTGAAGACACGGTGCTGGTCGCTCGCGGCCTGCCAGATGTCGAGCTTGGACCAGTCCGCCGGGTCGGGCCGGGACGGAGTGAAGAAGCGGTACTCCAGCGAGACCTGGTTGCCGTCCACGATCTGCGTCGGCTCCCGACGGCCGGGGTTCGTGGAGACGTTGTAGCCGCTGGTGTAGAAGACGGTCGGGCGTGACGTGTCCTTGTGCAGCAGGGTGATGCGCTGCTGGAACGTGCCCTTGGACGGATGCCGGTGGTCGACCGGCTGGGTGAAGTTGAGGACGAAGTAGCGGTAGCCGGGGTACGGCTTCTCCTCGATCAGGCTCACTCCGGGGATCGCGAGAATCCGGTCCTTGATGTCGGTGGACGCTTCCGATGAGCCGGTGGCCGGCTCGGCGGCGGTGGCCGCGCTCGCCGTCGCTCCCGCCATGCCTATGAGCACGACCAGCGACAACAGCCATCTGAGCGTTCTGCGCATGCACCCTCCCCTTGGTTCACAACGGTGTCGGTGAACCTAGCGGGCGCAACACCCGTATCGCCAGACCCAGTTGGATCGCCGTACAACAGCCGGCGCCGGCGCCGGCGTGCCGGCGCCGGCGTCAGCAGAGGATCCAGCCGGTCGAGACGCTCTTTCCGGCGATGGAACCCGAGGCGCGGACGCAGCGATTGAGCGCATGGACGGTGACCGGTCCGGCCTGCCGGGTGAAACGCCCCTTGTCCACTGCGGCGTGGCCGCCGCGCGGCTGGAGGGACACCGACATGACCCGCCGGGTGCCGGGCTGCCTGGCGACGGTGAGGGCGCACACGTACTGCCGGGTCTTGAAGACACGCAGCTCACCCGTGGCGAACCCGACGGTCTTCGACGGGCGTCCGGAGCACACGGATGCGGCCGCGGCCTCCTGCGTCGCCGGACCCGTCAGCGACAGCGCCACGACGACCGAGAGCACCGCGAGCACATGCACCAGCAGTCTTCCGAACACCCTTGCTCCCCTCAGACACCAAGCCGTACTGACGTACGACGCAGCGAGGGCCCGGACGGTTGCCGTCCGGGCCCCGCGGCCCGCCCTGCGCGTGTCCGGTTCAGGCCGGAGTGGGTGCCTCTTCCCCGACGAACGTCCGCCACAGCTCGGCGTACCGCCTGCCCAGGGCCAGCAGTTCGTCGTGCGTGCCGTCCTCGACGACCCGGCCGTGTGCCATGACGACCACGCGGTCGGCGCGGGCCGCGGTGGTGAGGCGGTGGGCGACGACGAGGGTCGTGCGGCGGCCGGCGAGCCGGTCCGTGGCCTGGTTGACCTGTGCCTCGGTGGCCAGGTCCAGTGCGGCGGTCGCCTCGTCGAGCAGCAGCACGTCCGGGTCCACGAGCTCCGCCCGCGCCAGGGCGATGAGCTGGCGCTGGCCGGCCGAGAGGTTGCGGCCGCGCTCGGCGACCTCGTGGAGATAACCGCCGTCCAGCGTGGCGATCATGTCGTGGGCGCCGACCGCGCGTGCCGCCGCCTCCACCTCCGCGTCGGTCGCCTCCGGACGCCCGTACGCGATGGCGTCGCGCACCGTGCCCGGGAAGAGGTACGCCTCCTGCGGGACGACACCGAGCCGGTGCCGGTACGCGGTGAGGTCCAGCTCGCGCAGATCGGTGCCGTCGGCGGTGACCCGTCCGCTCGTCGGGTCGTAGAACCGCGCCACCAGCTTGACCAGCGTGGACTTACCGGCGCCCGTCTCCCCGACGAAGGCGACCGTCTGCCCGGCCGGGATCCGCAGGTCGACTCCGGTCAGGGCCTCTTCGTCGTCGCCGTAGGCGAACGACACGTCCTCGAAGGCGATCTCGCCGCGCAGCGACAGCACATCGAGCGGCTCGCGTGCCTCGGCCGTCGACGTCGGCTCGCGCAGCAGCTCCTGGATGCGGCCCAGCGACACCGTCGCCTGCTGGTAGCCGTCGAAGACCTGCGACAGCTGCTGCACGGGCGCAAAGAACAGGTCGATGTACAGGAGATACGCCACCAGCGCACCCGTCGTGAGGGTCCCCGCCTCGATCCGCCCGGCGCCGACGATCAGTACGGCCGCGGCCGCCACCGACGACAGCAGCTGGACGAAGGGGAAGTACACGGAGATCAGCCACTGGCCGCGCACCCGCGCCTCGCGGTAGCTCTCGCTGCGCTCCACGAACCGCCGGTTGCCCGAGCCCTCGCGGCGGAACGCCTGCACGATCCGCAGCCCGCTGACCGACTCCTGGAGGTCGGCGTTGACGACGCTGATCCGCTCACGGGCCAGTTCGTACGCCTTCACCGACTTGCGGCGGAAGAAGAACGTGCCGACGAACAGGACCGGCAGGGTCGCGAAGACCACCAGCGCCAGCTGCACATCGATCACGACCAGCACGGCCATGATGCCGAAGAAGGTGACGACCGACACGAAGGCGGTGACCAGACCCGTCTGCAGGAAGGTGGACAGGGCGTCCACGTCCGTCGTCATCCGGGTCATGATCCGGCCGGTCAGCTCGCGCTCGTAGTAGTCGAGCCCGAGCCGCTGCAGCTGCGCGAAGATCTTCAGCCGCAGCGCGTAGAGGATGCGCTCGCCGGTGCGCCCGGTCATCCGGGTCTCACCGATCTGCGCGGCCCACTGCACCACGACCGTGAGCATGGCGAAACCGGACGCCGCCCACACCGCGCCCAGCGCCACCTTCTCCACACCGTCGTCGATGCCGTGCCGGATCAGCACCGGCAGCAGCAGGCCCATGCCCGCGTCCATCGCGACGAGCAGCAGGCTGACCAGCAGCGGCGGTCCGAAGCCGCGCAGCAGCTGGCGCAGCCCGTACGCTTCCTCGGCCCTCACCGCCCGTGCCTCGTCGACCTGGGGAGTGTCGGTGGCCGGGGGCAGCGCCGCGACCTGGGCCAGCAGCTCGGGGGTGGCGCCGGTGACCTCGTCCTCCTCGGCCTCCTCCTTGCGCACCCAGAGCGGGGGCGTGATGCCGCGCTCGGCGTCGAACTCCGCCTCCAGCTCCTCCAGGACCGTCCGGTCCTCAGGCAGCTCCACGGGAACGGCGTGTCCCGGCGACACACCGCCCAGCTCGTCGGGGTCGGTCAGCAGCCGCCGGTACAGCGCGGACCGTTCCTGCAGCTCCTCATGGGTGCCGATGTCGGCCAGCCGGCCCTCGTCGAGGACGGCGATCCGGTCGGCGAGGCCGAGCGTGGAGCGGCGGTGGGCGATCAGCAGAGTCGTGCGCCCGGCCATGACGCCGCGCAGCGCCTCATGGATCTCGTGCTCGACGCGCGCGTCCACGGCGGACGTCGCGTCGTCGAGGAGCAGCAGCCGGGGGTCGGCGAGGATCGCGCGGGCGAGGGCGATGCGCTGGCGCTGGCCGCCGGAGAGGGTGAGGCCGTGCTCGCCGACCTTGGTGTCGTAGCCGCCCGGCAGCTCGTCGATGAAACGGTCCGCCTGTGCGGTGCGCGCGGCCTGGACGATCTCCTCCTCCGTCGCGTCGGGCTTCCCGTACGCGATGTTCGCGCGGACGCTGTCGGAGAAGAGGAAGCTGTCCTCCGGTACGAGGTCGATGGCGGCCCGCAGTGAGTCCAGGGTCAGTTCGCGGACGTCGTGGCCGCCGACGAGGACGGCGCCGCGCGTCACGTCGTAGAAGCGCGGCAGCAGCAGCGAGACGGTGGACTTGCCGCTGCCGGAGGAGCCGACGACGGCGACGGTCTCGCCCGGTCGGATCTCCAGCGAGAAGCCGTCCAGCACGGGCCGTGCGGCGTCCCCGTCCCCGTAGGAGAAGCTGACGTCGTCGAACTCGACCGTCGCCGGGGCGTTCGCGGGAAGCTCCTTCGTACCGTCCTTGATCGTCGGCTCGGTGTCGATGAGCTCCAGGACCCGCTCCACACCGGCACGCGCCTGCTGGCCCACGGTCAGCACCATGGCGAGCATCCGCACCGGGCCGACGAGCTGCGCGAGATAGGTCGAGAAGGCGACGAACGTCCCGAGGGTGATCTGCCCGCGCGTGGCCAGCCAGCCGCCCAGCGCCAGCATCGCCACCTGCCCGAGCGCGGGGACGGCCTGCAGGGCGGGGGTGTACGTGGCGTTCAGCCGGATCGTGCGCA
Organism: Streptomyces sp. NPDC059909; assembly: GCF_042730885.1. NCBI lineage: Bacteria > Bacillati > Actinomycetota > Actinomycetes > Kitasatosporales > Streptomycetaceae > Streptomyces > Streptomyces sp. NPDC059909. The sequence continues at coordinate 60,527 of NZ_JBHWKX010000008.1, forward strand.
GCCGGCCGGCGAACAGCCTGCGGCCGACGTCCCTGAGCTTTCCGGTCTCCTGCTCCTCCTGGCCGAAGCCCTTGACGACGCGGACGCCGGAGACGGCCCCGTCGACCACGCCCGCGACGGCGGCGGCCTGCTGCTGGGCGTACCAGGTGGCGGGGTGCAGCTTCACCCGGCTGCGCTTGGCGATGAACCACAGGGCGGGGGCCACGGCGATCGCGATCAGGGTGAGCGGCAGCGACAGCCAGGCCATGATGCCGAGGGAGATGAGGAAGAGCAGGACGTTCCCGATCGTCATCGGGAGCATGAAGAGCAGGCCCTGGATGAGCTGGAGGTCGCTGGTGGCGCGGCCGACGACCTGGCCGGTGGACAGCTCGTCCTGGCGCCGGCCGTCGAGCCGGCTGATCGTGCCGTACATCTCGGTACGGAGGTCGTGCTGGACGTCGAGGGCGAGCCGTCCGCCGTAGTAGCGGCGGATGTACGTGAGGACGTAGACGACGACCGCGGCGGCGATCAGCAGTCCGGTCCAGACGGCCAGGGACCGTGTGTGCTCGACGATGATGTCGTCGATGACGACCTTGGTGATCAGCGGGACGACGGCCATCACGGCCATGCCGCCGAGGGACGACCCGAGGGCGAGCACGACGTTCTGCCGGTACCGCCAGGCGTATGCGGCCAGCCGTCGTGCCCACGATTGCTCTGACGCCGCCGCCACGGGTGCCTCCCGGCTCCGGATTTTGATCCTGATCTACCGGAAGGCACCAACGCGGGCGCGGGCGGATTTCATCCCGCCGCAACAAAGTACGGTCTCCGGTCCTAGGACCGGCCCTTGTGCGGGAGAAAGGCCTTACGAGGCCGGGCCGCGCTCCGGCACCGCCGGCATGGCCTCCTGCGGGACGGCGGGCGCGGGGACCAGCGAGTACGTCGACGCGGTCGGGTTGAGGTCCCTGTGCACGACGCGGGCGACGGCCTGGATGGTGTTGACGCCGTCGGTCATCGTCGCGTTGTCGTGCGTGAGGACGGTGATCGAGTAGTTCGCCGTGGTGCTGGTGAATGCGCCGATGCTGTGCACCCGCCAGCCGTGCGTGGCACGGGACAGCCAGCCGTTCTTCACGTGGACGGTCACGCTGGTGGGCGCGCCGACCGGGGTGCCCCAGCGCTGCGAGGAGATCACGCGTCGCATCAGGCTCTGCATGTACGCGCGTGAGCTGTCGCTGAGCACACCGTTCTTGTTGGTGACCAGGCCCAGCAGCTTGCGCTGGTCACGAGCGGTGATCTGGGTGAGCCCCCAGTAGCTGCCCGAGCCGGGAACGGTCATCGTCATGCCGGCGGTCTGCAGAAACGCCTTGATCTTGGTGACGCCGAGCTGGTTCCACAGCTGGGTGGTGGCGCTGTTGTCCGACTTGGTGATCATGGCGGTGGTGAGAGTGACCTCGCGGTCGGTCAGCCGCCGCGCCTGCTTGCCGGCGTCCCACAGCAGTGTCGCCAGCACGGTCGCCTTCACGACGCTCGCGGAGTCGAACTTCTGCGTGGCGCGGAGTTCGCAGTGGGTGTTGGTGGGGCGGTCGTAGACGGCGACGGCGGTCATCGAGGAGCGCCCCTTGAGCGCGGCGGCGATGTCGGCCGACAGCTTGGTCGCGAGTCCGGCCTTGTTCGAGGTACAGCTCACGGCTGGGGTCACGGCGGAGGCGGGTGCCGCCGACAGAGCTGTCGGCAGGAGCACTCCCACGGCCAGGGCCGCGCCGAGAGCGCCGCGTCTGCGGCGGCGGGATATGGAGTGGTGAGTCACGCATCGGAAGACTCACCGGATGGCGAAAAGTTGTACGGGAATACGGAAAGCCGTGCGGGCGCGGACACTGTGACGGCACAGTGCCCGCGCCCACACGGACCACGCCTCGAGGCCGCGCCGGATCAGAGGTGCGTCGGCGCGAACATCCTCAGCACGGCGGGCAGCACGACCACCGAAGGCCCGGGCTGGGCCAGCGACTTGGCCAGGTCCTCGCGCAGCGACTCCGTCGACGTGCGGACCGCGGGCACCCCGAAGGACTCGGCGAGCGCGACGAAGTCCGGGCGGGACAGCTCGGTCCCCGTGGCCTCGCCGAAGGCGTCCGTCATGTACTCGCGCAGGATGCCGTAGCCGCCGTCGTCGACGATCAGCCAGGTCACCGGCAGGCCGTACTGCTTCGCGGTCGCCAGCTCGGCGATCGAGTACATCGCGCCGCCGTCGCCGGACACCGCGAGCACCGGTCGGCCGGGGTCCGCCGCTGCGGCGCCGAGCGCCGCCGGGAAGCCGTAGCCGAGGCCGCCGGCGCCCTGGGCGGAGTGCATGGTGTTGGGGCGCCGGGCGTCGAAGGCGGACCAGGCCCAGTAGGCCAGGATCGTCATGTCCCAGAAGCTCGGCGCATCGTCCGGCAGGGCGTCCCGGACCGCGGAGATCAGCTGCTGCTCCAGGGTCAGCCCCTGGCCGGCGATCCGCTCCCGTACCTTCGCCAGCAGGGTCGCGACCCGCTCGGCGGCCGACGGGTCGCGCCGCGCCACCACCGTCTCGAGGAGTGCGGTGAGCGCGATACGGGCGTCGGCGTGGATGCCGAGGCCGGCGTGGTTGGACTCCAGCTTGCCGAGGTCCGCCTCGATCTGGACGACCCGGCCGCGCGGCGCGAACGTGTGGTAGTTCGAGGAGAGTTCGCCGAGACCCGAGCCGACGACCAGGAGGACGTCGGCGTCCTCCAGGAGGTCGGTGGTGTGCCGGTCCTCCAGCCAGGACTGCATCGAGAGCGGGTGCTCCCAGGGGAAGGCACCCTTGCCGCCGAAGGTGGTGACGACCGGGGCGTCCAGCTTCTCGGCGAGCGCCAGCAGCTTGCCGGAGGCGTCGGAGCGTACGACACCGCCGCCCGCGATGATCGCCGGGCGCTCGGCGTTCTGCAGCAGGTGCGCGGCGACGGCGGTCAGCTCCGGGCGCGGCACGAGGTCGCGCGGGGTCGCGTCCATGGCCGTGACGACCGGCAGGCCCGTCTCGGCGAGCAGCACGTCCTGCGGGATCTCCACCCAGACCGGGCCGTGCGGGGCGCTGAGCGCGGACTCCCAGGCGGCGGCGATCGCCGACGGGATCTGCGACGCCGTGCGCACCGTGTGCACGGACTTCACGATGTCGCGGAACGACGCCTTCTGGTCGCGCAGTTCGTGCAGATAGCCATGGCGTCCGCCGCCGAGGCCCGCGGACGGGATCTGGCTGGAGATCGCGAGTACGGGGGCGCTGGCCGCCGCGGCCTCCTGGAGCGCGGCGAGCGAGGTCAGCGCGCCGGGTCCGGTGGAGAGCAGAAGCGGGGCGACCTGGCCGGTGATCCGGCCGTACGCGTCGGCCGCGAAGCCCGCGTTGTTCTCGACCCGGAGGCCGACGTACCTCAGGTCGGAGCGGCGCAGCGCGTCGAACATGCCGAGCGCGTGCTGGCCCGGCAGGCCGAAGACCGTGGTCGCGCCGAGCCCGGCGAGGGTCTCGATGACGAGGTCACCGCCGTTGCGCCCGGCCGGCGGGGTGAGCGCGGCCGCGATCTGTGCCGCCGTGGGGCGCAGTACGAGGTCGTGGTCGTGGGTCATGGGGTGTCCCTTCCTTGATGCCCTTCCGCCGGAACGCGCCGGATGCGCCGGGGCCTTGGCGCGGCCGTTCCCCTGGTGCCGGACCAGCTGTGGCACGGGGGCCTTGGTGCTCCGGCCGCTGGGCCGCAGCCGGCATGGCATGGGCCGCTAGCGGCCCGGGGCGCCGGTGTCCGTTGATGCCTGCCCGGCCACCGGCCCCGGCGATCCGGCCGCGGGGGCCGGTGGCGGCATGGCGTGCGCGCGAGCGACTGGCGTGCCGGTGTCCGATCCTGATGCCGGGCGCCCCGGCCACCAGGGCCACGGGCCACGGTCGCGAGGCCGCCGGACCGCCGGGCGCGGCCCGGCGAGGCCCTGCGCGCGCGGCCGGCGGGCCTGCGCCGTGCCCGCAGGGCCGGGGGGTTACTTCGCGCTCTGCTCCGCGCCGGCGGCGCGGTTCGCGGCGATCTGGCGGGACATGATCGTGGTCAGCTCGTACGCGGTGTGGGAGGCCGCGACCGAGGTGATCTCTGCGTGGTCGTACGCGGGGGCGACCTCGACGACATCGGCGGAGACCAGGTTGCAGGAGGCGAGCCCGCGCAGGATCTCCAGCAGCTCACGGGAGGTCATGCCGCCGGCCTCGGGGGTGCCGGTGCCGGGGGCGTGCGCCGGGTCGAGGCAGTCGATGTCGATGGAGATGTAGAGCGGGCGGTCGCCGATGCGCTGGCGCAGCTGGTCGGCGACCTCGTCGGCGCCGCGGCGGTAGACGTCCGACGAGGTGACGATGCCGAAGCCCATCTTCTCGTCGTCGGTCAGGTCCTGCTTGCCGTACAGCGGGCCGCGGATGCCGACGTGGGAGAGCGCCTCGGTGTCGAGGATCCCCTCCTCGACGGCACGGCGGAACGGGGTGCCGTGGGTGTACTCGGCGCCGAAGTACGTGTCCCAGGTGTCCAGGTGCGCGTCGAAGTGGAGCAGCGCGACGGGGCCGTGCTTCTTGGCGACCGAGCGCAGCAGCGGCAGCGCGATGGTGTGGTCGCCGCCGAGGGTCATCATGCGGGCGCCGGTGCCGAGGATGTCGTCGGCGGCGGCCTCGATGGTCTCGACGGCCTCGTTGATGTTGAACGGGTTGGCGGCGATGTCACCCGCGTCCGCGACCTGGGCGAGCGCGAAGGGCGAGGCGTCCTGCGCCGGGTTGTACGGCCGCAGGAGCCTCGACGCCTCACGGATGGCGTTGCCGCCGAAGCGCGCGCCGGGGCGGTACGAGACCCCGGCGTCGAAGGGCACGCCGACGACGGCGACATCCGTGGTGCCGACCTCGTCGAGCCGGGGCAGCCGGGCGAACGTCGCGGGTCCGGCGTACCGCGGGACGCGGGACGAGTCGATGGGGCCGCGCGGCGTCTCGTTGCTGCTCATGACGTATGCCTTCTTCCTACGCTTTTCCTACTGTTCGCAGTCGTTCGACTGTAACGGGATTCAGAGGGTGGCCTGGACGGCCGGCTCCGCCACCGGCTCATCGACGGCCTCGGGCCCGCGGCCCGCGAGACGCTCGCGCCAGTTGGCCAGGATCGCCTCGTCCGTCGGCTTGGTGGCCAGCGAGACGACGACGTACGTGGCGAGCGAGGCGAGCAGGCCGTAGTAGATGGGCTCGTTGGCGAGGATGCCGTAGTGCCACATCAGGCCGATGACCGCGAGGCCGCCGACGATGACGGAGGACAGCGCGCCGTGGACCGTGCCGCGCTTCCACAGCAGTCCGCCGAGGATCGGGACGAGCAGTCCGCCGACGAGCAGGTTGTACGCGACCGTCAGCGCCTCGATCACATTGTTGAGGGCGATGGCGATGACGATCACCGCGACACCCATCATCAGGATGAACGCCCGGTTGCCCTTGACCTCGTCGTGCGCCTCGCCGTCCGCGCGGTCGTGGGTGATGGCGCCGCGCAGCCGCCGCCAGATGTCGTTGTTGGCGACCGTCGCGCAGGCGATCAGGGCGCCGGACGAGGTGGACATCACCGCGGCGAGCGCGGCGGCGAGGACCAGGCCGCGTACACCGAGCGGGAGTTCGTCCTTGACGATGGTGGCGAAGGCGTCGTCGGCGTTGGCGAGGTTCGGGTAGAGCACCTTGGCCGCGGTGCCGATGACGGCGCCGGCGAGGGCGTAGACGAGGCAGTAGGTACCCGCCACGGTGCCGCCGTAGCGGGCGACCTTGTCGTTGCGGGCGGTGAAGACGCGCTGCCAGATGTCCTGGCCGATCAGCATGCCGAACGTGTAGATCAGCACGTACGTGAAGATCGTCTCGCCGCCGATGCCGAGCGGGGCGAAGTACTCGGTGGGCAGCTGGGCCTTCATCTCGGCGAAGCCGCCGGCCTTGACCACGGCGATCGGGAGCAGCAGGAGCAGCACACCGATCGTCTTGACGACGAACTGGACCATGTCGGTGAGGGTGATCGACCACATGCCGCCGAGCGCGGAGTAAGCGACCACGATCGAGCCGCCGAGGATGATCGCGAGCGTCCGGTTCATGTCGAAGAGGACGTCGAAGATCGTGGCGTACGCGATGGTCGAGGTGACCGCGAGCATCAGCGTGTACGCCCACATCACGACACCGGTGATGAGACCGGCCCGGCCGCCGTAGCGGAGATCGAGCATCTCGGAGACGGTGTAGACCTTCAGCCGGGCGATGCGCGCGGAGAAGAAGATCGAGAGGGCGAGGAGGCCGAGGCCGATGGTGAAGACCATCCAGGCCCCGGAGAGGCCGTACTTGTAGCCGAGACCGACGCCACCGATGGTGGATGCACCGCCGAGCACGATGGCGGCCATGGTGCCGGAGTACATCCAGGGGCCGAGCCTGCGGCCCGCCACCAGGAACTCACTCTTGGACTTGGCGCGGCGCATGCCCCACCAGCCCATGGCCAGCATGCCGGCCAGATAGACGACGATCACTGCGTAGTCGACGGCCATGGGGCCCTCCTTCGCTTCACCTCAGTGGCGTGTCGTGCAGAAAATGAGGGGGACGCAGCGGCTCTTCCGCGGGGACATCCGCCCGTACCCGCGGCCGCTGGGACGTCTCGACGATAGGTGGCCGAAAAGCGACGATGAAGTGTACGTTTCCTCCATTCTGGAAGACGATCACAGATGGAACGTCCACCATGCCGGACCCCACCGCTCACCCCTCCGCCCCTTCGGCCCCACCGGCCCCACCCATCCCGCTGGCCGCACTGCTGGCCCGCGAGGACCTCGGCCTGCGGCTCGTCGCGGGCACCACGAACCCCGAGAGCGTGGCCATCCAGTGGGTGCACACCTCGGAGATGGCCGATCCGTACCCCTATCTGCTGGGCGGCGAGCTGCTGCTGACGGCGGGCGTCCTGCTGAAGGACCCGGAGACGTACGCGGCCCGGGTCGTCGAGGCCGGCGGTGCGGCGATCGGTTTCGGCGTCGCGCCGGTGCACGACACCGTCCCGGCCGCGCTGGTCGAGGCGTGCGAGCGGCACGGGCTGCCGCTGGTCGAGGTGCCGCCGCAGACCCCGTTCACGGCGATCGCCCGCGCGGTCTGGCGGCTGATGGCCCAGGTCCGCCTGCAGGAGGTGCGCCGCGTGAGCGAGGCCCAGCAGGGCCTGGCGACCGCGGCCGCCCGCCCGGACCCGGTCCCGGCGGTCCTCCAGCAGCTGGCATCCCGGCTCGGCGGCTGGGCAACGCTCCTCTCCCCGGACGGCTCGGTCCTGTACGCGTCGGGGCGCCGGCCGGCCGCCGACGCCCGCGAGGCACTGGCACGGCTGGCCACGGTGGTCGGGCCCGCGGCGGACGAGGAGCCCAGGGGCCCAACACCCGCGCCCCGTACGGCGGGAGCGGCCGGTACGGAGACCACGGGAGCCCCCGCCGACGTCCCCGTCGGCAGCGGCCGGCGCGTCGCGCCCTTGTCCGCCACCGACGCCGTCGGCGGGGTCGGCCTCGCGGCGTACGCGCTCGGCGGCGGCGAGCGCCTGGTCCTGGGAATCGCGACCGAGGCGCGGGAGCCCGGCGGCCACACCGTGGCCGGGATGGCCGTCGTCCTCCTGTCACTGCTGACCGCACCGCACCAGGGCGTGGACGCGACCGGGCGCTCGGCCGCGCTGGTGCGGTTGCTGCTGGGGGCGCCGCCCGCCGAGGTGGCGCCCGCGCTCGGGCCGGGCCCGTGGACCGTCGTGCATGCCGCACGGCCCGGCCCGCCGCCCGACCGGATCGCGGCGTCGGCGCTCGGCGCGGCACTGGGCAGCGCACTGGTGGACGCGGACGGCGCGACCGTACGGATCCTGCTCTCAGGGGACCGGCGGATCGAGCCGCAGCCGGGCTGGACCCTCGGTGTGAGCGCCCCCGCCGCCCCGGCCGACCTGACCGCCGCCGACACCGCCGCCGCACGCGCCTTGCGCCGGGCCGAGGCGACGCGGGAGCCGCTGGCCCGCCAGCGCGGCGCCGGGCTCGGCGAGCTGGTCGCACCCGACGACGCCGCCATCCACGCCCGCGCTCTCCTCGCGCCCCTCGCGGGCTCCCCCGCGCTCACCGAGACCCTGCGCGTCTGGCTCTCGCTGCACGGCAGCTGGGACCGCACGGCGGTCGCCCTGGGCGTCCACCGCAACACGGTGCGCCAGCGCATCGCCCGCTGCTCGACGCTCCTCGGGATGGACCTGGACGACGCCGACGTACGGATGGAGCTCTGGTTCGCGCTCAGATGGTTGTGATGTTGACAACCGATGCTGGACAGCGTTGCGAACCGCCGGGTAACTTAACCTGAGCAAGCGCTTAGACAGTGCGTACCCATGCAGTCATGAGGAGGCGTCCGTGCGCCGGACCGTATTCAACGAGGACCACGAGGCGTTCCGGGAGACCATCCGCGCCTTCATCGAGGCCGAGGTCGCCCCCGTCTACGACGAGTGGTTCGCCGCGGGCCAGGCGCCGCGCGACTTCTACTACAAGCTCGGCGAGCTGGGCATATTCGGCATCAACGTCCCCGAGGAGTTCGGCGGCGCCGGCCTGGACACGCACAAGTTCGAGGCCGTGCTCTACGAGGAGACCGCGCGCGCGGGCGTCAATTTCGGCGGCTCCGGCGTGCACGTGCTGCTCGCCCTGCCGTACATCAAGATGCTCGCCTCCGACGAGCAGAAGAAGCGCTACCTGCCGAAGTTCGTCAGCGGCGAGGAGATGTGGGCGCTGGCGATGACCGAGCCGGGCACCGGCTCCGACGTCGCGGGCATGAAGACCACCGCCAAGCTCTCGGATGACGGCTCGCACTACGTCCTCAACGGCGCCAAGACCTTCATCACCGGTGGCGTGCACGCCGACCGCGTCATCGTGTGCGCCCGCACCTCCGCCCCGCGCGAGGACGACCGCCGCTTCGGCATCTCCCTCTTCGCCGTGGACACCAAGTCCGAGGGCTACTCCATCGGCCGCAAGCTGGACAAGCTCGGCCTGCGCACCTCCGACACCGCCGAGCTGGCGTTCGTCGACGTGAAGGTGCCGGTCGAGGACCTGCTCGGCGAGGAGAACAAGGGCTTCCACTACCTCGGCCAGAACCTGCCGTCCGAGCGCTGGGGCATCGCCTTCGGCGCGTACGCGCAGGCCAAGGCCGCCGTCCGGTTCGCCCAGCAGTACGTGCAGGAGCGCACGGTCTTCGGCAAGCCGGTCGCCTCGTTCCAGAACACCAAGTTCGAGCTGGCCGCCTGCCAGGCCGAGGTGGACGCCGCCGAGGCCGTCGCCGACCGCGCCCTGGAGGCCCTGGACGCGGGTGAGCTCACGCCCGCCGAGGCCGCCTCCGCCAAGCTGTTCTGCACCGAGGTCGCGCACCGCGTCATCGACCGCTGCCTCCAGCTGCACGGCGGCTACGGCTACATGAACGAGTACCCGATCGCCCGCCTGTACGCCGACAACCGCGTCAACCGCATCTACGGCGGCACCAGCGAGGTCATGAAGTCGATCATCGCCAAGTCGATGGGCCTGTAGCCCAGGTGACGAAGGCGCTCGACGACCTGCTCGATCTGCTCGACCTGGAGCAGATCGAGCAGGACTACTTCCGGGGCCGCTCGCGCTCGGCGATCGTGCCCCGCGTCTTCGGCGGACAGGTCGCGGCCCAGGCGCTCGTCGCCGCGGGCCGCACCGTCCCCGATGACCGCACGGCCCACTCCCTGCACGCGTACTTCCTGCGGATGGGTGACCCGGGTGCCCCGATCGTCTACACGGTCGACCGCATCCGTGACGGGCAGTCCTTCACGACCCGGCGGGTCGTCGCCATCCAGCACGGCCAGCCGATCTTCCATCTCTCGGCGTCCTTCCAGACGTACGAGGAGGGGCTCGACCACCAGGCGCCGATGCCGGACGCCCCGGACCCGGACACCCTGCCGACGGCCGCCGAGACCCTGCCCGCGCACGCGGACCGGTTCATCCACCCGGACACGGCCCGGCGGATGCTGGAGGCGCGCTCCGCGGTCGATCTGCGCTACGTGGACGCTCCCCCGTACGCCAGCGTCGGCGAGCGCCGCGAACCGCGTTCGCAGGTCTGGTTCCGTACGAACGGCAAGCTCGCGGACGACCCGCTGCTGCACGTCTGCCTCGCCACGTACGTCTCCGACATGACGCTGCTCGACTCGGTGCTGCTGGCCCACGGGCGGGGCGGCTGGGCGGTCGGTGACGTCGTGGGCGCCTCGCTCGACCACGCGATGTGGTTCCACCGGCCCTTCCGTGCCGACGAGTGGCTCCTGTACGACCAGGAGTCCCCGAGCGCGCACGGCGGCCGCGGTCTGGGCCAGGCCCGTATCTACACGCAGGACGGGCAGCTGGCGATCTCGGTGATCCAGGAGGGCGTGGTCCGCGTCCCGCGCGGCTAGGCCGAGACGGACATACGCTCCCCATCATGGCGAGCGAGAAGATCACCGGTGGGCCGGAGGACGCGCCCGTGCCGCCGGCGGAGCGGATCTACCCCGGTGAGGTGCCGCAGAGCACCTTCACGGTGATCGTCGCGGCGCTGGCCAATCTGGGCATCGCCGTCGCGAAGGCCGTCGCCGGGGTCGTCAGCGGATCGAGCGCGATGCTCTCCGAGGCCGCCCATTCGGTCGCGGACACCGTCACCGAGGTCCTGCTGCTGACCGCCCTCAAACGGAGCGCGAAGCCGGCGGACGAGGAGCATCCGCTGGGCTACGGGCCCGAGCGGTACATCTGGGCGATGCTCGCGTCCGTCGCCACGTTCGTCGGCGGCGCGGTCTTCTCCGTCTACGACGGCGTCCACACGCTCACGCAGGGCGAGGAGCTGGGCAATCCGCTGCCCTCGTACATCGTGCTGGCCGTCGCCACCGTGCTCGAGGGCTACTCGCTGCGGACCGGCGTCCGGCTGATCCGCGGCGAGGCGGCCCGCTTCGGCACACCCGCGCGGCGCTATCTGCGCTACACCCCGGACACCGCGGTCAAGGCCGTGGTGATGGAGGACTCCGCCGCGATGAGCGGTCTGCTGCTCGCGGCGGGCGGCCTGGCCGGGACGCAGCTCACCGGCTCCTCCGTCTGGGACGGCGTCGCCTCGATCCTCATCGGTCTGCTGCTGGTCTACGTGGCCTGGGTGCTGGGCCGCAGCAATGCCCAGCTGCTCATCGGGCGGCCGCTGCCGCCGAGGATACGCGAGTCGGTGCGCGAGGAGCTGCTCACGGTGCCGCACATCGTCGAGGTGCTGGAGCTGACCACGCTCATCCAGGGACCGACCGAGATCCTGATCGCCGCGAAGGTGAACTTCCGGGACGTCGCCTCGGCCGAGCAGGTGGAGTGGGCGTGCGAGGACGCCGAGGAGCAGCTGCGCCAGCGCTTCCCGGCGATCCGCAGGGTCTACCTCGACGCGACGCCCGGGGTTCATCAGGTACGGCCCGGGGTGCCCGGTGGGCCCGGCCGGGGGTCCTGAGGTCATCCCCGGGTCAACGCAGCCGGCTCACGGCGGCGGGCGGGCAGCCCGGTCTCAGAGGAGACCCGCCGCGTCCAGGAGATAGGCCGTCATCGGCTCGTAGAAGCGAGGGTCCGTGACGTGGTCGTCCAGCGGGACCGTCACCCGGAGGGTCCCCTCCGCCTCGCCGATGAAGAGCGCCGGGTCGTTGCAGTCGGCGTAGCCGATGGCGTCGATGCCTCGCCGGCCCGCGCAGCCCGCCCAGCCGTGGTCGGCGACCACCAGGTCCGGCAGCGGCCGGCCCTCCCGCTCCAGGCCGTCGAGGATCGCGGCCATCGGCTCCGGCGAGTGGGTGTGCCAGAGGGTCGCACCGCGCTCCAGCATCGCGACATCGGCGAACTGGTAGACCATGCCCTCGTCGGCCGTGAGCCCGGACGGGATGCGGACGATCTCGCAGCCCGCGGATCTGAGCGCGTCCGCGGTCTGCCGGTGCACATCGAGCAGCCCGCCCGGGTGACCGGTCGCGAAGAGCACCGACTCCCTCGCGGCAGCCGCCTCCTTCAGCCGCGCCGCCATCCGGTCCAGGGCGTCGACCGTCAGCTCCGGGTCGATGGTGTCCTGCCCGAACCGGTGCTCCGGGTCGTCGTTGACGCCGCAGCGCTCGGCCATCACGGCCAGCACGTCCTGCTCGTCGGTCCAGCGGTCGCCGAGTTCGAGGCCCAGCCAGTAGTGGCGGTCGCCGTTGGCGAGCTTGCGGTAGTGGGAGAGGTTGTTGTCGCGGGGTGTCGCGACGTCTCCGGCGATACGTGTGCGGACGAGGTGGTCGACAAGGGCGGCACGGTTCGGTATCGGCATGCGCCCATTGTGCCGTCAGGTGTGCGGAGCGTGCTTGGCGTCCCAGCGTCCGGACGCCCGGGACTTGGTCCGGACGCTCTGATCCGGACGCCCCGCCGCGGTCAGGTCACGCGGACAGCGAGGCGAACGCCCCGTGCGCCAGCTTGCGCAGCAGGTCCTCCATGGAGGAGCGGCCCGGCAGCCCATTTCCGTACGACCCGAGGTGCGGGGTCGAGTTGAGCAGCCCGAAGACCGCGTGGACGGCCGCCCGGGCCTGGCCCTCGGGGACGTCCGGGTGCAGCTTGCGGACGACGTCCACCCACAGCTCGACGTACTGCCGCTGCAACTGGCGCACCAGCTTGCGGTCGCTGTCCCGGAGGCGGTCCAGCTCGCGGTCGTGCAGGGTGATCAGCGGGCGGTCGTCGAGGGCGAAGTCGATGTGCCCGTCGATCAGCGAGGCGAGCAGCTGCTCCGGGCCGCCGTCGCCGTCCGCCTCGGCGACGCGGCGCCTGCCGCCGTCCAGGAGCCGGCCGGAGATGCCGACCAGCAGCTCGGCGAGCATCGCGTCCTTGCCGGCGAAGTGGCGGTACAGCCCGGGGCCGCTGATCCCCACGGCCGCGCCTATCTCGTCGACGCCCACGCCGTGGAAGCCGCGTTCGGCGAAGAGGCGGGCGGCCTCCTTGAGGATCTGCTCGCGACGGGTCGGGGCGTCGGTCCGGGTGCTCATGGCACTGATTCTAGACAACGCAGTTAGCGGTCGTTAACCTGAAGGAAATGGGTTAACGCTCATTAACACGAAGGGAGCCCTGCCGGATGCAGCAGGCACCTGTGCTGACGAGCGCGGCAGATCCCGCGTCCGAGGCCTGGCAGGCCAATGAGGCGGCACACCGCGCCCTGGCCGACACACTGCGGGAGAAGCTGGCCGCGGCCCGGCTGGGCGGCGGCGAGAAGGCCCGTGCCCGGCACACCGCGCGCGGGAAGCTGCTGCCGCGGGACCGGGTGGACACGCTTCTGGACCCGGGCTCCCCCTTCCTGGAGCTGGCGCCGCTGGCGGCCGAGGGGATGTACGAGGGACAGGCACCCGCGGCCGGTGTGATTGCCGGGATCGGCCGGGTCAGCGGCCGCGAGGTGGTCGTGGTCGCCAACGACGCCACGGTCAAGGGCGGCACGTACTACCCGATGACGGTGAAGAAGCACCTCCGCGCCCAGGAGGTGGCCCTGGAGAACCGCCTCCCCTGCGTCTATCTCGTCGACTCGGGCGGCGCCTTCCTGCCGATGCAGGACGAGGTCTTCCCCGACCGTGAGCACTTCGGCCGGATCTTCTACAACCAGGCACGGCTCTCCGGCGCCCGCATCCCGCAGATCGCGGCGGTGCTGGGCTCCTGCACCGCCGGCGGGGCGTACGTCCCGGCGATGAGCGACGAGGCCGTGATCGTGCGGAACCAGGGGACGATCTTCCTCGGCGGCCCGCCCCTGGTGAAGGCCGCGACCGGCGAGGTGGTGACGGCCGAGGAGCTCGGCGGCGGCGAGGTCCACTCCCGGATCTCGGGCGTCACGGACCATCTGGCGGAGGACGACGCCCACGCGCTGCGGATCGTGCGGAACATCGTGGCGACCCTGCCGGAGCGCGGCCCGCTCCCCTGGTCGGTCCAGCCGGCCGAGGAGCCGAAGGTCGATCCGTACGGGCTGTACGGCGCGGTGCCGGTGGACTCCCGCACCCCGTACGACGTGCGGGAGGTCATCGCCCGGATCGTGGACGGCTCGCGTTTCGCGGAGTTCAAGTCCGAGTTCGGCACGACCCTGGTCACCGGCTTCGCCCGGATCCACGGCCACCCGGTCGGGATCGTCGCCAACAACGGCATCCTGTTCGCCGAGTCCGCCCAGAAGGGCGCGCACTTCATCGAGCTGTGCGACCAGCGCGGCATCCCGCTGCTGTTCCTGCAGAACATCTCGGGCTTCATGGTCGGCAAGGACTACGAGGCCGGGGGCATCGCCAAGCACGGCGCGAAGATGGTCACGGCGGTGGCGTGCACCCGTGTGCCGAAGCTGACGGTCGTCGTCGGCGGTTCGTACGGCGCGGGCAACTACTCGATGTGCGGGCGGGCCTATTCGCCCCGTTTCCTGTGGATGTGGCCCAACGCCAAGATCTCGGTCATGGGCGGCGAGCAGGCCGCCTCGGTGCTCGCGACCGTCAAGCGCGACCAGATCGAGGGCCGCGGCGAGGAGTGGCCGGCCGAGGACGAAGAGGCCTTCAAGGCCCCGATCCGCGCCCAGTACGAGCAGCAGGGCAATGCGTACTACGCGACGGCCCGGCTGTGGGACGACGGCGTGATCGACCCGCTGGAGACCCGGCAGGTGCTGGGTCTGGCCCTGACCGCCTGTGCCAACGCCCCGCTGGGTGAGCCCGGCTTCGGCGTCTTCCGGATGTGAGGGACGGAATGTTCGACACTGTTCTGGTCGCCAACCGTGGCGAGATCGCGGTCCGCGTCATCCGCACGCTCCGGGCCATGGGGGTGCGTTCGGTCGCCGTCTTCAGCGACGCGGACGCCGACGCCCGGCATGTGCGGGAGGCGGACACGGCGGTGCGGCTGGGCCCGCCGCCGGCCGCCGAGAGCTATCTCTCGGTGGAGCGGCTCCTGGACGCGGCGCGGCGCAGCGGGGCGCAGGCGATCCACCCGGGTTACGGCTTCCTCGCGGAGAACGCGCGGTTCGCTCGGGCGTGCGCGGAGGCGGGCCTGGTCTTCATCGGGCCGCCGGCCGAGGCGATCTCCCTGATGGGCGACAAGATCCGGGCGAAGGAGACGGTGCGTGCGGCCGGGGTGCCGGTGGTGCCGGGCTCGTCCGGTTCCGGCCTGACGGACGACCAACTGGCCGATGCGGCCCGTGAGATCGGCATGCCGGTGCTGCTGAAGCCCTCGGCGGGCGGCGGCGGCAAGGGCATGCGCCTCACGCGCGTCGAGTCGGCGCTGCTGGAGGAGATCGCGGCGGCGCGGCGCGAGGCGCGGGCGTCGTTCGGCGACGACACACTGCTCGTGGAGCGGTGGGTCGACCGCCCCCGGCACATCGAGATCCAGGTCCTCGCGGACGGGCACGGCAATGTGGTGCACCTCGGCGAGCGCGAGTGCTCGCTGCAGCGCCGCCACCAGAAGATCATCGAGGAGGCGCCCTCCGTCCTGCTGGACGAGAAGACCCGGGCGGCGATGGGCGAGGCGGCCGTGCAGGCGGCCCGCTCCTGCGGGTACCGGGGCGCGGGCACGGTGGAGTTCATCGTCCCGGGCGGTGACCCCTCCTCGTACTACTTCATGGAGATGAACACACGGCTCCAGGTCGAGCACCCGGTGACCGAACTCATCACCGGCATCGACCTGGTGGAGTGGCAGCTCCGGGTCGCGGCGGGCGAGAAGCTCCCCTTCGCTCAGGACGACATCAGCCTCACCGGCCACGCCGTCGAGGCACGTATCTGCGCCGAGGACCCTTCCCGCGGCTTCCTCCCCTCGGGCGGCACGGTCCTGTCCCTGCACGAACCGCAGGGTGACGGAATCCGCACCGACTCGGGCCTCAGCGAGGGCACCGAGGTCTCCAGCCTCTACGACCCGATGCTGTCGAAGGTCATCGCCTACGGCCCCGACCGGGCGACCGCCCTGCGCAAGCTGCGCGCGGCCCTGGCGGACACGGTCACCCTGGGCGTCCCGACCAACGCGGGCTTCCTGCGCCGCCTGCTGGCCCACCCCGCGGTCGTCTCCGGAGACCTGGACACCGGTCTGGTGGAACGGGAGGTTGACGGGCTGGTCCCGGACGGGGTCCCGGACGAGGTCTACGAGGCGGCGGCCCTGCTGCGCCGGCCGACCCCGTCCGCGGGTCCGGACGGCTGGGTCGACCCGTTCTCGGTCCCGAGCGGCTGGCGCCTCGGCGGCGAACCGGCCCCGAGGGTGCACCACTTCCGTGTGCCCGGCCACGATCCGGTGACGGTCCGCGTTCCCTTCCCGCCCGTCCACGGCTCGAGGACGGACAGCCGGGTGGCCGTCGAGGTCGACGGCGTCACCCACACCTTCACGTACGCCACGGCCCCCGGAGGGACCTGGCTCGGCAGGGACGGCGACTCCTGGCACCTCCAGGACCACGACCCGGTCGCGGCCGGCCTCAGCGGCGCCGCACACCAGGGCGCGGACACGCTCGCCGCCCCCATGCCCGGCACCGTCACCGTCGTGAAGGTGGCGGTCGGCGACGAGGTGACCGCGGGACAGAGTCTGCTCGTCGTCGAGGCGATGAAGATGGAGCACGTCATCTCCGCCCCGCACGCCGGCACCGTCACCGAGCTGGACGTCGCACCGGGCGCCACGGTCGCCATGGACCAGGTGCTCGCTGTCGTCACCCCGCACGAGGAGGACGCGGAATGACCGAGGCACTGCCGATGGAGGTCTCCGTCGCGGCCCTTCCGCCACGGGTACGGATCCATGAAGTGGGCCCGCGCGACGGGCTCCAGAACGAGAAGGGCGTCGTCCCGACGGACGTGAAGGCGGAGTTCGTCCACCGCCTCGCCGACGCAGGACTGACGACGATCGAGGCGACCAGCTTCGTCCACCCCAAGTGGGTGCCCCAGCTGGCCGACGCCGAGGACCTGTTCCCGCGGCTCGCCGACATCGAGGGCGTCACCCTTCCCGTCCTCGTGCCGAACGAACGCGGGCTCGACCGCGCCATCGCCCTCGGCGCACGCCGGATCGCCGTCTTCGGGTCCGCGACCGAGACCTTCGCGGCACGGAACCTCAACCGGACGATCGACGAGTCGCTCGCCATGTTCGAGCCCGTCGTCGCCCGCGCCAAGGCCGACAAGATCCATGTCCGCGGCTATCTCTCGATGTGCTTCGGCGACCCCTGGGAGGGCAAGGTGCCCGTCCACCAGGTCGTCCGCGTCGCCAAGCGGCTCATGGACCTGGGCTGCGACGAGCTGAGCCTCGGCGACACGATCGGCGTGGCGACCCCCGGCCATGTCCTCGCCCTGCTCGCCGAGCTGAACGAGGAGGGCGTGCCCACCAGCGCCATCGGCGTGCACTTCCACGACACGTACGGCCAGGCGCTGGCCAACACCTTTGCGGCGCTGGAGCACGGCGTCACGACCGTGGACGCCTCCGCGGGCGGCCTCGGCGGCTGCCCGTACGCGAAGAGCGCCACCGGAAACCTCGCCACCGAAGACCTCGTGTGGATGCTCAACGGCCTCGGCATCGAAACCGGGGTCGATCTCGGCCGGCTCACCGCCACCAGCGCGTGGATGGCCGGGCAGCTGGGCCGTCCCAGCCCGTCCCGCACCGTTCGTGCCCTCGCGGGCACGGCCTCCCACAAGGAGTCCTAGTCATGTCGCTCGACCACCGCCTCGCCCCCGAGCACGAGGAACTGCGCCGCACCGTCGAGGAGTTCGCCCACGACGTCGTCGCCCCGAAGATCGGCGACTTCTACGAGCGGCACGAGTTCCCCTACGAGATCGTCCGCGAGATGGGCCGCATGGGCCTGTTCGGCCTGCCCTTCCCCGAGGAGTACGGCGGCATGGGCGGCGACTATCTCGCCCTCGGCATCGCCCTGGAGGAGCTGGCCCGCGTCGATTCGTCCGTCGCGATCACGCTGGAGGCCGGCGTCTCGCTGGGCGCCATGCCGGTCTTCCGCTTCGGCACCGAGGAGCAGAAGCGCGCGTGGCTGCCCCGGATGTGCTCCGGTGAGATCCTCGGCGCCTTCGGACTGACCGAGCCCGACGCCGGTTCGGACGCGGGCGGCACGAAGACGACCGCCGTGCGCGACGAGACGACCGGCGAGTGGGTGATCAACGGCTCCAAGTGCTTCATCACCAACTCCGGTACGGACATCACGGGTCTCGTCACGGTCACCGCCGTCACCGGCCGCACCCCCGAGGGCAAGCCGCTCATCTCCTCGATCATCGTCCCGTCCGGCACCCCGGGCTTCACCGTCGCCGCCCCCTACTCAAAGGTCGGGTGGAACGCGTCGGACACGCGCGAGCTGTCGTTCTCCGACGTCCGCGTCCCGTTCGCGAACCTGCTGGGCGAGGAGGGCCGTGGTTACGCCCAGTTCCTGCGCATCCTCGACGAGGGCCGGATCGCCATCGCGGCGCTGGCGACGGGCCTCGCCCAGGGCTGTGTGGACGAGTCCGTGAAGTACGCCAAGGAGCGGCACGCCTTCGGCCGCCCGATCGCCGACAACCAGGCCATCCAGTTCAAGATCGCGGACATGGAGATGCGAGCGCACATGGCCCGTATCGGCTGGCGTGACGCGGCATCACGGCTGGTGCACGGCGAGCCGTTCAAGAAGGAGGCGGCGCTCGCGAAGCTCTACTCCTCCACGGTCGCCGTCGACAACGCGCGCGAGGCCACCCAGATCCACGGCGGCTACGGCTTCATGAACGAGTACCCGGTGGCCCGGATGTGGCGTGACTCCAAGATCCTGGAGATCGGCGAGGGCACGAGCGAGGTCCAGCGCATACTGATCGCCCGGGAGTTGGGGCTGTCCGCCTGACCCCGGTCGGCCGTCCGGCCGTCCGGCCGGATCCTGCCCCGGCTCCGCGCTCCGGGCGGGGGTTCATCGTCGCTCGGCGGATTCCGCGTGCACCGCGCACCTCGGCGGTGCTCCCGCCCTGCCGGCCGGAGGGCCGCCCAGGAGTTCCGCGCCCATCGGGGTGAGGGTGTGCAGGACCGCGCCCCCGAGCCGACGGGAGCCGCTCAGCCCCGCCTCGCGCAGGACCGCCGTGTGGTGGCTCACGGTGGCGGGCTGATGCCGGCCCTGCGGGCCGGTTCGGTGGTGGTCAGTCCGTCCGCGACGGCCTCCAGCACCGCGGCCCTCGCGCGTCCCAGCAGCGCGGCGAGCGCGTGATGCGGCGAGCCGCCGGCGCCGGCTCCGTAAGCGGAGGGGGCGAGCCGGCGCGGGTCGTGGGTGAGGGGATGGACGAGCACGGGCGGCAGCTTCTCGTCCCTGAGCACGATCGGCCTGGGCCGGCAGAAGAACGAGGGGATGATCCGCAGGCCCCGCCCGTTCAGGTACAGATCTCCGTCCAGGTGCGGGCCCCCGGCCTCCAGCACCGGTGGCATCCAACGGATCGTGGGGTGCAGCCCCTCCACCATCGCCGCGAACCCGTTCTGCAGCAGGGCTCTCGCGGCGATGGACCGCTCCGCCTCGAACTGCGCCCGGACATGCGTCCAGTACGGGGCCACGAAGAGCTCGTGATGCCGCCGGACCAACCCGGCCATGCCGTGCAGTGCCTGTGGGTCGCCGTCCGCCAACGGCCCCACCCAGCCGGGTAATCGGCGCGCCGGGCCAGTTCCGTCAGATCGGTGCGGAGCCGGGCCCGTGGGGTGGCCAGCAGTGCGTCGATCCCCGCCTACAGACCCAGCGATGCCTCCGCAGGCGTGAGCAAGTCCGCCGAATAGCCCACCGGCGGGGCCGGCGCCCGCAGCCGGAACAGCGCCGGCTCGGCCGGGCGCTCGGCGGATGCACGCCGCCACCGGCCGAAGACCAGCGGTCCGTCGCGGTTCTGCAGCAGATGCAGACTGAGCAGCGCCTCCCACAGCGGGTCCGGTGCGTCCGCAAGTACCACCCGGGTCAAATCCTCATAAGTGAAGTGGATCCGCAGTCCCATTGGTGCCCCTGTTCGTCCTGTCTCGCGCGAACGGCCTGGCAGCGGTTCCAGCCCCCTATGGACAAGATGTGAGGTTAGGCTAACCTACCTTCGAACTTGCCCAGTGGCCGGAATCCGGCACGTACGAAAGTGACCCCGCCATGCCCAACGCCCGAGCCACCCGACTCACCCGCCGCGGCCTGCTGGCCGCCGGAGGCGCCCTCGGGCTCGGCGCCGCACTCACCGCCTGCGGCGGCGAGAAGAAGAGCGGCTCGGCCGCCGACGCCAAGTCCGGCCCCTGGGAGTTCAAGGACGACCGCGGACAGACGGCCAAGGCGAAGTCCGCCCCGAAGAACATCGTCGCCTTCACCGGAATGGCGGCCGCCCTGCACGACTTCGGCATCGAGGTGAAGGGCGTCTTCGGCCCGACGTACGTCGAGGACAAGGCGAAGGGCACCAAGACCCCGGACGTCCAGGCGGGCGACCTCGACATCGACAAGGTCAAGGTCCTCGGCAACGTCTGGGGCGAGTTCAACGTCGAGCAGTACGCGGCGCTCGCCCCGGACGTCCTGATCACCGACATGTGGGAGAAGGACGCCCTCTGGTACGTGCCGGACCAGTCCAAGGACAAGATCCTGAAGCTGGCCCCGTCCGTCGCTCTGTGGGCCTCCGACTACTCGATGCCCAAGGTGCTCCAGCGCCACGTCGACCTGGCCAAGTCGCTGGGCGCGGACGTCGCTACGAAGAAGGTCACCGACGCCAAGGCCGCCTTCGAGAAGGCCGCCGCCCGGCTGCGCGCCGCTGCGAAGGCCAAGCCCGAGATCAAGGTGCTCATCGGCTCCGCGAGCGCCGACCTCTTCTACGTGTCCACCCCGGGACGCCCGACCGACACGCTGTACTTCAAGGAGCTCGGCGTCAACTTCGTGACGCCCACCAAGCTCGATGCCGGCGGCTGGTTCGAGGGCCTCAGCTGGGAGAACGTCGACAAGTACAAGGCCGACATCATCATGATGGACAACCGCGCCTCGGCCCTTCAGCCGGATGCCCTCAAGTCCAAGCCGACCTGGGCCCAGCTGCCCGCCGTCAAGGCCGGCCAGGTCGTCCCGCGCGTCACCGAGCCGATCTACTCGTACGAGAAGTGCACGCCGATCCTCGAGGACCTCGCGAAGGCCATCGAGAACGCGAAGAAGGTCGCCTGACGATGACGGCAGCCGCAGCCGCCCCGTTCCGTTTCTTCCCCCTTCAGGTCGTACGGACGCGGCGGCTCGGCCCGTCGCTGGTCCGTGTCACCTTCGGCGGGGAAGCCCTCGCGGACTTCGCGTCCGGGGGCCGTGACCAGTCCCTCTCGCTCTTCCTGCCGCACCCCGGCCAGGAGGCACCCGTCGTGCCGGTTCCGGAGGACGGGGACATGTACGCCGCGCTCGGCGCCTGGCGTGCGCTGCCCGACGACGTACGGGCCGTGATGCGCTCGTACACCGTGCGGGAGCAGCGCCGGAACCCGGATGAGCCAGGCGAGATCGACATCGACTTCGCCGTCCACACTGTGACATCAGCCGCTGACGCGATGGGCGTCGGACCGGCCTGCCGCTGGGCGCAGAAGGCTTCCGCCGGTGACCGGGTGACGGTGCTCGGCCCCGCGGTCGCCGACAACACCGCCGTACGCTTCCAACTGCCCGACAACGCCGATTCGGTGCTGATCTGGGCCGACGAGACGGCGCTGCCCGCCGCATCGGCGATCCTCGAGTCCCTGCCCGCCGGAATCCGCGCCCAGGTCTGGCTCGAAGTCCCGTGCGCCGAGGACCGGCTGGAGCCGAGTACGTCCGCCGACGCCACGCTCACCTGGCTGGTGAGGGAGGAAGGGGCGCCGTCCGCCGTCGAGGCCGTGCGCGCCGCCGAGTTCGCCGGCTCGGACCCGTACGTCTGGATCGCGGGCGAATCGGGATCCGTGAAGGCGCTGCGCCGCCATCTGGTGAACGAGCGCCAACTCGACCGTCGCCGCATCACGTTCGTCGGCTACTGGCGCAGGGGCCTCAGCGAGGACGCCCTGCGCGAAGTCCCGGACGACGAGACGTAAGCGACAAACAGCGTTTTATTTACGAACTGCCGTGCCCCGAGGGGGGTGAGGGGCCATTGCGCGTCGAAGTTAGGTTAGGCTAACCTAACTTCGACGTCGTCCCCTCGCCCCCCTCTCCCCTGTCCGGAGGGGCGACGAAGTCCCCGCATCCGGGAGGACCCTCCATGCGCTCGCACCTGCTCAACGACACAACGGCGGAGCGTTACCGGCGCTCCGTGACCGAAGGAGTCGAGCGGGTGGCGAACAAACTCGCCATGACTCGACGGCCGTTCACCGGAGTCACCCCCGACGAGCTCGCCCCGGCGATCGCCGCCGTCGACCTGGACCAGCCGCTCGGCGACACCACCGCCGCGCTCGACGAGCTGGAGCAGGTCTATCTGCGCGACGCGGTCTACTTCCACCACCCCCGTTACCTCGGCCACCTCAACTGCCCGGTCGTCATCCCCGCCGTGCTCGGCGAGGCGGTTCTCTCCGCCGTCAACTCTTCCCTCGACACCTGGGACCAGAGCGCCGGCGGCACCCTGATCGAGCGCCGCCTCATCGACTGGACCGCAGGCCGCATCGGTCTCGGCCCGGCCGCCGACGGCGTGTTCACCAGCGGCGGCACGCAGTCCAATCTCCAGGCGATGCTGCTGGCCCGCGAAGAGGCAAAGACCGACGACCTGTCGAAGCTCCGCATCTTCTCCTCCGAGTGCAGCCACTTCAGCGTGCAGAAGTCCGCGACCCTGCTCGGCCTCGGCCGCGACGCGGTCGTGTCCATCCCCGTCGACCGGGACAAGCGCCTCCAGACCGCGGCCCTCGCGGCCGAACTGGAGAGGTGCAAGGAGGACGGTCTCGTGCCCATGGCGGTCGTCGCCACCGCCGGCACCACCGACTTCGGCTCCATCGACCCGCTCCCCGAGATCGCCGATCTGTGCACGTTGTACGGCGCCTGGATGCACGTCGACGCCGCGTACGGCTGCGGACTGCTCGTATCCCCCACCCGCCGCCACCTCCTGGACGGCATCGAGCGGGCCGACTCCGTCACCGTCGACTACCACAAGTCCTTCTTCCAGCCGGTGAGTTCGTCCGCCGTGCTGGTACGGGACGAGGGGACGCTGCGGCACGCCACCTATCACGCGGACTACCTCAACCCCCGCCGCACGGTGGAGGAGAGGATTCCCAACCAGGTCGACAAGTCCCTCCAGACCACCCGCCGCTTCGACGCCCTCAAGCTGTGGATGACGCTGCGCGTCATGGGCGCCGACGGTGTCGGCGGGCTCTTCGACGAGGTCTGCGACCTGGCCGCCGACGGCTGGCAGCTGCTCGCCGACGACCCGCGCTACGACGTCGTCGTCGAGCCCCGGCTGTCCACGCTCGTCTTCCGCTACATCCCGGAGCGCGTCACCGCCCCGGCCGAGATCGACCGCGCCAACCTCTACGCCCGCAAGGCCCTGTTCGCCTCCGGCGAGGCCGTCGTCGCCGGAACCAAGGTCGACGGCCGCCAGTACCTGAAATTCACCCTGCTGAACCCCGAGACGACCGTGCACGACATCGCCGCCGTCCTCGATCTGATAGCCGGCCACGCCGAGCAGTACCTGGGAGAGACCCTTGTCCACGCCTCTTGACTTCATCGGGATCGGTCTCGGTCCGTTCAACCTGGGCCTCGCCTGCCTGACCGAGCCGATCGACGAGCTGAACGGCGTCTTCCTGGAGTCCAAGCCGGACTTCGAATGGCATGCGGGAATGTTCCTCGAAGGCGCCCACCTCCAGACGCCGTTCATGTCGGACCTGGTCACCCTCGCCGATCCGACGTCCCCGTACTCCTTCCTCAACTATCTGAAGGAGAAGGGCCGGCTCTACTCCTTCTACATCCGCGAGAACTTCTATCCGCTGCGGACCGAGTACAACGACTACTGCCGCTGGGCCGCCGCCAAGCTGAGCAGCATCCGCTTCAGCACGACGGTGACGAAGGTCGCGTACGAGGCCGGGAGCAAGCTGTACGTCGTCCACACCGCCGACGGCGAGACGTTCCGCGCCCGCCGGCTCGTCCTGGGCACCGGCACCCCGCCGTACGTCCCGGACGCCTGCCAGGGCCTCGGCGGCGACTTCGTCCACAACTCGCGCTACCTCCAGGCCAAGGAGGAGCTGCAGAGGAAGCAGTCCATCACGCTGGTCGGCAGCGGCCAGAGCGCCGCGGAGATCTACTACGACCTGCTCGCCGAGATCGACGTGCACGGCTACCGACTCAACTGGGTGACCCGCTCGCCGCGGTTCTTCCCGCTCGAGTACACGAAGCTGACGCTGGAGATGACGTCCCCCGAGTACGTGGACTACTTCCACGCGCTGCCGGAGGCCACCCGCGACCGGCTCGAGTCGCAGCAGAAGGGCCTGTTCAAGGGCATCGACGGGGATCTGATCAACGAGATCTTCGATCTGCTCTACCAGAAGAACCTCAAGGGCCCGGTCCCGACCCGGCTGCTCACCAACTCGGCCCTGCACACCGCCTCGTACGAGCCCGGGAGCGGGACGTACACCCTGGGCCTGCGCCAGGTGGAGCAGGAGAAGGACTTCGAGCTCCGGACCGAGGGCCTGATCCTGGCCACCGGCTACAAGTACGTCACCCCCGCGTTCCTGGAGCCCGTGCGCGACCGGATCCGCTGGGACGGCCAGGGCCGCTTCGACGTCGCCCGCAACTACGCGATCGACACCACCGGGCGCGGCATCTTCCTGCAGAACGCCGGCGTGCACACGCACTCCATCACCTCGCCCGACCTGGGCATGGGCGCCTACCGCAACGCGTACATCATCCGTGAGCTGCTGGGCACCGAGTACTACCCCGTCGAGAAGACCATCGCGTTCCAGGAGTTCGCCATATGAGCACCATCGCCCCCGGCCTCGGGACGTTCAGCTTCCGTCCCCTCGATCCGCTCACGGACGCCGAGCTGCTGCACGGCTGGGTCACCCACCCCAAGGCCGCGTTCTGGATGATGCAGGACGCCGGACTCCACGACGTCGAGCGCGAGTACATGGCGATCGCGGCCGCCGAGCACCACGACGCGTTCCTCGGACTGCACAACGGGGAGCCCGCCTTCCTGATGGAGCGGTACGACCCGTCGAAGGTCGAGCTGGTCGGTCTGTACGAGCCCGAACCGGGCGATGTCGGCATGCACTTCCTCGTCGCGCCGACCGACACACCGGTGCACGGCTTCACCCGGGCCGTGATCACCGCGGTGATGCGCGAGCTCTTCGCGGCCCCGGCGACCCGGCGCATCGTCGTCGAGCCGGACGTCTCTAACAAGGCCGTGCACGCGCTGAACGAGGCGGTCGGCTTCGTACCCGAGCGGGAGATCCACAAGCCCGAGAAGAAGGCGCTGCTGAGCTTCTGCACCCGGGAGCAGTTCGAGGCCGCAGTGGGAGCGGCCCGGTGAACGCGATCGACAGCGTCTCCCACCTCACCCCCGAGCTGTGGGCCGAGGCCAACCGGCAGCTGATCCGCAAGGGCCTCGCCGAGTTCTCCCACGAGCGGCTGCTCACGCCGACGGCTCTCGGTTGGGGCACCACCCAGGCCGAAGGCTCAGGGGGAGACCGCTACTCCGTCCTGAGCGACGACGGCAGGACCGAGTACCGGTTCACGGCCGGCCGCCTCGCCCTCGACCACTGGCAGGTCTTCGCCGAGTCCGTCACCCGCCACCGGGACGGCAGCGAGCTCCCGCTGGACGCCCTGGAGTTCATCACCGAGCTGCGCGGCGCGCTCGGGCTGTCCGACGAGATCCTGCCGGTCTATCTGGAGGAGATCTCCTCCACCCTGTCCGGCACGGCCTACAAGCTCACCAAGCCGGAGGTGGCCGCCGCCGAACTGGCCCGCGCCTCCTTCCAGGCGATCGAGACCGGGATGACCGAGGGCCACCCCTGTTTCGTCGCCAACAACGGACGGCTGGGCTTCGGCGTGCACGAGTACCACCGGTACGCGCCCGAGGCCGCCGCCCCGGTCCGGCTGCTGTGGGTCGCCGCGCACCGCTCCCGCGCGAGCTTCACCGCCTGCGCGGACCTCGGATACGAGAACCTGCTGCGGGCCGAGCTGGGCCAGGAGACGCTCGACCGCTTCGACGCCCGGCTGAGCGGGCTCGGTCTGGACCCGGACGACTATCTGCTGATGCCGGTCCACCCGTGGCAGTGGTGGAACAAGCTCTCCGTCACCTTCGCCGCCGAGATCGCCCGGCATCGTCTGGTGCCGCTCGGCGAGGGCGACGACGAGTATCTGGCGCAGCAGTCGATCCGTACCTTCTTCAACACCAGCGACCCGGCCAAGCACTATGTGAAGACGGCGATGTCCGTCATCAACATGGGCTTCATGCGGGGCCTGTCCGCCGCGTACATGGAGGCCACGCCCGCCATCAACGACTGGCTGGCCGGGCTCGTCGCGAGCGACGACGTGCTGAAGGCGGCCCGCTTCTCGATCATCCGCGAGCGCGCGGCGGTCGGCTACCGGCACCTCGAGTACGAGGCCGCCACGGACCGCTTCTCGCCGTACCGCAAGATGCTCGCCGCACTGTGGCGCGAGAGCCCGGTGCCCACGCTGGAGGACGGCGAGCGGCTCGCGACGATGGCCTCGCTGCTCCATGTCGACCGCGCGGGGAAGTCGTTCGCGGGCGCGCTGATCGCGGAGTCGGAGCTTGCCCCCGAGGTGTGGCTGCGCCGCTACCTCGACGCGTATCTGCTGCCGTTGCTGCACTCCTTCTACGCGTACGACCTGGTCTACATGCCACACGGCGAGAACGTGATCCTCGTCATCGGCGAGGACGGGGCGGTACGGCGGGCGATCTTCAAGGACATCGCCGAGGAGATCTGTGTGATGGACCCGGACGCGGTCCTTCCGCCGGCGGTGGAGCGGATCCGCGCCGAGGTCCCCGAGGACATGAAGCTGCTGTCGATCTTCACGGACGTCTTCGACTGCTTCTTCCGCTTCCTCGGCGCCACGCTGGCGACGGAGGGCGTCGTCGACGAGGAGACGTTCTGGCGGACGGTCGCCGAGTGCGTCACGGCGTACCAGAAGTCGGCGCCGCATCTGGGGGACAAGTTCGCCCAGTACGACATGTTCGCGGACGAGTTCGCGCTGTCCTGCCTCAACCGGCTGCAGTTGCGCGACAACAAGCAGATGGTCGACCTCGCGGACCCGTCGGGCGCGCTCCAGCTGGTGGGCAGCCTGGAGAACCCGATCGCGCGGTTCAGGTAGGCCTTCGGGCGGCAGACGGGCGGGCGCCCTTCGAGTACGCAGCAGTCGACAGCGGCTGCGCCGCGGGTCGGAGGGCGCCCGCTTCCTGTCCGCGCGCGGCTACTCGGCGGGCCAGGGAACCTGCGGCGAGCGGTAGTAGTCGATACCGAGCGCCGACATCCGCGGCCCCTGGGCCGCGAGCCGCACCTTGTACGCGTCCCAGTCGTGCGTCGACGCCGGGGACCAGCCGAGCTCCGCGACGCCGGGGAGCCGCGGGAAGGCCATGAACTCGATGTGGTCGCTGGTCGAGACGGTCTCGGACCAGAGCGGCGCCTCGACCCCGGCGATCGACGACGCGGGCGCGCCGGGCAGATAGGCCCCCGGGTCCCAGTCGTACGAGCGCTGCACCTCGACGTAACCGGCCCAGGCCAGGCCCAGCGGGGTGTCCTTGGTGTACTTCATGTCGAGGTAGAGCCGGTCGGCGGGCGACAGGATCAGCTTGGTGCCGTTGCGCGCGGCGGCGGCGACCTGTTCCTTCTCGGCCGTGCTCGTGCCGTCCAGTCCCCAGTACTGGGCGACGGCGCCCTCGGCCGGCGTCGCCCCGGTCAGCTGGTGCCAGCCGACCACCGTCTTGCCGTACTTGGCGACGACGGCCTGGGCCTTGTCCATGAACGCCACATAGTCCTCGTGGCTGGTGGAGTGGGCCTCGTCGCCGCCTATGTGGAGGTACTTGCCGGGGGTGAGCGCGGCGAGCTCGCGCACGACGTCGTCGACGAAGTCGTACGTGACGGCCTTCGGCACGCACAGGGAGCTGAAGCCGACGTTCGTGCCCGTGTAGAGCGGCGGGGCGACGCCGTCGCAGTTCAGCTCGGCGTAGGAGGCGAGCGCGGCGTTGGTGTGGCCCGGCATGTCGATCTCCGGGACCACCTCGAGATAGCGCGACGCGGCGTGGGCGAGGATCTCCTTGTACTGGGCCTTGGTGTAGTAGCCGCCTGGGCCGCCGCCCACCTGGGTCGAGCCGCCGTAGGTGGCCAGGCGCGGCCAGGAGTCGATGGCGATGCGCCAGCCCTGGTCGTCGGAGAGATGCAGATGCAGCTTGTTGATCTTGTAGAGGGCGAGCTGGTCGATGTAGCGCTTGACCTGGTCGACGGTGAAGAAGTGCCGGGAGACGTCGAGCATCGCGCCGCGGTGGCCGAAGCGCGGGGAGTCCGTGATGGTGCCGCCGGGGACCTGCCAGGGTCCGGCCTGCCGGGTGTCCTTCTCGACGGCGGCGGGCAGCAGCTGCCGGAGCGTCTGCACGCCGTGGAAGAGTCCCGCGGGCTTGCGGGCGGTGATGGTGACCCCGCCGGCGCCCGACTCCAGCCGGTAGCCCTCGTCACCGAGGCTCCTGTCGCGCGACCCGAGCGCGAGCCGGATCCCGCCGCGCCCGTGGTCGTCGTCGACGACGGGCAGCGCGTACCCGGTGGAGGGTCGCAGCACGTCCGCCAGATACGCGCCGATGCGCCGCGCCTCGCGCGAGTCGTCGTCGACCCTGATACGCGTCGCGGGGGTGAGGACGTACGGCGTGCCGGAGGGCTTCACGGATGCGGGCGCGGGGACGACCTCGCCGAGCGGTCTGACGGCGGCCTCCGCGGGGGCGGGCGCGGCCCCGACACAGGCGGCACCGGCGGCGACGACGAGCAACAGTGAACCGAGGAGCCGGGGGAACGTTCTGCGCTGTCTCACAGGCTGGGTCCCTTCCGAGGGGCGTCACGACTGTGGTGCCGAGCAACCGAACGGTCACCATGCGTACCGTGCGCCCCACGAGCGGTCAAGGTGTAGACCACTTCTCGCAGCCGCCGATGCGACAATCGCCCCCGCCACCGGAGCGGCCGGAGCCACGGCCTCCGCCACACCCGGTGCGACAATCGCCCGCATGGCGACCCCACCTCCTGGGGGACAACCCCCACCCCCGGCAGTGGCGACGGCACCACCTTCGACGGCGAGCGGATCCGGCTGGAGTGGGCTGGAAGACGACCCGTTTGCCGTCGAGCTCCGGGGCTTCCGCATCCGTACGCCCCGAAGGACGCCGTCCCGCCCCCCGCGCCCGCCGCCGCTGACCATGACGTACTGCTCCGGAGACTGCGCGAGCTGGGCGAGCTGGGCGAGCTGCACCAGGCCGGAATGCTGACGGACGAGGAGTTCGCCACGGCCAAGCAGGCCGTCCTGAGGCGCATGTAAAACGACCAAAGACGGACGTAACGCCCGGGTGTAACCATGATCACCTGGGATTCTGCCCGAAATCGGGCAGGATTCTTGCGTACGGGCCGTGCCAGCCCTCAATATCTACGGGTGCTCGAACGCCGCCCGCCGTCGCATGACGACCTCGTCGACCACCTGGTGCGCAGCACCGCGCTCCAGCGCGGTGAGGCGGCCCGGGTGGTGCTCGACGTGCTGGCGTTCTTCGACGAGACGACCGAGGAATTCGTCCGCCGCCGCCACCGCGAGCTGCAGGCCGGCGGAGCCATGAACACGGAGATCTTCGAGCGGATCGCGGCCGAGCTGCCGTACCGCGCCGTCGCGCCGCCCGAGCTCTCGCTCCGGCAGCTGCGCCGCATCGTCTACGGCTGAGCACACACCTGAACGTCTTCGGAGGGGCATAGCTCTATGTGCGGAATCGTCGGTTACATCGGGAAGCGGGATGTCGCTCCGCTGCTGCTGGAAGGCCTGGCGCGGCTGGAGTACCGGGGTTACGACTCCGCGGGCATGGTGATCACCAGCCCCAAGTCCACCGGCCTGAAGATGGTCAAGGCCAAGGGCCGCGTCCGTGACCTGGAGGCCCGGGTCCCCAAGCGCTTCGCCGGCACCACCGGCATCGCCCACACCCGCTGGGCCACCCACGGCGCCCCGAGCGACCACAACGCGCACCCGCACATGGACCCCGAGAACCAGGTCGCGGTCGTCCACAACGGCATCGTCGACAACGCGTCCGAGCTGCGCGCCAAGCTCGAGGCCGACGGTGTCGTCTTCGCCTCCGAGACCGACACCGAGGTCCTCACCCACCTGATCGCCCGCTCCCAGGCCGAGTCCCTGGAGGAGAAGGTCCGCGAGGCGCTCAAGGTCGTCGAGGGCACGTACGGCATCGCCGTCATGCACGCCGACTTCAACGACCGCATCGTCGTCGCCCGCAACGGCTCCCCGGTCGTCCTCGGCATCGGCGAGAAGGAGATGTTCGTCGCCTCCGACGTCGCCGCGCTGGTCGCCCACACCCGCCAGGTCGTGACCCTCAACGACGGCGAGATGGCCACCCTGAAGGCCGACGACTTCCGCACCTACACGACGTCGGGCACGCGGACCACCGCCACCCCCGAGACCGTCGAGTGGGAGGCCGCCTCCTACGACATGGGCGGCCACGACACGTACATGCACAAGGAGATCTCCGAGCAGCCCGACGCCGTGGACCGCGTGCTGCGCGGCCGCATCGACGAGCGGTTCTCCACCGTGCACCTGGGCGGCCTGAACCTGGACGCCCGCGAGGCCCGCGCCATCCGCCGCGTCAAGATCCTCGGCTGCGGCACCTCGTACCACGCGGGTCTGATCGGCGCCGGGCTCATCGAGTCCCTGGCCCGGATCCCCGCGGACTCCGAGCCGGCCTCCGAGTTCCGCTACCGCAACCCGGTCGTGGACCCCGACACCCTGTACATCGCCGTCTCCCAGTCCGGTGAGACGTACGACGTGCTCGCGGCCGTCCAGGAGCTCAAGCGCAAGGGCGCGCGCGTCCTCGGCGTCGTGAACGTGGTCGGCTCCGCGATCGCCCGCGAGACGGACGGCGGCGTGTACGTGCACGCCGGTCCCGAGGTCTGCGTCGTCTCCACGAAGTGCTTCACCAACACGGTCGTCGCCTTCGCGCTGCTCGCGCTGCACCTGGGCCGCATCCGTGACCTGTCGGTCGCCGACGGCAAGCGGATCATCGAGGGCCTGCGCAAGCTGCCCGCCCAGATCTCCGAGATCCTCGAGACGGAGGACGAGATCAAGAAGCTGGCGGACGAGTACGCGAACGCCAAGTCGATGATGTTCATCGGCCGGGTCCGCGGCTACCCGGTGGCGCTCGAGGCCTCCCTGAAGCTCAAGGAGATCTCGTACATCCATGCCGAGGCCTACCCGGCCTCCGAGCTGAAGCACGGCCCGCTGGCGCTCATCGAGCCCGCTCTGCCGACGGTCGCGATCGTCCCCGACGACGACCTGCTGGAGAAGAACCGTGCCGCGCTGGAGGAGATCAAGGCCCGCAGCGGCAAGATCCTCGCGGTCGCGCACCAGGAGCAGGAGAAGGCCGACCACACCATCCTCGTCCCGAAGAACGAGGACGAGCTCGACCCGATCCTCATGGGCATCCCGCTCCAGCTCCTCGCGTACCACACGGCCCTGGCCCTGGGCCGGGACATCGACAAGCCGCGGAACCTCGCCAAGTCCGTCACGGTGGAGTAGTCCTCCGCCTCAGGACGTCGGCAGCGACAATTGAGCAACCCGGACGGCGAGTTACCACCTCCGCGAGAGCGGCGGCGGCTCAGCCGCGAAAAGGGCGGCCCCCCTTGCACACGCCACCATGTGCGCAAGGGGGGCCGCCTTTTGGTCGCCGGCGTTGCCCTCACGCCGGCCCGTGGCCGCTCAGCCGGTGGCCGTCACCCCCCGGCCGGCAGCGCGCCCCGTGAAGGTGGGCCAGTGCGCGAGCGCCGCCGTGGCGCCGTACCAGGCCGCGAGTCCCGCGACCGCGCCGGCCCAGCCGCCGGCCTTCGCGAGGCCGTCGTTACCGGCGAACGACGCGATGGCGAGCAGCAGGAGCGAGATGAACAACAGCCCGTAGACGCCCTGTCCGAAGAGTCCGCTGCCCGCGGAGGCGGCGGTGAGCGTCAGTGCCAGAAGCGCGAACAGCAGCAGGAAGAGTCCCGCGGCTTCCGCCGAGACCTCCGTGCCGGCGCCGGTGCCCCAGGTGAACCAGAAGGCGCCGAGGCCCGCGAAGGCCGTACCCGTACCGCCGTTGCCCGCACGGAACTCGAGCAACCCGACGATGAACAGTGCGACCCCGCCCACCCAGGTCGCGAGCGATGCGGCGTCGGACGCCGCGACATTGTCGATCACACCGGTGTGGCCCATGCCGAAGGCCAGCAGGGTCAGTCCCAGTGCGAGGTGGCCGAGAGTCGATGACGTTGCGCTTCCCGCGGAGACTTCATTGTCCACGGCGGGCTCCCTTCATGCGCGGGTAGGTGCTGCTTCCCAGCCACGGTTATGTACCCTTCACAAGCGCACAATCCACCTCTACGGGCGAGTAGATTTGACGGTCGTCAAAAAGTTATATACGAGGCCCGACCAGGAGGAACGAGGGGTGGAGCGGAGGCCCGGAGCGGGTTACGGGATGACGACGACGGGCCGCTGCGCGCGCCGCGCGAGCCGGCCGGCGACCGAGCCGAAGATGCGCCCCACGATGCCGTGCGTGGAACCGACCACGATCGCGTCCGCCGAATACTCCCGGCCGACTTCCTCGAGCTCATGGCAGATGTCGCCGCCGCGCTCCACGAGGATCCACGGCACCTCGGAGAGGTAGTCGGCACAGGCGAGCTCGAGCCCGAGGACCTCGGTGCGGTGGTCCGGTACGTCGACGAAGACCGGCGGCTCGCAACCCGCCCACACCGTGGTGGGAAGGCGGTTGGCGACGTGCACGATGATCAGGCCGGAGCCGGAGCGCCTGGCCATGCCGATGGCGTACGCGAGGGCCCGCTCGCTGGAGGTCGATCCGTCGAAGCCGACGACAACTCCGTGCCGGAAGGCGGGATCGCAGGAATGGCGTGACTCTTCCGCCGCTCGCAGATCCGACAGGGAGTCGGAGACCTGCTTGCGGTCCGCGGGTTCGGGGAATTCGTGACCGGCCATCGGTGTCTCGGCGATTAGATCCTCATGTGAGGGCGACGGTGGGCGGCGGAGCTGTGTCCGGGAATCATCTTCCCAACCCCATACCCCCAAGGGTACGGCGACACTCCTCCTCTGCCCAGAGGCAGCAGCCCTACTCACGGCGTTCCAGGGAGCATGCACGAGCACGCTCCGTATGGCAATGGCGCCTGTCCCATACAGGCTTCGGCGGCCGCCGGCGCCGCGGGCCGTGCGGCCCGCCCCGACGCGCGTCGCGGGCGCAGTGACCGGAGCACTCCGTTCCTCGTTGGTACACGGTCACCCCACCACTGCCAGGAGTTCTCCGTGCCCGCATCACCGGCCGCCCGCGCCTCCGTCCCGACGCCGACGCAGGTGGACGGCCGGCACGGGTCGCCGCACCCGGAGCAACGCCAGGAGCGGCGACCGGATCCGCACCTTCCGCACACGCCTCCGGAGTGCACCCCGGGCCCCGGGGCGGGCGTCCGCGCCGACTCCGCGGACGACGTGGTCCGCTGGGGGGCCTTCAGCTGTCTCCTCGTCCCCGTCGTGCTCGTGGCGTACGGCACATCCGTGGGCGGGGCCGCGGCAGCGGCACTCGGACTCGCGGCCGTGACCGCCGTCTGCCGGGTCCTGCTGCGCCGCTCGGAACGGGCCGCGGCACTGCCCGTTCGCGCGAGGGCGCACAGGGGCGGAGGCCGGCGCGGACGGAACGCACCGAGAGCCTGATGGTTTCGTACGCACGCACCCGTCTATTTTCAGCCAACTTCCCGCCTGCGGCCGGTCCTTGCCCGAACAGCCCGTCAACCCCCTTGTCACCAGGCAAGAAAGGACCGACGCGGTCGCTCGCACCCTACGGGGACGGGCCATGCACGCGAGACGCACTTCCCTGCAGGGCCCGCGAGTGGAACGCTTCGTGATCGAATGCTTCGCGCCAAGTTGCCTTGTCGACAATGTGCCGGTTTCCGAACTTGTCACGCCGGCACCACGGGACGCAGTAGATTCGATCATGAGTATCGAAGGCTGGGGACTCGTGCAGAACCGAGGGGAAACGTGCAGGAGCGACAGGCCCGAAACGAACGGGGAGACGCGAACACCGAGGGGGGCTTAGCGTCATGAGTCAGGACTCCGCCGCACCGGAGGTCGCGCGGAAACTTTCCGGGCGCCGCCGCCGTGAGGTCGTCGCGGTGCTGCTGTTCAGCGGCGGCCCCATCTTCGAGAGTTCCATCCCGCTCTCGGTGTTCGGAATCGACCGCCAGGACGCCGGAGTTCCCCGCTACCGGCTGCTCGTGTGCGGCGGTGAGGAAGGACCCCTGCGGACCACAGGGGGACTCGAACTCACCGCGCCGTACGGGCTGGAGGCGATCGGCAGGGCAGGCACCGTCGTCGTGCCGGCCTGGCGGTCCATCACGTCACCGCCACCGCCGGAGGCGCTCGACGCGCTGCGCCGCGCCCACGAGGAGGGCGCGCGGATCGTGGGGCTGTGCACCGGGGCGTTCGTGCTGGCCGCCGCGGGACTGCTGGACGGCCGCCCGGCGACCACGCACTGGATGTACGCACCGACGCTGGCCAAGCGCTATCCGTCGGTGCACGTCGATCCGCGCGAGCTCTTCGTGGACGACGGCGACGTCCTCACGTCCGCCGGTACCGCGGCCGGAATCGATCTCTGTCTGCACATCGTGCGGACGGACCACGGCGCGGAGGCCGCCGGGGCGCTGGCCCGCAGGCTCGTCGTACCGCCGCGGCGCAGTGGCGGGCAGGAGCGCTACCTCGACAGGTCTTTACCGGAGGAGATCGGCTCCGACCCGCTCGCCGAGGTCGTGGCCTGGGCCCTGGAGCACCTCCACGAGCAGTTCGACGTGGAGACGCTGGCCGCGCGCGCGTACATGAGCAGGCGGACCTTCGACCGCAGGTTCCGCTCGCTCACCGGCAGCGCTCCCCTGCAGTGGCTGATCACCCAGCGGGTGCTGCAGGCACAGCGGCTGCTCGAGACGTCCGACTACTCGGTGGACGAGGTCGCGGGCCGCTGCGGCTTCCGCTCGCCGGTGGCGCTGCGCGGCCACTTCCGGCGCCAGCTCGGCTCGTCCCCGGCCGCGTACCGGGCCGCGTACCGGGCCAGACGCCCGCAGGGCGAGTCCGCCGTGCCGGCGCCGGCGGTGGAGGCCGTCGTGCCGCCACAGGCCTCGGGTCCGCAGGTGCGGCGCCCCGCGACCGCGACGGCCCCGGGCGGCCTGCCGGAGGCGGGCAAGCCCAGCTCCGACGCATACGCCCCCGGACGTCCGGCGCTCCCGGGCCAGCGGAGTGCGCCCTGACGAGTGATCGGGAGGACGGGCGGGGACCGGTCCGCGGGACGGGTCCGGGCCCTGGCCCATGTTCCGGCCCGGGCCGACCGGCGATCGGGCGTACGCGACGCCGCCCACCGCACGCCGGTCGGCCTAAGGTAGGACGCATGAACGATCGCATGGTGTGGATCGACTGCGAGATGACCGGGCTCTCGCTGACCGACGACGCACTCATCGAGGTGGCCGCACTGGTCACCGACTCGGAACTGAACGTGCTCGGTGAAGGGGTGGACATCGTGATCCGCCCTCCCGACGCGGCCCTCGAGACCATGCCCGAGGTGGTGCGGCAGATGCACACCGCCTCGGGCCTCCTCGACGAGCTCGCGACCGGCACGACGCTGGCGGACGCCGAGGAGCAGGTCCTCGCGTACGTACGCGAACACGTCAAGGAGCCGGGCAAGGCGCCGCTGTGCGGGAACTCGGTCGGCACCGACCGCGGCTTCCTGCTGCGCGACATGCCGAAGGTGGAGGAGTATCTCCACTACCGGATCGTCGATGTCTCCTCGGTCAAGGAGCTGGCCCGCCGCTGGTACCCGAGGGCGTACTTCAACAGTCCGGAGAAGAACGGCAACCACCGGGCCCTCGCCGACATCCGTGAATCCATCGCCGAGCTGCGCTACTACCGCGAGGCGATCTTCGTCCCGCAGCCCGGCCCCGACTCGGACACCGCGAAGAAGATCGCGGCCCGTCACGTCGTCCCGGCGGAGGTCACGACGGAGTAGCCGCGACCGCTCGTACGCGGGTCCCGCCACGTGGACGTAAACGCGGGCGCGAGCACCCTCCCGGACCCTGTACACTTTTTCTCGGCCGGTCGGAAAAGGGACCGGTCGTGGTGGGTGTAGCTCAGCTGGTAGAGCACCTGGTTGTGGTCCAGGATGCCGCGGGTTCGAGTCCCGTCACTCACCCTGATTGATCAAGGGCCGGCCTGTGAGAACAGGCCGGCCCTTCGTCATGCCGCAACCCTTTGGCCCGTTCACCACCGTCGGCCGCCGTCGGGCCCCGGAGTCAGGACGAGTCGCGGACCACCAGTTCCGTGGGGAGCACCATCTGCGGACGGTCCGCGGTGCCGCGGGCGGCGATCTGCTGGATCAGCAGGCCGGCCATCGTGCGGCCCATCTCCTCGATCGGCTGGCGCACGCTGGTGAGGGCCGGGTCCATGTGGCGGGCCACCGCCGAGTCGTCGAAGCCGATCAGGGCCACGTCGTCCGGGATGCGGCGGCCCGCCTCGCGCAGCACCTGGCGGGCGCCGGCGGCCATGACGTCGGAGGCGGCAAAGACCGCGTCCAGATCCGGGCGGCGCTCCAGGAGGGCCCGCATGGCGCGGCGGCCGCCCTCCTCGGTGAAGTCGGCGGGCGCGATCAGCCGCTCGTCGGAGGGAAGGCCCGCCGCGTCGACGGCCTCGCGGTAGCCGTCCAGGCGGCACTGGGCACCGTACACATCGAGGCGGCCGGTGATCGTCGCGATGGTGCGGCGGCCACGGGACACCAGATGGCCGACGGCCGCGCGGGCGCCTTCGGTGTTGTCGGAGTCGACGGCGGCGAGCGGTTCGTCCGCGGAGCGTCGGCCGCTGATGACGGCCGGGATCGTGAGCTGCTCCAGCAGGTCGGGCAGCGGGTCGTCGGCGTGCACGGACACCAGCAGGACGCCGTCGACGCGGTCCGCGGCCAGGTACTGGGCGAGCCTGCGGCGCTCCCGGTCCGAGCCGGCGAAGGTCAGCAGCAGCTGCAGGTCGGTGTCGGCGAGGGCCGCTCCGACACCCCGCACGATGTCGGAGAAGTACGGCTCGGCGAAGAACCGCGCCTCGGGCTCCGGCACGACGAGGGCGATGGCGTCGGTGCGATTGGCCGCGAGCGCGCGGGCCGCGCGGTTGGGTACGTAACCGAGCTCGGCGACCGCCGCCTCGACGGCGGCCCGGGTCGCGTCGCTCACCCGGGGCGATCCGTTGATCACCCGGGAGACCGTGCCGCGGCCGACCCCGGCGTGTGCGGCGACCTCTTCGAGGGTCGGCCTGTGCCCGCTCCTGTCTCCGGACCTGGCGCCCGGGGCGCCCGCCCGCACACCGGTCTTCCGGCGATCCACCATGTCCGCCTCCCCTGGGTCCCCCTGGCCGAGAACATAACCTGTCGAGTGCCTTGACACCCCTCCCGGGAGCCGCGACCCTTCAACACATCACGTATGGGAGCGCTCCCACCGTACCTCACTCATACAGAACCCGCACGTTCCCCGCCCGAGCCGCATGCTCCACCGAACGGGCGCAGCACGTCAGTTGGCCGGGGGGTCGGCACGTCAGGGCACAAGGAGGACGCAATGCGCAGGACCGTAATCCTCGCGGTCGTCGCGGCGCTCGGCGCCGGGCTGCTGGCCGGCTGTGCCGAGGACAGCGACGAACCCGCCGGCGGCAGTTCGAAGGGCGGGGGCGACGGCAAGGGCAAGACCACGATCACGGTGGGAGTGTTCGGCGCCTTCGGGCTCAAGGAGGCCGGGCTCTACGACGAGTACATGAAGCTCCACAAGGACATCGTCATCGAGCAGACCTCGATCGAGCGCAACGAGAACTACTACCCGCAGCTGCTCACCCACCTGGGCAGCGGCAGCGGACTCGCCGACATCCAGGCCGTCGAGGTCAACAACATCGCCGAGATCACCTCGACACAGGCCGGCAAGCTCGTCGACCTGGGCAAGGTGGAGGGGGTCAGCAAGGAGAGCTTCCTGCCCTGGAAGTGGGCGCAGGCCACGACCGAGGAAGGCAAGACGGTCGGTCTCGGCACGGACATCGGTCCGCAGGGCATCTGCTACCGCAAGGACCTCTTCGCCAAGGCCGGGCTGCCCACCGACCCCGAGGCCGTCGGCAAGCTCTGGGCGGGCGACTGGAACAAGTACCTCGACGCAGGAAAGCAGTTCAAGGCGAAGGCGCCCAAGGGCACGGCCTTCGTGGACTCCGCGACCGGCGTGATGAACGCGATCACCGGCAGCAGCGCCAAGCGGTTCTACGACGAGAACGGCAAGATCATCTACAAGACCAACCCGGCCGTGAAGGAGGCCTGGGACATCGCCGCCGCCTTCGCGACCGAAGGACTGACCGGCAAACTCCAGCAGTTCACGCCCGCCTGGGACCAGGGCTACGCCAACGGGACCTTCGCCACGGTCTCCTGCCCGGCCTGGATGCTCGGCTACATCCAGGACAAGGCGGGGGCTGCCGGCAAGGACAAGTGGGCCGTCGCCCAGGCCCCGAAGCCCAGCAACTGGGGCGGCTCGTTCCTGATCGTCCCCGAGGCGGCCAAGAACAAGACCGAGGCGGCGAAGCTCGCTGCCTGGCTGACCGCTCCGGAGCAGCAGGCGAAGCTCTTCGAGAAGCGCGGCAGCTTCCCGAGCGCGTCCGCCGCGTACGCGCTGCCCGCCGTGTCCGGCGCCAAGCACGAGTACTTCGGAGGCGCCCCGATCGGCGAGATCTTCTCGAAGGCCGCCGAGGGCATCCCGGTCACCATCGTCGGCCCGAAGGACCTGGTCATCGCCCAGAACCTGGGGGACATCGGCATGCTCCAGGTCGACCAGAAGGGCAAGTCCCCCGAGGAGGGCTGGGACGCCGCGGTGAAGGCCATCGACAACGCGCTGGACCAGTGACAGGGACCGGATCCTTGACCGGAATGGCACAGGACGCCACAGCCGCCGCGCCCTCCCCGGGGGAGGAGGGCGCGGCCCCGGCGCGACCGACGAAGGACGACACCGCCGCGGCCGAACGGCGCCGCGCGCGGCGCAGCCGCTGGTACCGGCGGGACGTGCGGTGGAGCCCGTACGCCTTCGTCGCACCGTTCTTCGTGTTCTTCGCCGCCTTCGGGCTCTTCCCGCTGCTCTACACCGGCTGGGCCTCGCTGCACCGGGTGGAGCTCACGGCGCCGAACGACATGGAGTGGGTGGGGCTGCGCAACTTCTCCCGGCTGCTGGAGGACGAGTTCTTCTGGAACGCGCTGCAGAACACGGTCACCATCGGGCTGATATCCACCGTCCCGCAGCTGCTCATGGCGCTCGGCATCGCGCATCTGCTCAACTACCGGCTGCGCGCCTCCATGTTCTTCCGGGTGGCCGCCCTGACCCCGTACGCCACGTCGGTGGCCGCGGCGACGCTCGTCTTCGTGCTGCTCTTCGGCCGCGACTACGGAATGATCAACTGGGCGCTGGGGACGGTGGGGGTCGACCCCGTCGACTGGCAGAACGGCACATGGACCTCGCAGATCGCGGTCTCGACGATCGTCATCTGGCGCTGGACCGGCTACAACGCGCTGATCTATCTGGCGGCGATGCAGGCCATCCCCAACGACCTGTACGAGTCCGCCGCACTGGACGGGGCCTCGCGCTGGCAGCAGTTCGTCCATGTCACAATCCCCTCGCTGCGGCCGACCATCCTCTTCACCTGTGTCGTGTCGACGATCGGCGCGACCCAGCTCTTCGGCGAGCCGCTGCTCTTCAACGGGAGCGCGGGCGCGACGGGCGGCGCGGACCACCAGTTCCAGACGCTCGGGCTCTATCTGTACGAGCAGGGCTGGGTGAATCTCCATCTCGGCCGGGCCTCGGCGATCGCCTGGACGATGTTCCTGATCCTGCTGGTGATCGGCGCGGTGAACTGGCTGCTCGTGCGCCGGCTCCGCAAGAGCGTGTAGGGGGCTGATGTGCTGACGACGAAACGGCCGGCTGTTCCGGCGACGAAGCAGCCGACGGCGGAGCAGCCGGTGGCGGAGCGGACGCGACGCGGCGCCGGACGGCAGCTGCACGGCGGACGGATCACCTACGCGATACTGGTGATCTTCACCATCGGCTCGCTGTTCCCCCTGGTGTGGACGGCGATCGCGGCGTCCCGCAACAACACCCGGCTCGCGCAGACTCCCCCGCCTTTCTGGTTCGGCGGAAATCTCTTCAAGAACCTGGAGATCGCCTGGACCGACGCCAACATGGGCACGGCGCTCCTCAACACCACCGTCGTCGCGGGCTCGGTGGCGGCGGGGACGGTGGTCTTCTCCACGCTCGCCGGATTCGCCTTCGCCAAACTCCGGTTCCGCTTCAAGAACCTCCTGCTGCTCCTCGTGATCGGCACGATGATGGTGCCGCCGCAGCTCAGCGTCGTACCGCTGTACATGCTGATCGCCGAGCTGTCCTGGACCGACCAGCTGCAGTCCGTGATCCTCCCGACCCTCGTCAGCGCCTTCGGCGTGTTCTTCATGCGGCAGTACCTGAGCGAGGCGCTGCCGTCCGAGCTGATCGAGGCGGCCCGGGTGGACGGCGCGAGCAGCTGGCGCGTGGTGTGGCACGTGGTCTTCCCTGCCGCACGGCCCGCGATGGCGGTCCTCGGCATGCTGACCTTCGTGATGGCCTGGAACGACTTCTTCTGGCCGATCATCGCGCTGACCCAGACCGGCAGCCCCACCGTGCAGGTGGCGCTGACCGGGCTCGGCCGCGGCTACATCCCCGACCAGTCGGTGATCATGGCGGGTGCGCTGCTCGGCACGCTGCCGCTGCTGATCGCCTTCGTGATCTTCGGCAAGCAGATCGTCGGCGGCATCATGCAGGGCGCGGTCAAGGGCTGACGACTGTCGTTGCCTCACCTTTCTGTTCCTACGCACTTGTTGGGAGCTCCTCCATGTCCG
Source organism: Streptomyces sp. NPDC059909 (assembly GCF_042730885.1). Taxonomy (NCBI): domain Bacteria; kingdom Bacillati; phylum Actinomycetota; class Actinomycetes; order Kitasatosporales; family Streptomycetaceae; genus Streptomyces; species Streptomyces sp. NPDC059909. Next base: position 101,566 of record NZ_JBHWKX010000008.1, read on the forward strand.
AGTCCGTCAGCTTCCCGCCCGGCTTCCTGTGGGGCGCCGCGACCGCCGCGTACCAGATCGAGGGCGCCGTACGGGAGGGCGGCCGTACGCCGTCGATCTGGGACACCTTCAGCCACACCCCCGGCAAGGTGGAGAACGGGGACACGGGAGACGTCGCCGTCGACCACTTCCACCGCCGCGCCGAGGACGTCCGGCTCATGGCGGACCTCGGTGTCAACGCGTACCGCTTCTCGGTCTCCTGGCCGCGTGTCCAGCCCACCGGCCGCGGTCCCGCCGTCCAGCGCGGACTCGACTTCTACCGGGCCCTCGTCGACGACCTGCTGGAGCACGGCATCAGGCCTGTGCTCACCCTCTACCACTGGGATCTGCCGCAGGAGCTGGAGACCGCGGGCGGCTGGCCCGAGCGGGACACCGCGAGCCGCTTCGCCGACTACGCCCGTATCGTCGCCGAGGCGGTGGGCGACCGGGTCGAGCGGTGGACCACCCTCAACGAGCCCTGGTGCAGCGCCTTCCTCGGATACGGCTCCGGTGTGCACGCCCCGGGCCGCACCGACCCGGTGGCCGCGCTGCGCGCCGCCCACCACCTCAACCTGGGCCACGGTCTTGCCGCCCAGGCCCTGCGCACCGCCCTGCCCGCCCGGGCCCAGCTGTCCGTGAGCCTCAACCCCAGCGCGGTCAGGGCCCGCACGCAGTCGGACGCGGACCTGGACGCGGCGCGCAGGATCGACGCGCTGGCCAACAGGATCTTCAGCGATCCGATGCTCCACGGCTCGTACCCCGAGGACCTCCTCGCGGACACCGCACGTCTCACCGACTGGTCGTTCGTCCACGGCGACGATACGGCCGTCATCCGGCACCCCCTGGACTCGCTCGGAATCAACTACTACTCACCCGCCGTTGTATCAAGCGTCACTGACAGTGACGGTCGGCCGCCGGAGCGGAACGACGGTCACGGCGCGAGCGAGCACTCCCCGTGGCCCGGCGCGGACTCGGTCGCATTCCACCAGCCGCCCGGCGACGTCACGGAAATGGGCTGGTCCATCGACCCGACCGGGCTGTACGACCTGCTGCTGCGCTACACGCGCGAAGCTCCGGGGCTGCCGCTGATGATCACCGAGAACGGGGCGGCCTACCCCGATAAGCCCGCGGCGGACGGCAGCGTCCACGACCCCGAGCGGATCCGCTATCTGCACGGCCACCTCTCCGCCGTCCACCGGGCGATCGCCGACGGGGCCGACGTCCGCGGCTACTTCCTCTGGTCCCTGATGGACAACTTCGAGTGGGCGTACGGCTATGCGAAGCGCTTCGGCGCCGTGTACGTCGACTACGACACGCAGGCCCGCACCCCGAAGTCCAGCGCCCACTGGTACGGGCAGCTGGCCAGGACCGGTGTGCTGCCCGGTGCATGACGCGTGCCCCGGCCGGGTGGGGGGCGGTCCGGCCGGGGCACGCTGTGTGGGGGCGGGTAGTGGCTGGTTTCCGTGCGGTGGCTACTTGTAGGCGGCGAACGCCTTGGTGAAGGCCAGCGGCTCCTGGAGGATCGAGCTGCAGGTCGCGTCGGCGCGGTTGACGGCACCCTCCGCGCACTGCTTGTCACGGGTCGAGGACCACATGGCCAGCCACCCGATCCCCTTCGACCTGGCGAAGTCGACCAGCTGGGTCGCGTCGTCGACCTTGAAGATCTCGCTCGTCACGTCGTTGACGCCGATCATCGGGGTGACGGCGACTGCCTTCCAGGCGGCCGCGTCCGAGAGCCCGAGCACACCCTTGATCTGCGCCTGCGTCGCGGTGGCGGCCTGGATCGCGTACGTACCCATGTCGCCGCTGTACGCCGGCCCGTAGTCCATCGCCATGATGTTGACGGCGTCGGTCCTGACGCCGTTCTTCTTCGCGTCCGCGAGCAGATCGACACCGGGCTGCGTGAGGCCCTCCGGCATCACCGGCAGGGTGAAGGAGACGTCCAGCCCGGGGTGCTCCTTCTGGAGCTGCGCGATGGCCTGCGAGCGGCGGGTGTTGGCGGCGGTGTCCGGGAGGGCCGCGCCCTCGATGTCGAAGTCGACCTTCGTGAGCTTGTACTGGTCGATGACCTTGCCGTACGCCTTCGCCAGCTCACCCGCCGACGAACAGTTGAGGGCCAGCTCGTGGCCCGCCGCACCGCCGAAGGAGACCCGGACGTCCCCGCCCTTGGCACGCAGGGCGGATATCTGCGCCGCGACCTTGTCGTCGGCAAGGCCCGTGACACCGCCCCAGAGCGGGGCGCAGCTGCCGCCGGAGGTGATGAAGGCGAGGGTGAAGTCCTTCACCCCGGTCCTGGCGGCGGTGTCGAGCATGTCGTACGCCGGGTAGAGCGAGGTGTCGATGTACGGCGCGAACTTCGCGCCGCCGGCCGCCGGAGAGGTGGCGGTCGCGGTCGGCACCGGGGTCGGCGTCACCGTCTGCGTCGGCGTGCCGGTCGGGCTGGGCGGAGTCGTCGGGGCGGTCGGGGCGGGCGTGGGCTGCTCGGTGGGGCGGCCGCTGGGCTGCGGCGTCGCGCCCTCGTCGACCGAGCAGGCGATCTCGTTGATGCGGCAGCCGGACGGGTCGCCCGCCCGGCCGCTCGCCGAGGTCACGAATCCGACGGTGACGGACGCGCCGGGCGCCAGCTCCTTGTTCCAGCTCGCGGGCTTCACGGTGACGTGCTGCCCCTGGACGGTGTGCTCGCCGTTCCAGAGGGAGCCGATCTTTGTGCCGGCCGGCAGGTCGAACTCGAGGGTCCAGCCCGACCGGGCCGTGCCGGTGTCGTTCGTGATGACGTACTGGCCGGTGTAGCCGCTGTCCCAGGAGCTGGTCCTGGTGTACGCGGCACCGACCGCGGCGGCCTGCGCCGTGCCGGTGAGTGCGAACGCCACGCCGCCGATGACCGCCGCGGCCACGACCGCGCCGATCGCCTTCGTCCTGCCGCTCGCCCTGCGCCGGTGCGTGCTGCTGCTGCCCATCGCGTGCCTGCCTCTGTGTAACGGGGGTGGGGTGCGGCAGCACGCTAGCGGCAGCGGAACGGACAATTCCCCCGAGCCGGACAGCGGTTGAGGTTCTTAGGGTGCGCTTAAGGGCGGCATGGGTGGCGATTAATGGTTGAGACCTCTGCGCCTGCGCCGCCCCGCCCTGCTGCCCAGCCGCCGCTGCACCGGACCGTGCGCCGCCCCGCCGAGACCGATCCAGATCCGGACCTCCGTGCCGCCGAGCACCGAGTGCCCGATGCGCACGTCGCCGCCGGTCGACTCCGCGACCCGCCGCACGATGTCGAGGCCGAGTCCCGTCGAGCCGTCCCTGTGCCCGCTGTTGCCCCGCACGAGCGCCGCCTCCGGGTCCGCGATACCGGGCCCCGCGTCCGACACGAGCACGATCACGGCGTCGTCGCCGTTGTGCACGTCCACGGAGAAGGCCGTGCCCTCCGGGGTGTGGCGGAAGACGTTGCCGAGCAACGCATCCAGCGCGGCGGCCAGTTCGGGCCGGGCGACGGGGATGCGTACGGTACGGTCCACGCCCGCGAGGCGCACCTTGCGTCCCTCGTCCTCGGCGAGCGCCGACCAGAACACCATGCGCTCGCGTACGACTTCGGAGACGTCGCAGCCGGCGCCGGGACCCGTGGCCTGCGTCTGCGGCTTGGCCTCCCGCGCCGTACGGATGATCGTGTCGACCTCACGCTCCAGCTGCTCGACGGCGGCCCTGGTCTGATCGGCCGCGGGGCCCGTGCCCAGCGAGGCGGCGTTCAGCCGGAGCACGGTCAGCGGTGTGCGCAGCCGGTGCGACAGGTCGGCGGCGAGCTCCCGTTCGTTGGCGAGCAGCTGCACCACCTGGTCGGCCATCGCGTTGAACGCGACCGCGGCGGACCGCAGTTCGGTGGGCCCCTCCTCCGGGACGCGCGCCCCGAGCCTGCCCTCGCCCAGGTCGTGTGCGGCGCCCGCGAGCCGCTGGGCCGGCTGCACCATCCGTACGCCCAGCCGGTCGGCGACCGCGACCGAGCCGACGATCAGCGCCACGCCGACCACCCCGAGGACCAGCCAGGCGGTGGTCACACCGTTGCTGACCTCGTCCTCCGGTACGAATACCTCGACGACCGCGATCTTCCCGGAGCTGAGCGCGGTCGGCTGCAGCAGCGCCGAGCCGCCGGTGACCTCGGTGATGGAGGCGCGGCCCATCTGCTCGGTGGTGGCGATATCCCGTACGGCCGCCCGCCGCGTGCCGATCGCCGGCTCCTGGCCACCGGTCTCGTCCGACGCGGGTATGTGGAGCGCCATCCGCCCGGCCGCGCCCGCCTGGGTCGAGGCGACGGCCCGCTCCAGCTGGTCGCGGTCGGTGGTGATGGACAGCGTGGGGCCGATGGCGGCGGCCTGCCGCTCGGCGTTGGAGAAGGCCCGGTCCCTGGCCATCTCCTGGATGACGAGTCCGAGCGGTATCGCGAAGGCGATCACGACCATGGCCGTGACCGCCAGGGACACCTTGACCAGCGCCCATCTCACTGCGGCGGCTCCAGCTTCACTCCCACCCCGCGAAGGGTGTGCAGATAACGGGGGCGAGCGGCCGTCTCCCCCAATTTCCTTCTCAGCCAGGACAGATGCACATCGATGGTCTGGTCGTCGCCGTACGACTGCTGCCACACCTCGGCGAGCAGTTCCTTGCGCGGTACGACGACCCCCGGCCTCCCGGCCAGGAAGGCGAGCAGATCGAACTCACGGCGGGTCAGATCGAGCCGGGCCCCGTCGAGTTCGGCCTGCCGGCGCAGCGGATCGATCGACAGGCCGCCGACCTGGATCACCCTGCTCGGCGGCGCCTCGCCGGCGGCCGCCCGCGAGCGCCGCAGCACGGCCGCCATCCGCGCGGACAGATGCTCCACCGAGAACGGCTTGGTGAGGTAGTCGTCGGCGCCGTCGTTGAGCAGCCGCACGATCTCCGTCTCGTCGTCGCGCGCCGTCGCGATGATCACCGGAACGTCGGTGATGCCGCGCAGCATCTTCAGCGCCTCGGCCCCGTCCAGGTCGGGCAGCCCGAGGTCCAGGATCACCACGTCGAACCGGAAATGGGCCACTTCGCGCAGCGCCTCCAGGGCCGTCCCGACGCTCCGTACGGTGTGGGAAGCCTCGGTCAAGTGCCTGATGAGGGCGGAGCGCACGAACTGGTCGTCCTCGACCACGAGCACACTTGCCATGGGCGGCACCGTACGCCATTCGATGGAACGGAGTCCCCCTCGGGACATGGGCGCGGGCGTAGGGCAGTATGGCCCGGATGCGGAGAGGACTCGTACACGCCATGGCGTGGTCGCTCGCCACGGGCGCGGCGGTCACGCTCTCCTGGTGGGGTGTGCACACGGTGATGGCGGGGACGGCGTACGACCGGCCCCGAGCCCTGCCGATCACGACCGACGACCGCACCACGCAGGCCGGCCTGCCCCAGTCGTCGTCGACGCAGCACCCCAAGTCGCCGTCGCCCTCCCCGTCCTCCGGTGCGAAGCCGGGCAACACCCCTGAGCCTTCGACGTCCTCACCGGCCGAAAAGCCGGGCGACAAGCCGTCCACGGCCAAGCCGCCGTCCTCGCCCACCCCTTCGGGGAATGTGAAGAGCTACACGGTCGAGGGCGGCCGGGTCGCCTACGACATCGGGCCCGCCTCGGCGGAGCTGGTCTCGGCGACCCCGGCCTCCGGCTGGACGATGCAGGTCTGGAAGCAGCCCACGTACATCCGCGTGACGTTCTCGCAGGGCAGCCGGGAGATCGACGTGTTCTGCACCTGGCACGACACGGCTCCGCGGGTCGAGATCGAGGAGCGCTGACGCTCCGGGCGCAGGGCCCCGACCCAAGGGAGCGGCCCTGGGGGTGTCCGGTGGATCTTGCCGGGCTCCCCCCAGGCCCGCTCCCTAGCGGAACACCGACGGCGGCGGTACGGGCGACGGCCTGGCGCTCGCGTCGGTGACCACGGCCGCGCCACCGGTGAAGTCGGCCAGCGCCCTTCCGTGTTCGACCCGGCCCGCGTGGGGGTCGCCCGCGACCCTGCGGGTCAGTTCGGCGACGGGCAGCGGCAGGTCGGAGGCGAGCAGTACGGCGTTGCCGAAGCGGCGGCCGCGCAGCACGGTCGGGTCGGCCGCCAGCGCGAGCTCGGGAAAGACGGTGGCCGCGGTCGCGATCTGGCCGCGCAGATGGGCGAGCGGTGGACCGTCGGCGAGGTTCGCGGCGTAGTGCCCGCCGGGCTTCAGTACCCGGCGCACCTCGGCGAGGAACTCCGCACTGGTGAGGTGGGCGGGCGTGCGCGCGCCGCTGAAGACGTCCGCGATGACGAGATCGGCCCAGCCGTCGGGCAGCTTGCCGAGCCCTGCGCGGGCGTCCGCCGACCTGACCCGGATCCGTGCGTTCGGGTCGAGCGGGAGGTGGGCCCGGACGAACTGGACGAGGGGTCCGTCGACCTCGACGATCTGCTGCGTCGAGCGCGGACGGGTGGCGGCGGTGTACCGCGCGAGGGTGAAGCCGCCGCCGCCGAGGTGGAGGGCGTTCACGGGCCGCCCGGCGGGCGCGGCGAGGTCGATGACATGGCCGAGGCGGCGCTGGTACTCGAAGGTGAGCAGGGCGGGGTCGTCGAGGTCGATATGGGACTGGGGGGCGCCGTCGATGACCAGCGTCCAGCCGCGGGGGCGCTCACGGTCGGGTATGAGCTCGGCGAGCCCGCCGTCCACGGTCTCGGCGACGGTCTCGGGAGCCGCCGTGCGACCGCGCTGCTTCTTCCTTGCCACCTGCTCATTATCGGTGGCGCCGCCCCGGGCCCGTCCGCGCTGCGGGCGGTGGGCGGTGGGGCGTGCCCGGACAGCACACCTAGATGCTGTCGGCGGCCTCGATCATGCGGGCGGCCTCGCCGAGGGCCTCCCGGAGCACGGCCGGATCGGTCACGGGCCCGGTGTCGCCGGGAGGCAGCAGCCAGCCGCTGCCGGAGACAGGGGGCTCCGCCGGGATGCGCAGTCCGCGGCCCGACGTCTGCGTACAGGCGCTGCCCGGCATGTCCCAGCCGGCCGCGGTGCCGGGCGGCACCAGGAAGCCGAGGGTGTCGCAGCTGCCGTCGTGGAGTACGGGGCCGACGGCCGGGGAACCGCCGCGGCGCAGGATGTCGACCGCCTCCAGGCCCTGGCGGGCCGGAACGGTCACCAGGTCGCAGGGCACGGAGTGCTCGCCGGCCTCCTCGGTGCCCGGGCGCGCCGGGCCCGGTGCCGCGCTGTACTCCTCGGTGGGCAGGTGCTGAGCGCTCGTCGCGCTCGTCCGCGAGCCACTGCTGGTCTCCATGCCGACCTCCAACAAGGGACGCCTCCTCGCCGAGTGGGAACACGTTCCGTGTCCCCGCATGGTTCAACGCCCGTCCGCGTCAAGGGCTACGGCGGCACGCCGCCGCAAAGGATGGCAGTTCATGGCGGATCGTGGGTGAGATATCCCGTTTGTAGCTAAACCCTGCGTACCCGGCTCGTCACAGCAGGTACGTTCTTGCCCCGCCGGAGCAAGGAAATCTCAGTACCGGAGAAGGCGCCGGCAGTACAGGAGAGGGCTCGGCCATGGCGGCGTCACGGGCAGTTCCCAACCTCGCGTTCCGGCGGCTGCGCGGACAGCGCTCGCCGGGGGAGTTCGCGGCTCTCGTGCGCAGGGCCGCCCGGGAGATCGGCGAGCAGGTCGCCTGCGACGCCCGCTACATCGGGCGCGTGGAGGCCGGCGAGATCCGGTGCCCCAACTACGCCTACGAGCGGGTCTTCCTGCACATGTTCCCCGGCTCGGCCCTTGCGGACCTGGGGTTCTCGGCCCGCGAGACGGTACGGGGCCGGGGCGCGCGGATCACGGACGGCGGCCCCGCGAGCACCATCGGCCCCCACGGGACCCCCGGCTCCCCCGGCACGACCGACCCCATCGGCTCCGACAGCAGCAACAGCACCTACAGCAACGAGGAGAGCGACGTGCTACGTCGCGCATTCATGACCAGCGGCACCGTCACCGTGGCGGCCGCATCCCTGGGCTTCGGCTCCCTGCCGGGTACCGAAGCGCTCCGCACCGACGGGCTCCGTGCCGGCCTGCCCCGGCCGCGGATCGGCGAGTCCGAGGTGAGCGCCGTCGAGGAGGCGGTGCGCCAGATCCGGCTGCTCGACGACCGCCACGGCGCGGAAGGGCTCTACCAGCGCGCCGCCCAGCCCCTGCGTACCGCGTACGCGCTGCTCGACGCGGGCACGACCACGCGTGGCTCGACCGCCGACCGGCTGGCCTCCGGCGCGGGCGAGCTCGCCATCTCGGTCGGCTGGCTGGCCCATGACTCGGGCCGCAAGGACGAGGCCCGCTCGCACTACGCGGAGGCCCTGGCGACCGCCCGCGTCGCCGGTGACCCGGCCCTGGAGGCGCACGCCTTCTGCAACACGTCCTTCCTGGCCAGGGACGCCGGCCGGTACCGGGAGGCGGTACGGGCCGCTCAGGCCGGGCAGCGCGCGGCCGGACAACTGGCGTCGGCGCGGCTGCTGGCGCTGCTGAACCTGCGGGAGGCGGGTGCCTGGGCGGGACTCGGCGACCGGGCCGGGTGCGAGCAGGCGCTGTCCCGGGCCCACACGCTCTTCGACCGGGGGCCCTCGGACGCGGACCCCGAGTGGATGTCCTTCTTCGGCGAGCCCGAACTCCATGCGCTCGAGGCCCAGTGCTGGTCGACGCTGGGCGAGTGGGCCCGCGCGGCCCGCCACTCCCATCGCGCGGCGGCCCTCCAGGACCCGCACTTCGCCCGCAACCTCGCCCTCTACCGCGCCCAGCTCGCCGCCGACCTCGCCCGCGCGGGTGCGCCCGCGGAAGCCGCGGCGGCGGCCGGTCAGGTCCTCGACCTGCTCGGCGACGTCCAGTCCTCCCGCATCCACGCGATGCTCGCGGAGACGGCCCGCGTGCTGACCCCGCGGCGCCGGGCGGCGGGCGTGTCCGACTTCCTGGACCGCTACGCGCAGACGGCCAGGACGAGGGCGGCACTTCCCCGGTAGGCGGGGGTCACGAACCCGGGCGTCTCGAACCCGGGCGGGTCACGTACCCAGGTATCACCAGGTGGGTCACGTACCCAGATGCCCCGTGTCGTTCCAGCGGTCGATGGCGGGAGCCCCGTACGCCCGCCCGAGGGCGGACAGGCTGGTCGGATCCAGCTTGATGCGCGCGGCGAAGGACACGTCCTCGCCGATCCAGCGCGCGCCCAGCACGCGCAGGATGTGCCCGTGCGCGAAGAGCAGGACGTCCCGGTCGGCCGAGCACGCCCACTCGATGATCCCATCGGCGCGGGCGGAGAGCTGCGCCATGGTCTCGCCCTCGGGGACACCGTCGCGCCAGATCAGCCAGTCGGGGTCGATCGCATGGATCTCGGCCTGGGTCATGCCCTCGTACGCCCCGTAGTCCCACTCCATCAGCGCGTCCCAGGGCTGCGCACGGTCCGCGAATCCGGCGAGCTCGCAGGTCTCGTAGGCGCGTACGAGCGGGCTGGTGCGGATCTCGGCGTCCGGGAGCCCCGACCAGGGGGCCCTGTGCAACCGCTCGCCCAGCAGCTTCGCGCCGCGGCGTCCCTCGTCCAGGAGGGGGATGTCCGTCCGCCCCGTGTGCTTGCCGAGCAAGGACCATTCCGTCTGCCCGTGACGGGCGAGAAATATGCGCGGTGCCATACCTCCATCATCGCCCACCTGAACTCGCGGTGACATGCGGGCAACCCCCGCGCCTCCCGTCGCGTCCTGTACACCGTACGGTTGATCGCCGGCCGCCGGCCGCACCGATGACACGATGGAGACGCGTCCGGATGCCGCAGACCGCGCACAGGAGCCGCCGACCGCGCCGGGAATCGGACCACGGACCCGACCGGCGGCCCGCCGGACAGCCGGACCCGCGACCGGCCCCGCAGCCGCTCCGCCGGCCGCTCCGCTGGTGGACCGAACTGCCGCTGATCGTCGTGGTGTACGTCGCCTACTCGGCCGGCAGGCTGCTCGCGCGCGGGGACAGGAAGGACGCGATCGGCCACGGTGTGGGCATCCTGCACCTGGAGGAACGTTTCCGTATCGACTTCGAGCATCCGCTCAACCGGCTCTTCAGCGACACCCCGGGCCTCGGCATACCCGCCGACTTCGCCTACGCCTCGCTCCACTACCTGGTCACCCCGGCGATCCTGGTCCGGCTGTTCCGCCGGCGCCCCGCCCGCTACCGGGCGGCGCGGACCTGGCTGATGATCTCCACCCTGCTCGGGCTCGTCGGCTTCACGCTCATGCCGACCTGCCCGCCGCGGCTGCTGGACGCGGGGCACGGGTTCCTCGACACGATGGCGCAGTTCAGCTCGTACGGCTGGTGGGGCGGGGAGGCGAGCGCGCCGCGCGGTCTCGGCGGGATGACCAACCAGTACGCGGCGATGCCGAGCCTGCACGTCGGCTGGGCGCTGTGGTGCGGGGTGATGCTGTGGCTGCACGGCCGGGGCGTGCTCGCGAAGGTGGCGGCGGTCGCGTATCCGACGGCGACGGCGCTCGTGGTCATGGGCACGGCGAACCACTACTTCCTCGACGCGGTCGGGGGCGTCGCGGTGATGGGGACCGGGCTGCTGCTCACCCGGCCGGCGATGCGGCTCGCGGACCGGGTGCGGGCCCGCTTCGGGCGGGGTTCCGGGGACAACCCGTCCACGATTGTCGGTGGCGGATGCGAGACTTCCGCGGGTGAGCACATCCCTGGACAGCGGACCTCCACCGCAGGCGCCGGTGACAGCACTCCGGCAGCGACTCGCTGAGCTGCGCGGCCCGTCCGCCGCGCCGCATGCGCTCGACGCACGGGCGCTGGCGGCCCTCGCCGCGAACCCCGGGTGCAAGCGGCGCGCGCTGCTGGACGGGGCCGGGGTGGACAAGGCGGCTCTCGCCCAGGCGCTGGGTTCGCCCGCGGCGTTCGGCCAGTCCCAGTTCGCGTTCATGCGGGGCAACGCCTTCGAGGCCCGCGTCAAGGCCGACGGGGGTGCGGAGCTGCTGCGGCTGCTCGGCGTCGCCGACCCCCAGGAGGCCCGGGTCCCCGACCTCGCGGCGGCCGGGCCCGAGGGGCGCGCTGCGCGTACGGCACTGGCTCTGCGGGAGGCGACCGGGGCGGGGGTGTGGTCGCTGCTCGACCACCCGATGCTGGCGCTGGGGGTGGCGGGGTCGCCGGCGTACCTGGAGCCGGACGCGGTGGTGGTGCATCCCGACGGCCGCTGGACGGTCGTCGAGATCAAGTCCTTCCCGATGGTCGACGGTTCGGCGGACGCGGCGAAGGTGGGCGCTGCGGCGCGCCAGGCCGCGGTGTACGTGCTGGCCCTGGAGCGGGTCGCGGCCCTGACCGAGGGCGCGGAGGTCGGGCACTCGGTGCTGCTGGTCTGCCCGAAGGACTTCTCGAACCTGCCGGCGGCGTCCGTGGTCGACGTACGCAAGCAGCTCGCGGTGACCCGTCGGCAGCTCGCCCGTCTGACCCGCGTCGAGGACATCGCGGCCGCCCTGCCGGACGGGGTGAGCTTCGACGTGGAGACCTGCTCGGCGGACGAACTCACGGCCTCCGTCGAAGCGGTCCCCTCGGCCTACGCCCCCGAGTGCCTGGCCGCCTGCGAGCTGGCCTTCCACTGCCGGGAGCGGGCGCGCACGGCGGGCGCGGTGGAGTCGCTGGGGCGCGCGGTGCGGGGTGAGCTGGGCGGCCTGACGGCGGTCGGCGAGGTCCTCGCGGCAGCCCGCGGCGAGTCGGGTGACGCGGCGGACCCGGCGGTCGAGGCCCTGCGCCGCGCGGCCGCGCTCCGGGCGGAGGCGCTCAGCGCCTCCGGCGCGGGTGGGTCGCCCCTCGGCCTCGGGTGCCCGCCCGGTGATGCGCGGGCGGGGCAGGGGAGGGACGTGTGTCGCTGATCACCACCCTCGCCCGGCTCGAGGCCGTCGAGACGGGGCGGGCGCAGCCGATCGCCACCGTGCGGCACCGCCATGTCTCCGACCGGCCGCTCGTGTTCGTGCCGCTCACGACCGCCGGCGAGGCGGGCGCGCCGCTCGGGGCACTCGTCGGGACGGACCGGGAGGCGCCACGGCTGCTGGCCGTCGCGCAGCCGCGGGACCGGGATCTGCGGTTCGCCTTTCTCGCCGAGCTGGCCGATGCGGTGCTGCCGTATCTCGACGCGTACGCGGAAGACGTCGAGGCCGCCGAGCGGAGCGAGACGGATCCGGAGACCGGCAAGAAGGTCAAGGTCGAGGTCGAACTGTGCGCGGACGCCCCGCAGTTGATCGTGCCGAGCCGGGCCGGTGTCGAGTTCGTGCGGCTGCTCGGGCGGTCGATGCGGTTCCGGCGGACGGCGGAGCAGGACCCGGACACCCCCTATCCCGCGCCACCGCGCGTGCCGCTGCTCGGGCGCTGGCTGACGCACTACGGGGAGCGTGCCCGCGTGCCCGGCTCGTCGTTGCTGCTCGCCATGACGGATCTGCTGGGACGTCACTGGGCGACCGGGCAGTCCCGTCTGGAGGACCAGCATCTGGGCGCGCTGCTGGCCTGGACGGCTCCTCCCGAGGGCGAGTCGGGCGCGGAGGCGGCCCTGCGCGCCGAGCTGGCGCGGGACGCGGGCGGGCAGTTGCTGTGCCCGCCGGCCGGTCCCGCCACGGACCCTGCGTTCGACAACAGGCTGCTGGCGCCCGCGATGGAGCGGTACGACCGGGCGCGCCAGGCGCTCGCCGCCGCCGAGGACGGTGCTGCGGCGGACGAGCAGTTGGGCCGGCTGACGGCCGCCGAGCGGGAGATCCGCGGGCTGCTGGAGGGCGTCATGCGGCCGACCTGGGACGCCGTGTGGCAGGGCGTGGATCTGCTGCGGGAGCTGCCGGTGGGCGCGCGGGTCGCCGACCGCTGGACCCGTGACCGCTGGTCGTTCACCGGCCACCGCGACCGGGTGCGCGCGGGCGAGCCACCGCAGCCGCGCCGCGACGACGCGGTGAGCGCGGCGCAGAAGCTCGCCGCGCGCGAGACGGCCCAGGCACAGCTGGAGGCGCAGGAGGCACTGGACGATCCGCTGGTGCTGGCCGGGCGCAGGCTGTCCGGCGAGGCGTTCGTGGCGGAGGTGACCGACGTGACGATGGCCTGGTCGGAGTCGAAGCGGCCGTCGCCGCGTCCGCTGCTGACCGTGGACACGGACGACCGGCCGCGTCTGGGCGCGGGCGTGAAGGTGTACCGCTCGCTGGACGGCAGGCCCCAGTCCGCCGAGTTCGTGCGGTACGAGGAGGACGGCTCGGCGGTGCTGCGGCTGCTGGACCGGATGGGACGGTCCAAGGACCCCGCCGAGGGCTCGGTCCCCGAGAAGGGCGAGCGGATCGCCTGGACGCTGTTCGAGCACGACCAGCGCGGCGGGCCCAAGCTCCCCGACCCCGAGGAGACGCCGTGGACCCACGGCGGTCCGCCTCGCACCGACGCCGCCGAATCTCCTGACGCCGTAACCCCGGAGGACCTGCTGTGACGACCGGTTTCGATCCGGGCGCCGAGGCGGCGCGCGCGACCGCCCGCATCCTCGACGACACCGTCCACGGGGATGCCCGTGGCGTCGTCGTCGACTCGCCGCCCGGCGCCGGGAAGTCGACGCTCGTCGTCCGGGCCGCGCTGGAACTGGCCGCGGCGGGGCGGCCGTTGATGGTCGTCGCGCAGACGAACGCGCAGGTGGACGATCTGGTGCTGCGGCTGGCCGAGAAGGAGCCTGAGCTGCCGGTCGGCCGACTGCACAGCAACGACCCGGATCCGTACGACAAGGCGCTCGACGAGCTGGAGAACGTACGGAAGTCGGCGAAGGCCGGCGACCTCGCCGGGCTGGACGTCGTCATCTCGACGGCCGCGAAATGGGCGCATGTGAAGGGCGTCGAGCCATGGCGGCACGCGATCGTGGACGAGGCGTACCAGATGCGCTCGGACGCGCTGCTCGCGGTGGCCGGGCTGTTCGAGCGGGCGCTGTTCGTCGGTGATCCGGGGCAGCTGGACCCGTTCTCGGTGGTCGGGGCCGAGCAGTGGGCGGGGCTGTCGTACGACCCGTCGGCGAGCGCGGTCTCGACGCTGCTGGCGCACAATCCGGAGCTGCCGCAGCACCGGCTTCCTGTCTCGTGGCGGCTGCCGGCATCGGCGGCGCCGCTGGTGTCGGGCGCGTTCTATCCGTACACGCCGTTCCGCAGCGGTACGGGGGCGGGCGACCGGCGCCTCGCCTTCGGCGTCCCGTCGGACGGGTCGGGCCCCGACCGGGTGCTCGACGAGGCGGCGGAGTCGGGCTGGGGCCTGCTGGAGCTGCCGGCCCGGCATACTCCGCGGACCGACCCGGAGGCGGTGCGCGCGGTGGCGCTGGTGGTACGGCGGCTGCTGGACCGTGGCGGGGCGTCGGTGTCGGAGCGGTCGGAGCATCCGGTGCCGCTCACGCCGGACCGTGTCGCCGTCGGCACGGCCCACCGCGACCAGGCGGCGGCAGTACGGGCGGCGCTGACGGAGCTGGGCGTGAGCGGGGTTGCCGTGGACACGGCCAACCGCCTGCAGGGCCGCGAGTTCGACGTCACGGTCGTCCTCCACCCCCTGTCGGGCCGCCCGGACGCGACGGCGTTCCACCTGGAGACGGGCCGTCTGTGCGTCCTCGCCTCCCGGCACCGCCACGCCTGCATCGTGGTGTGCCGCGCGGGCGTGGCGGACCTCCTGGACGAGCACCCCTCGACGGAGCCGGTGCAGCTCGGCGTCACGGTGAAGTTCCCGGACGGATGGGAGGCGAATCACGCGGTCCTGTCCCACCTCGCCGAGCACCGCGTGACATGGACACCGCGAGACACGCCGCCCGAAGCCTGCGAAGCAGTGCGAGAGCGGCCAGAAGAAACAGCCCCGACGGATGGGAGGCGAATCACACGGTCAATGTCTCACCTCGCCGAGCACCGCGTGACATGGACACCGCGAGACACGCCGCCCGAAGCCTGCGAAGCAGTGCGAGAGCGGCCAGAAGAAACAGCCCGGACGGATGGGAGGCGAATCACGCGGTCCTGTCCCACCTCGGGGAACATCGCGTGGCGTGGACGCCTTAGGTTCTCGTGTGCCGCGGAGAGACACGTAGGGCCTCTTGTGCGGAGCGGGACAATGGTGCTTGGTCGGGATGTCGAGGAGGAGACACGCATGGCGGAGTCGTCTGAGCGGAGCGAGCGGCGGATGCGGCCTGCGCCGCTGATCTTCGAGCCCTCGGAGGCCGCCTCCGACCCGGAGCACTTCTTCGACCTCGAGTCGATCGAGGACCCCCGGGAGCTGCTGTCGCGTGCGACGGAGCTGACGCTGGCCTTCCAGGCCGCGGCGGACCGCGCCCTGGAGTACCAGGCGGTCGCCGCTGCCCAGCTCGCCGACCCCCGCCGCTTCGACCGGCTGACCGCGGCGGACATCGCGCAGCGGGCGGAGTGGAGCGAGGACTACGCGAAGAAGATGGTCGAGTTCGGCCGCGACCTCCTCCGCGCGTCGGAGCCGGACGACCAGTAGGTCCGACGACCACGAGACAGGTCGCTCCGGGCACCGCGGCCTGCACGCGGGGGCCCCGGACCCGCGGGGCCGTGAGCCCACGGGCCTGCACACGACAGACAAGGTCCCGCATGGCATATGCCGCGGGGCAAGATACCCCTCCGCGCCCGGCCGTGTCCCGATTTTCCGCAACTCACAGAAACAGCGCGCTGACTCCTCGTACACGTAGGAGCCATGAGTACCTGGCTGCGCGACGAGACCCCCCTGAGCCCTGCCGGTGACCACGACGAGCGGCGCCGTGACATCTTCGCGTCGCTGCGGGACGAAGGGCGGCATCAGACCGCGCACGTGACGGCGTCCGGGGCGGGATGGCTCGCGTCGGCCAGTACGCATCCGCGGTCCACCCTGGCGCTGTGGGAGGCCGAGCCCACCGCGCCCGCGGTCGTGCCCTGCGGGACCGTGTTCGACGTCGTCAACGTGCCCGGGATCTTCGGGCGCCGGATACTCGAGCAGCTGTGGTCGGACGGGCCCGGCTCCGGGCCCGTGGCGTTGCACCGCGGCCGGATCCTGCTCTTCGCCGTCCCGGGCACGGCCCAGCGGTTACCGTCCCTGCTGGACTGGGAGGAGTGGGGCGCGTCCGTGCCGCCGCTGCTCTGCCACGGCACCGGCGACGCCGTCACCATCCCGCCGCTCACCCCCCGCCCAGGCCCTTCCGGCCCGGACTCCCCCACCTCGGGACCGCGCTGGGTCGTGGCCCCCGACGCCCGCAACCCGTGGCTCCCTGGGCCCGAGGTACTGCTCTGGGCATGCGTGCGGGCCGCCCGCGCGACCTCCGCCACGGCGGTCCGTATATCGATTTTTCCTCCCGCCGATCAGGGTGCTAAGGTCTACGACGTCAGCAGGCGCCGCTAGCTCAGTTGGTTAGAGCAGCTGACTCTTAATCAGCGGGTCCGGGGTTCGAGTCCCTGGCGGCGCACTTGCGATTTCGATCGCTGACCTGGGCGTTCTCGGTTTCCGAGGGCGCCCTTCGGCGTTTCCGCACACCGGCACGGATGCGCGGCCCGGCGGAGGGTCGACCGGACACCCCGCGGCAGCGAGGCCGGAAAGGGTGCCCGCGGCGGCGAGGCCGGAATGGGTGCCCGCGGCAGCGAGGCCGGCAGGGTGCCCGTGCCGGCGGCCACCGCGACACCACGGGCCGGGATCGTCGCCTCACGCCACCGGCGTGATCTTGACCGTCCAGGCTCCCGTGCGCGTCCGGTCCGCGACCTCCACCCGCACCTGCTCCCCCGGCACCGTGAACGCCTCCCCCACCGTCAGCGGTGCGTCCGCCAGCGGTGGGTACACCGACTGGTCCCAGCACGCTTCCGTGCCCGGATGGGTGTCGATCACCTCGACCGGTCCGCCGCCGGACTCGGCCTCGTTCCGTACGCGGTAGATCAGCACGCCCTCGGTGCAGGTGTCCCGGTCGTTGCCGGCCGCGCCGCGGGCCTCGATCGCGAGCGCCGTGTTCTCACCGGTCCGTACGACCGCGAGCCGGGTACCGACGGACATGCCGGGGGCCGGTTCCGCGCCGAGCGCCTCCAGGGTGATCATCCGGTCCGCCCTGCCGCCCGTGATGCACCGGACCTGCCGCTCGTCGAGCCAGCCCAGCTTCCACTTGTGCCAGCCGAAGAGCTCGGGCGCGAGACCGAACTGGCTGCCCATCACGTCCCAGTCCCCGACGTGCGTGTCCCAGTCGCCCTTGCCGTCCATCGGCCGGTGGTAGAGGTCGGGCAGGTCGAAGACGTGTCCGGTCTCGTGCGCGAGCACATTGCGATCGGGGGGATGCCGCTCGAAGACCGTGACGACGCGTCGGATGTCCGTACCGTCGGCGGACAGCGGCTGGTCGAAGTTGACGACCTTCGTCGCATCGGAGTCGACGCCCGGCGCGTCCGGGTCGGCGACGAGATAGACGATGTCGTAGCGCGAGAAGTCGACCACCGGGTCCGCGACGGTGATCGCGTCCCGCAGATACGCGGCGCGCCGCCCGGCGTCCCAGTCCCGCTTCATCCGGTACGCCGTCGAGGCCTGCGGCATCTGGATCCACTGCCGCAGCGGATGCGCGCGCAGGGTGAACTTCCCGTACGACGCGCGCCGGAAGAAGTCGCTGGTCGCGGGGAAGTGGTCGGCGGCCAGTTCGTCCGGGGTGGCCAGCGGGGCGGCGTCCGGGAAGGACAGGAAGACCATGGCCGCGTCGAGGGTGCGCTCGGGACGCGGGAACGCACCGTTCCAGCTGTCCAGCCCGAGCGAGTGATGGGCGGAGGTACGGGGGAGGGCACAGGGTCCCGCCGAGGTGTCGGCCACGGCGGGACCCGCCACGAGCGAGGTGGCGGCGAGGGCCGCGAGGGAGGTGAAAGCGGCGGCAATGGCACGCAGGTTGGGCCGTTCCACCCCCTCGGGTGTTCCGTCGCGCGTCTGCTGACCCTCCACGTGGACCTCCGGCTGCGGAATACGGGACGCCTCACCCACCTTGTGATGATTTTCTGTGATTCGCACCTTTCCGCTGACCTGGTCGGGTGAGGCCGGGGCGACACCCCGGTGTCTCACAGAAAGTCACAACCGATCACGACGGCGTCGACCGAGGCCACACCCGTGCAGAAACGATCGGTCTGGACCTTCGAGTGCGCTTGATCACGACGGAGAAGCTGGAACGGCCGCCCGGCCAGCCTCTATGATCGGCACACTTTCCCGGCTTTCCGGCCCCGACCGGACCTGAACGACACGACGCACAGCGGGAGCGAGCGGTGAGCGGAAACACCGAAGGACCGAGTCCCGCGGCGGTCGCGGCGCCCGGGAGCGCCCTACCGCCGGTTACGGAGCGTCATGTGGCAGCGGGGGACACGCACACCGCGGGCGCCTCGACGGCCACGGCTCCGGTCACCGCCCCGCCGGCCACCTCGGCCGCGCCCGCCCCGCCGCCCGTCGCGCCGAGCCTCGCGCAGCCGCCCGCCGCGCCCGCTCTGGACCCGCCCGCCGCATCCGGCCCTGCACCTGCACCCGTATCCGGTCCTGCGCCCGCCCCCTGCCCCGCCCCGCCGACCACCGCGGAGCTCAGCGACTACCGCGCCGCGTTCAACACCGCCCAGCTCGCCATGGCCGTCGTCGACCACGACGGCCTCGTCGTCACCGCGAACGACGCGCTCGCGACGCTCCTCGGCACCGAACCCGCCGCGCTGTACGAGCAGTCCGCCGCCGACCTCGTCGACCTGGCGTCCGACGGCCGCACCTGGCACGCGTACCGCGAGGTGCTCCGCGGCCGCCGCTCCCGCTTCCGCTGCACCCGCCGGCTCAAGCACCCCGACGGGCGCGCCCTCTGGGCGGAGGTCACGGTCGCGCCCGTGCCGGACAGCCGCCGCGTCCTCCTCTCCATCGCCGACATCAGCGACCGGCGCGAGCTGCAGGCGCGGCTGCGCCATCTCCAGATGCACGACCCGGTGACCCGGCTGCCCAACCGCACCCTGTTCTTCGAACGGCTCAGCGCCGCCCTGGAGGCGTCGTCGTACGAGCACGGCGGCACCGGCCGGATCGGGCTGTGCTACCTCGACCTCGACGGTTTCAAGGCCGTCAACGACACTCTCGGCCACCGCGTCGGCGACCGGCTGCTGGCGGCCGTGGCGGGCCGGCTCACCGAGTGCGCCGACAGCGACGGTTACACGCGCAGCGGCGGGCATCTGGTGGCACGGCTGGGGGGCGACGAGTTCGCGATCCTGGTCGAGGACTCCACGGGTACGGAGCAACTCGCGGATCTGGCACGGTCCGTGCTCGTCGCGCTCCAGCAGCCGTTCGACCTGGCCGGGCAGCGGCTGTCGGTCTCGGCCTCGATCGGGGTCGTGGAGCGGGCCGCGGACGGGACGACGGCGACCGGTCTGATGCAGGACGCGGACACGACGCTGTACTGGGCGAAGGCCGACGGCAAGGCCCGCTGGACCCTCTTCGACCCCGAGCGCAACGCCCACCGGATGACCCGTCAGGCGTTGTCGTCCACGCTCCGGCCGGCCGTCGAGCGCGGGGAGTTCGCCCTCGAGTACCAGCCGCTGGTGGGGATGGCGGACGGGGCGGTGCGGGGGGTCGAGGCGCTGGTGCGGTGGAACCACCCGCAGTTCGGCACACTGGCGCCGAATCGGTTCATCGGAATTGCTGAAGAGGACGGCTCGATCGTCCAGCTCGGCCGCTGGGTGCTGCGGACGGCCTGCCGCCAGGCCCGCCAGTGGCAGACGGACCACCCCGGCGCGGCACCGATCTTCGTCAGCGTCAACGTCGCCGTACGCCAGGTGTGGGACTCCGACCTCGTCGCGGACGTCGCGGGCATCCTCGCCGAGACGGGCCTCGCCCCGCATCTCCTCCAGCTGGAGCTCACCGAATCGGCGGTGATGGGCTCGGCGGGCCGCCCGCTCCAGGCACTCCAGTCGCTCAGCGACATGGGCGTGCGCATCGCGATCGACGACTTCGGTACGGGGTACTCCAACCTGGCGTATCTCAGCCGCCTTCCGGTGTCCGTACTGAAACTCGACGGATCGTTTGTTCGCGGCTTCCGCTACGACGACGGCGCCCACCCGAATCCGGCCGACGAGACGATCGTCGAGGCGATGGTCCAGCTGGCCCACCGCCTGGGCCTCACGGTCACCGCGGAATGCGTCGAGACGGCGGGCCAGGCGGAGCGCCTGAGACGCATCGGCTGCGACACGGGCCAGGGCTGGCTGTACTCACGGGCGGTGGCGCCGGAACGTATCGACGGGATGATCGGCGGAATCGGTCCCCTGGCGGTGTGATGTCGGCGGTCAACCGTTCCAGCTCGCGCACCGCTTCGTCGACGTCGTACGTCTTCAGGCTCGGATGCGCCTGCTCGACCTCGTCGACGGGCTGCTGGCGATAGACCCAGTAGAGAGGCCTGCGGTCGGCGCTCTCGCAGTCGTCGTAGACGAATCCGATAAGGGGGTCCAGGATCTCGACGTCGCCGTTCACGAAGTCGAAAGCCGTGGCGAGCCGCAGGCTGTTGTGGCTGGTGAAGGGGATGAAGCGGCGGAGGGAACTCTCCCTAGCCGTCCGGAAGAGCAGTTCGGCGACCGGGGGGACCCACGAGTTCTCCCGGACCGAGTCGTCGTAAGCGACTGCGGCGCCGATGCTCCAGTCCCAGTCTTCTTCGGAGGCCCACATGGCCTCAGCATCCCCGGAGCCCCTGCGTCCGTCCATGCGCGCGGTCCACGGGGGTCGGCCGGAGGTGCGCCTGCGGCGGACTTTCTCCCCTCGTCGATTTGCGGCTCCGCCGCGTGAGGAAGGACGTGGAACCGCCCCCGGCCGGGTCGTGACGTCCCGGGGGGACAGTGGTCAAGAGGAGCGGGCGGCGGTCAGCAGATGCCGAGGTCCTGCCAGACGCCCCATTCGCCGGTCGTGCCGGGCTATCCCGAGTCTGCGGGGTGCACGTGCGGCCTCCGAGGGGGATGCGCGGTAAGGGAGTTGGAGAAGTGTTGACGTCTCTCCCGGCTGAAGCCGGGAGATTCCCGCCTGGCCGCCGTTGTTGAGCGACGGCCTTCGGGTGGTTCCTGTTTCATCACCCACCGCCCGGCTTGCCGGGTCTTACACGGGCTCCGCAGGCGTTTTACGTGTCCGGTCGTCCCTCGGCCACGATGCTTCGCCCCTCCAGGCGGAGGTTGCACTCGGCGTTCTGGTCCCGGTCGTGTCGGGTTCCGCAGTCGCACGTCCAGGTGCGTATCCGCAGCCCTGCTTTCCCCTTCGGGCCGGTGAGTGCCCCGCATGCGGAGCACATCTGGGTGCTGGGGAAGAACCGGTCGACCTTGACGAATGTCCGCCCGTACCTTGCGCACTTGGCCTCGAGGGTGCGGGCGAACATGCCGAGGCTCAGGTCGTGCAGACTTTTACCGAAGGTCTTGGCCATGCCCTTCACGTTCAGGTCCTCCAGGTAGACCGCTTGACTCTCGCGGACTATCCGGGTGGTCTCCTGGTCGGTGAAGTCGCGCCGCTGGTCAGGGACACGGGCATGGATCTTCGCTACGGCGAGCTTGGCCTTACGACGATTACTGGACCCCTTGACGCACCTGCTGAGCTTGCGCTGGGCGCGCCGGAGCTTTTTCTCCTGACGCCGGAAGAACTTCGGAGAAGCGATCTTCCGGCCCCGCAGCACCGCGTAGGAGGACAGGCCCAGGTCGATCCCGGTGTCCGTCTCCTCCCAGTCCAGCTCCGGCAGGGGCTTGTCCTCGGTCTCGATCACGAACGAGGCAAAGAACCTGCCTGCCGCGTCCTTGATGACCGTCACGGATGACGGGTCGGAGGGAAGCTCTCGGGACCAGCGCACACGCACGTCGCCGATCTTCGGGAGCCGGAGCCTGCCGTTCTTGGTGATAAAGAAGCGGGCGGCCTTGGTGAACCTGACCGCCTGACGGCCGGCCTTCTTCTTGAAGCGCGGAGGCCCGATCTTCGGACCCTTGCGGGTGCCCTTCTTCGACGCGAAGAAGTTGCTGTATGCCGTCTGGAGATCCCGCAGGGACGACTGAAGTACGACCGCCGAGACCTCGCCGAGCCATGCACGCTCGGGCCTCTTCTTGGCCTCGGTGATCACCAGCTTGGCCAGCTCGACAATCGAGGGGAGTGCCATGTCCTGCTGGTAGGCGTCCTGGCGGATATGCAACGCGTCGTTCCGGACGACACGGGCGCACCCGAACACCTTCGCCAGCTCGATCTTCTGCGGAGCGCTCGGGTACAGACGGAACTGGTACCTGAGCTTCATAACGATCACGATACCAGAGTGAGCCTATGATGGTGTCATGGTTCAGTTGACTCTACGCCTTCCCGATGACGTCCATGCCCGGCTGACGGCTCAGGCAGAAGCCGACCGGCGGTCCCTCAACTCTGAGATCGTGCACTTGCTTGAGGTCGCTCTCACCGCCGTGGAGGCAGACGGCGAATCGCCCTGACGGTGATTCGCCTTTCCCTGCCCCGCGACGCGGGGCAGTCGGCAGTACTCCGGGCTGACGATCCCGATAGCCGCTGCGCGAATACCGCACCAACGGCCTGAACCAGATTGAGGACTAAACCAACTTCAAGGGGAATTCCCTCGTCGGAGCCGCCTCGCGCATATACGGAGCCGCTCGCCACCATCGGTGACGAGCGGCTTAAGGCTGCCTTCAGGGAACCGCCGGAGGGCGTTTCAGGGGTGAACCACTCCGCCCGCGAAACCCAGGATTTACGCGACCGGCTCCGGCCGGTCCGCCCGCTCCGGCCCGTCCGGCGGCAGGGCGGCGTCGTTCAGAGGATCTGTCCGACTTGATGCTGGTTCAGGTGACGGACATGGCTGCGGAGTTCGCGGGGCCGGAACGGAGGCAGGCACGGCCTCCGGGTGATCATGAGGTGTCGAGTCCCTGATCACCGCAACGGAAGACCGTGCCTGCCCGCTCATCATCGCCCATCCCCGCCGGCCTGAGCCAACTCGCCGTTGTCCGGCCCGCCGAGCCCGAGGACCACCCGGGCCTGCTGGTCTGCCTCGCAGCGGTGCCGGATACCCGACGGGCGGAGGGGCGGCGCCATCCCCTCGCCTTCATCCTCGCGCTCGCCGCGTGCGCGGTTCTGGCCGGTGCGAAATCCCTCGCCGCGATCACGGAGTGGGCCGCCGACGCATCACCCGCCGTACTCACCGCTCTCGGCGGCCCGGGTCGCGAACCGTCCGGTCCCACCCCTCCGGCCGAGGCCACGGTGCGCCGGGTCCTGCAGCGCGTGGACGGCGACGCCCTCGACACGGCAATCGGCACCTGGCTCGCTGCCCGCGACCCCGGCCGCCCGCGACCCGGTCAGGACCGAGCCCGGCAACCCCGTCACTCTCTGGCCGTGGACGGCAAGACCGTGCGCGGCGCCCGTCGCGCCGACGGCACCCAGGTCCACCTGCTCGCCGCGATGACCGGCACCGGACTGGTCACCGCCCAGCGCGAGGTGGGCGGCAAGACCAACGAAATCACCGTCTTCCGGCCGATGCTCGCCCCACTCGACCTGACCGACATTGTGGTCACCTTCGACGCCCTGCACTCACAAACCGCCCACGCCCGCTTCCTGGTGGAGGAGAAGCAAGCCCACTACATCGCGGTGATCAAGGGGAACCAGCCGCTGCTGCACCAGTACCTGAAGCAACTGCCCTGGCGGGAGGTGCCGCTGATGGACAAGACCCGCGCCACCGCGCACGGCCGCGACGAGATCCGCCGCGTCAAAACCGCCACCGTCACCCGCGGACTCGGCTTCCCGCACGCGGTCCAGGCCGTGCAGATCGTGCGACGCCGCCGCGTCATCGCCACCGGCAAGGTCACCCTCGAACGCGTCTACGCGGTCACCGACCTGGCAGCGGAGCACGCCGACGCCCCCGAGATCGCGCACCGCGTCCGCGAACACTGGGGCATCGAGAACAAGATCCACCACGTCCGCGACACCACCTTTGCCGAGGACGCCTCACACGTTCGCACCGGGACCGCACCCCGGGCCATGGCCGCACTGCGCAACCTGGCCATCGGCGCCCTCCGCCTGACCGGCTGCGGCAACATCGCCGCCGGCCTGCGCAAGCACTCCCGAGACGCCACCCGACCACTGACCACCCTCGGCATCACGTGATCAAACCGGACAGATCCCCTGAACGACGCCGCCCTGCGTCCGGCGGTCCGTACGCGTCCGGCAGTCCGTACGCGTCCGCGATCAGCTCGTACGACCGCAGACGCGCGTCGCCGCCGTGCGCGTTGGCCGTGATCATCAGCTCGTCGGCGCCCGTGCGCTTCTGGAGGTCGTCGAGGCCCGTGCGGACCTCGTCCGGAGTGCCGTGGACGACGTTCCCGAGCCAGCTGTCCACGAACTCCCGCTCCATCGGGCTGAACGCGTACGCCTCGGCCTCCTCCGGCGTCGGGATCAGACCCGGCCGGCCGGTGCGCAGCCGGACCATGGCCAGGGCGCCGGCCAGCACCTGACGGCGGGCCTCGCGGGCGTCGTCGGCGGCGAGCGCGGAGACGCCGATCAGCGCGTAGGGGGCGTCCAGGACCTCGGACGGGCGGAAGGTGTCGCGGTAGAGGTCGAGCGCCGGGATCGTGTTCTGCGCCGAGAAGTGGTGGGCGAAGGCGAAGGGCAGACCGAGCATTCCGGCGAGCCGGGCGCTGAAGCCGGAGGAGCCGAGCAGCCAGATCGGGGGCCGGGCGGTGGACTGGACCCCGCCGGGCGCCGTGGCCTGCACCGGCCCGGGGACGGCGTGGATACGGGCGTACGGGTGGCCGTCCGGGAAGTCGTCGTCCAGGAATCGGGTCAGCTCGGCGAGCTGCTGCGGGAAGTCGTCGGCATCCTCGTTGAGCCTGTCCGTGCGGCGCAGGGCGGCCGCGGTGGCGCCGTCGGTGCCGGGCGCGCGGCCGAGGCCCAGGTCGACCCGGCCGGGGGCGAGGGCCTCCAGAGTGCCGAACTGCTCGGCGATCACCAGGGGCGCGTGGTTGGGCAGCATCACACCGCCGGAGCCGAGCCGGATGCGCTCGGTGTGGGCGGCCAGATGGGCCAGGATCACGGCGGGGGACGACGAGGCGACGCCCGGCATCGAGTGGTGCTCGGCGACCCAGTGGCGGTGGTAGCCACGGCGCTCGGCGAGCCGGGCGAGGTCCACACTGGCGCGCAGGGCCTGGGTGGCGGTGCGGCCGCTGCCGACGGAGACCAGGTCCAGTACCGACAGGGGTACGGGGGCGGTTCCGGTCGCCTTGCCTCGGATGTCGTCGCCTGCGTCCACTGCGTCCACTGGTGGCCCTCCTGCCTTGCCGTGCGTCAACACGGCATCAACAGGAGGCCCTCTCCGTTTTATTCCCGGCCCGGCCGCCGCCGGACGTCAACGCTCCCCCGTCGTCACTCCGCATCGGGTTTCCACTCGGACCGGTCCCAGTCGGGGCGGGCGAAGAGCCTGCCCAGCTCGTCCGCCCACGCCTTGCGGTCGGCCAGCCGCAGCCCCTCCCACACCGTCACCTGGTTCGCCGTGAGGACCGGTTTGCCCAGTTCCGCCTCCAGCTCCTCCAGATACGCCACGGTGTGCAGGGCGGTGTCGGGCATCAGCACCGCCTCCGCCCGCGGGTCGTCCCCCGCGCGGGCCAGTCCCAGGACCTGCTCGCGCCCCCATGTGCCGACCTCGGCCGCGGTCACGACGCCGCTCGCCCGTGCCGCCGTCACCTCCAGCCCGGCCGCCCGGAGGAACTCCTCGAAGGAGGCGGTGACGTCCTCCGGGTACGTCGCCGCGACCGCGACCCGTGTGGCGCCCAGCGCCCGCGCCGCGTGGACGAAGGCGAACGACGTGCTCGACGCCGGCAGCCCCGCCGTCCGGGCCAGCTCCCGGATCTGCTCCTGGGCCCCCGCCCACCCCCGGATGAAGCTGCCGCTCGTGCAGGCCCACACCAGCGACTCCGCCCCGGCGAGCCGCAGCTCCTCGACCCCGGCCGCCAGCCGCTCCGGCGCTCCCATCTCGATCAGCGCGTCCGTCCGGTGCGCGTCCTCGCCGATGTCGGTGTGGAAGAGCGGGAGCCGGATGTCGCTGTCGAGCAGCACCGCGATGCGGGGGTAGTCGTCCTCGGCGGAGTGTCCCGGGTAGAGGAGTCCGACGGTCGTCATGTCCATCCTTCCTGTTCCTCGGGCAGCGCCTGGGGCTCGGGCAGCCCCTGGGGCTCCGGCAGTCCCTGGGGACCGTCGATCCCGCCCGACGACGGCGCCACCGCGTCCATGAGCAGGGCCTGGTACGGGCCGACCGCGTACACCCCGATGCGGCGCAGCGCGGCCCACATCGTGACCTGGTTCGCGGAGATCACCGGCATGCGCAGCTCCGCCTCCAGCTGGGGTATCGCGTCGTACGTCGGCAGATTGGTGCAGCTGATGAAGAGCGCGTCCGCCGCGCCCACCACGGCTTGGCGCGCCATGTCCACCACGGAGCGGTACGGCACCTTCCAGATGTGCCGCGTCAACCCCAGGAAGGCGCGACCCGTGACCGCTACCCCAGCTTCGCCCAGGTACTCCTCCAGCGCCCGGGTCACCGACTCCGTGTAGGGGGTGACCAGGGCGATACGGCCGGCACCCAGCTCGTCGAGGGCCTCGAGCAGGGCGCCCGACGTGGTGAGCGATGCGACGTCCCCCGCCTGGGTCATCGCCTCGCACATGGCGCGCTCGCCCGCCAGCCCGCCGACGAAGCTGCCGCTGGTGCACGCGTACGCCACGACCTCCGGCTCGGACGCGGACAGGGCGCGCACCGCCTCACCGAGCGTCTCGTGCTCGCTGACCAGCCGGGCCAGGTCGAGGGAGACCTCGACGGGCACGTACGGCGTACGCGTCACGCGCAGCGAGACGTCGTCGGGGACCCAGCGCCACAGCTCACGGTCGAGCGCGAAGTCGAAAGGGGCGACCACGCCGATCCCCCGCTGGGGGGCCGGGCCGCCCAGCCAGGAAACATCGAGGGACAGATTCACCACGGGCCCCCTTACGTCATGTTGACGACGGTAGGTTGGGGTGCGAGCGTGGGTCAATCCGTACATGTCAGACGTTCAGAAACGGTGTCCCCGCGATGTCGGTCCCGATTCTTCTCGTACTGGAGGCGGACCCTCCGCCACGCCTCGGAGCGCTCGCCGGCCAGGCCGATGTCCGGTACGCCGACGACCGCCGCCTCGCCGCCGAACTGCCGCATGCCGATGCGCTGCTGGTGTGGGACTTCACCTCGGACGCGGTACGCCGGGCGTGGCCGGGCCCGGGCCCGCGGCCCCGCTGGGTGCACACCCCCAGCGCGGGTGTCGACCGGCTCCTCAGCCCCGAGTTCGCCGCGTCGGACACCGTGCTGACCAATGCCCGGGGGATCTTCGAGGAGCCCATCGCCGAGTACGTGGCCGGTCTGGTGCTCGCCATGGCGAAGGACCTCCCCGGCACGCTGGAGCTCCAGCGGCAGCGGCGCTGGCGGCACCGCGAGAGCCTGCAGGTCGCACGGAGCCGGGCGGTCGTCGTCGGCGCGGGCCCCATCGGCCTGGCCGTCGCGCGCTCCCTGCGGGCGCTCGGGGTGACGGTCGCCGTCACCGGGCGCACCGCGCGGCCCGGTGTGCACGGGGCCGAGGACCTCGACCGGCTGCTGGCCCGCGCCGACTGGGTCGTCTGCGCGGCGCCGCTGACGGGCGCGACACACGGCATGTTCGACGCGCGGCGCTTCGCGCTCATGCAGCGGTCGGCCCGGTTCATCAATGTGGGGCGGGGTGCGCTGGTGGTGGAGGACGACCTGGTCGCGGCGCTGACCGGGCGGCGGATCGCGGGCGCGGCCCTCGATGTGTTCACGCACGAGCCGCTGGGTCCCGACAGCCCGCTCTGGGACGTTCCGGGCCTGATCGTCTCGCCGCACATGAGTGGCGACACGGTCGGCTGGCGGGACCGGCTCGGCGCGCAGTTCGTCGAGCTGTTCGCCCTGTGGGCGGCCGGAAAACCGCTGCCGAACGTGGTCGACAAGAAACGTGGGTACGTCCCCACCCATGACTCCTGAGCCGATCGCCACGAGCACGAGCGACCTGACCGCCCTGACCGCACGTCAACTCATCGCCGGCTACGAGCGGGGCGACTTCTCCCCCGTGGACGCGACCCGCGCCGTCCTGGAGCGGATCGAGGCGGTGGAGCCCGCGGTGAACGCGTTCGTCCGGGTCGATGCCGAGCAGGCCCTGGCCCAGGCCGGGGCCGCCACCGAGCGCCACCGCCGCGGCGAGCCGCTCGGCCTGCTCGACGGCGTGCCCGTGACGGTGAAGGACCTGCTGCTCCAGGCGGGCGCCCCGACCCTGCGCGGCTCGCGGACCGTGCGCACGGACGCCCGCGCCTGGGACGAGGACGCCCCGGCCGTGGCCCGGCTGCGGGAGCACGGGGCGGTGCTCGTCGGCAAGACGACGACGCCCGAGTTCGGCTGGAAGGGCGTCACGGACTCCCCGCTCACCGGGATCACCCGCAACCCGTACGACGTGACGCGGACGTCGGGCGGGTCCAGCGGCGGCAGCGCCGTGGCCGTCGCGGTCGGGGCGGCCCCGCTGTCGATCGGGACGGACGGCGGCGGCTCGGTCCGCATCCCGGCGTCCTTCTGCGGGATCTTCGGGCTGAAGCCGACGTACGGCCGGATCCCGCTCTATCCGGCGAGCCCCTTCGGCACGCTGTCCCACGCCGGGCCGATGGCCAGGGACGCGGCCGACGCGGCGCTGCTGCTCGACGTGCTCAGCGGGCCCGACTGGCGCGACTGGTCGCAGCTGCCGCCCGCGGCCGCCACGAGTCCCGGACTCACGGAGGGCTCCGAAGGGGTGAAGGGGCTGCGGATCGCGTACTCGCCGTCCCTCGGCGGGCAGGTCGCGGTACGGCCCGCCGTCGCCGCGGCGGTCCGCGCGGCCGTGGGACGGCTCGCCGAACTGGGCGCGTACATCGAGGAGACGGACCCGGACATCACGGACCCGGTGGACGCCTTCCACACCCTGTGGTTCAGCGGGGCGGCGCGGCTGGTGCAGCACCTCGGCAAGGAGCAGCGGGAGTTGCTCGACCCCGGGCTGCGGGACATCTGTGCGGCCGGTGCGCGGGCGTCGGCGCTGGACCATCTCGCGGCCGTGGACGTCCGGATGGACCTGGGGCGGCGGATGGGGCGCTTCCACACCTCGTACGACCTGCTCGTCACGCCGACGCTGCCGATCACGGCGTTCGAGGCGGGCGCCGAGGTCCCGCACGGCTCCGGGCACCGGCGGTGGACGGGGTGGACGCCGTTCACGTACCCCTTCAACCTCACGCAGCAGCCGGCGGCGACGGTGCCGTGCGGGGTGGACGGGGACGGGCTCCCGGTCGGCGTCCAGCTGATCGCGGCGCGCCACGCGGACGCGCTGGTGCTGCGTGCGGCACACGCGCTCTACGCCTCGGGCGCGGCATCGATCCCGGCGCCGCGCGCCGTGTAGCGGCGCCTGGCGGGGCGGAGGCGTCTGCGGCGGTCCTTCTCCCCGCCCCACCCCTTCCCGGCTGTGTCGATGTGCGGCTCCGTCGCGCGGGGGGCTGCGCCCCAGCCCCCTTCTGGGGCTCCGCCCCGGGCGCTCCCCTGCGCCCTGCGGGCGTGGGGACCTCCAGCGGGGGCTCCTTCGGAGCCCGTCCACCACGGCCCATCCGGCCGTACCGGCTCACGTGGAGCCCGTCCGGCGATCGAGGACGGACACATGGACCGACCGGACGGTGCCGAGCACGACGAGGGTCTGGGGGCGAAGCCCCCAGCGGCCCGGGGCGGAGCCCCCGCAACGGGTCCGGGGCGCGGCCCCCGTCATGCCCGGCGGAAGGTGAGCGTCTCCCCCAGCGCCCCCGCCCGCCACAAGTCCTGGCAGGCGTCCGCCATGCGGTCCAGGCCGTCGACGACCTGGCCCCACACGATCCCGGGCACCCACCCCGTGTCACCGTTCAGCAGGAGGTTGTTGCGCTCGTAGAAGAGCGCGAGGTCGACGGTGACCGGCCGTGCGACGTCGCGGTCGTAGCCGTACGCCGCCGTGCCCAGTTCCGTCCCGCTGAAGGTGAAGTAGCAGAGGTCGCCCGGGATCGGGGTCACCGTCGGGTTCTCCAGCGGCGGCTCCCGGTCGGCGAAGGCGGCGAACAGGGCGTAGATCTCGTTGCGCGCGTACTTCGCGTGGTACACGTCACCGCCCAGTGGCAGCGCGTCCCACACCGTCCGGCAGGTCACGGGCGCCCGGTCGTCGAGGAGGCGCGCGGTGCAGTGCACCCCGCGCTTTGCGAGCGAAACGTCGATGAATCGATCGGCCATTGGCTACGCATACCCCGACTCGGGCGGGGTAGCCGCGCGCCCATGGCTCCACACACGGCTGAACACACCAGACATGCGATACGGCGGCGCACGCTGCTGCTCGGTACGGGAGGCGCCCTCGCCGCCGCGGGCTGTGCCCGGGTGCCCTCCGGGGACCCGCTCGCCCGGCTGAGATCGCAGGGCATGGTGCGTCTCGGGATCGCGGGCGAGGTGCCGTACGGCTACATCGACGACCAGGGCGCCTTCACGGGCGAGGCCCCCGAGCTCGCCAAGGCCGTCTTCCAGCGGCTCGGCGTCGCCGACGTCCAGCCCGTCGCCACGGATTTCGCGTCCCTGATCCCCGGCCTCAACTCGCAGCAGTTCGACGTGGTTTCCGCCGGGATGTACATCAACAAGGAACGCTGCGCGCAGGTCATCTTCTCGGACCCCGAATACCAGATGCTGGACTCCTTCATCGTGCGCAAAGGCAATCCGAAGAAACTGCGCACGTACGAGGACGTGGTGCGGACCGGGGTGAAATTCGCGACCGGTTCCGGATATGCGGAAATCGAGTACGCGGTGGCGGCCGGCTATCCGGAGAAGGACATCGTCATCCTGCAGGACCAGGTGGCCGGGCTGAACGCCGTCGAGTCCGGCCGCGTCGACGTCTTCGCGGGCACCGCCCTCACGACCCGCGAGGTGGTGCGCAAGAGCAGCCGGGCGGAGGCGACCGAGCCCTTCGCCGCGGTCGTCGACGGCAAGAAGAAGATCGACGGCGGCGGCTTCGCCTTCCGTCCGACCGACACGGAGCTGCGGGACGCCTTCAACTCCGAGATCCACCGGATGAAGAAGAGCGGTGAACTCTTCCGCATCCTGCGCCGGTTCGGCTTCACCGAGAGCGAGATGACCGAGCTCACGGCGAAGGAGCTGTGCCGATGACCGCCGGACTGTGGCAGAACTGGGTGCTCCCGGGGATCTGGATCACGATCCAGCTCACCGTCTGCAGCGCGGCGCTGGCCGCGGTCGTCGCGTTCGGTGTGGGCATGGCCAGAACTCATCGCTCGCGCTTCGTCCGTTTCCTGGCGGGTTTCTACACCGAGGTGTTCCGCGGGACGTCGGCACTTATCCTGATGTTCTGGTTGTTCTTCGTGTTGCCGCTGCTGCTGGAGTGGCAGCTGGTGCCGATGTGGGCAGCGGTGCTCGCGCTCGGGCTCTCGTATGGAGCGTACGGCGCCGAGATCGTGCGCGGCGCACTGAACGCGGTGGCGCCGGAGCAGCGCGAGGCGGGCGTCGCCCTCAGCTTCACGCCCTGGCAGCGGATGCGGCTGATCCTGCTGCCGCAGGCCGTGCCCGAGATGGTCCCGTCCTTCTGCAATCTGCTCGTCGAGCTGCTGAAGGGCACCGCGCTGGTGTCGCTGCTCGGCGTCGGCGATGTGTCGTTCGCGGCGTACCTGGTACGGCTGGCGACCCAGGAGAGCGCGCAGATCTACACGGTCACGCTGGTGATCTACTTCGTGCTCGCCTTCGTCATCACCCGTTCCATGAAGGCGCTGGAGCGCCGCACCAAGGCCAATGTCGGGATCGGAATCGGGGCGGTGACCAAGGACGGCACTTCCTCGGGGGGCAACCCCTGGGCCCCCGGCCGGAAGAGCGGGCGGACCGTCACGTCCGGCACGCTGACACGAGGTGATGCTCAGTGACCTGGGACTGGTCCGCCGTCGCGGACTTCATGCCGCGCTTCTGGGAAGGCGTGCTGGTCACGCTGCAGATCCTGGTGCTGGGCTCGCTGCTGTCCTTCACGCTCGGCCTGGTCTGGGCGTTCGGGCTTCGCTCCCGTGTGCGCCTCGTGCGCTGGCCGGTCGGGCTGATCACCGAGTTCATCCGGAACACCCCGCTGCTGGTGCAGTTGTTCTTCCTGTTCTTCGTGCTGCCGGAGTGGGGTGTGCAGTTCTCCGCGCTCGCCACCGGCACACTCGCGATCGGGCTGCACTACTCGACGTACACCGCGCAGGTCTACCGGGCCGGCATCGACGCCGTACCGGCCGGGCAGTGGGAGGCCGCGACGGCGCTGAGCCTGCCGGCCCACCGGACCTGGTTCGCGGTGATCCTTCCGCAGGCGGTCCGCCGGATCACGCCCGCGCTGGGCAACTACGTCGTCGCGATGCTCAAGGACACTCCGCTGCTCGCCGGGATCGGAGTGCTGGAGATGTTCCAGCAGTCGCGGCTGGAGAGCGCGGCGACCTTCCAGTACACGGAGCCGCTGACGGTCGTCGGCATCGCCTTCATCCTCATCGCCTACCCGGCTTCTCTGCTCGTACGAACCCTGGAGCGCCGCCTTGCCCGCTGACACGCACACCGACATGCCCAACGACACGAAGCACGACGAGCTCATCCGCTTCACGAACGTCACCAAGCGCTTCGGGGAGAACACCGTCCTCGACAACCTGTGCTTCTCGGTACGCCCGGGCCGGCACGTCACGCTGATCGGGCCCTCCGGCTCCGGCAAGACGACGATCCTGCGGCTGCTGATGACGCTGGAGCGCCCCGACGAGGGCACGATCGACGTCAACGGCGGCCGGCTGTACCCCGCCGACGAGAAGCACCGGCGCGAGGTACGCAAGACGATCGGCATGGTCTTCCAGCAGTTCAACCTCTTCCCCAACATGAGCGTGCTGCGGAACATCACCGAGGCGCCGGTGCGGGTGCTCGGCCTGTCCAGGGACGAGGCCGATGAGCGCGCCCGTGAGCTGCTGGACCTCGTCGGGCTCGCCGACCGCTGCGACGCGCGGCCGACCCAGCTGTCCGGCGGTCAGCAGCAGCGGGTGGCGATCGCCCGGGCGCTGGCGATGCGCCCGCAGGTGCTGCTGCTGGACGAGGTGACGTCGGCGCTCGACCCGGAGCTGGTGGCCGGGGTGCTGGATCTGCTCAGGGACATCGCCCGCAGCACCGACATCACGATGCTCTGTGTGACCCATGAGATGAACTTCGCCCGGGACATCTCGGACGAGGTGCTGATGTTCGACTCGGGAAAGGTCATCGAGTCCGGCTCGCCTGAGAAAATCTTTTCCGAGCCGGAGCATGATCGTACCCGTGAGTTCCTGGGCGCGGTGCTCTGACCTTTCATTCCTGGGACCTACTTTGACTTTGGCATATGCCATTGTCGCGCGCCCCAGCATATGGTGCTGGGGCGCGGCATAATTCTCGCCAACAGCCGCCCCGAGAACGGTCCTTGACGGCTATCGTGGAACGGAAGCTTGCGGTCACAACCTGGTAGGGGGAAACCGTGGCGCTGAAGCCGGAGCCGACCGCGCCGTTCCACTCGGTGCAATACGCCTTGCGCGTTCTGGAGACGATCTCCAGGCACGGTGGCGGAGTCACCGACGTCCAGATCGCGCGCGAGACCGGTCTGCCGACCGGTCATCTGGCCTCTTTGCTGCTGATGCTGCGGCGCGAAGGCTATGTGGAGCAGGTCGCCGACGGGGCGTACGTGATCGGCGACTCTCTCGTCCTGCTGGGCTCGGGCACCACACGGCGGGAGGCCCTGGAGCGCAAGCTGCAGGACACGCTCACCGAGCTGCGCGACTCCGTCGGTGCAGCGGTCTACATCAGCCGGTACGTCGACGGCGAGGTGCAGATCACCCAGTTCGCCGACGGCCCGCGCACGCCCAAGGTCAACGAGTGGGTCGACTTCCGCTCGGCGGCGCACGCGAGCGCGGTCGGCAAGTGCCTGCTCACCCAGCTCGACCAGAACGGGCGCCGGGATCATCTGTCGCGCCACAAGATCGCCCGGCTGACTTCCAGGACGATCACCAACGAGCGGGTCCTCTTCTCGAAGCTGGACGCACAGCCGCCCACGGTCCCGGTGCTGGACCTCCAGGAGTACGCGGTGGGCACGGTCTGCGCGGCGGTGCCGCTGACGGCCGGATCCTCGGTGGGCTGCCTGGCGCTCTCGCTCCCGATCGAGCATGCGCACCGGCTGCGCGCGGCCGCGGACACGCTGAACCGGAGGGCGGCACCGGTCGTGCTGTCGCTGGCGCTGTAGGGCCCTCCCGGGGCGGTGGGCCCCTGGGGACGACCCGCCGGGCGCGGGTGGTCAGGAGCACCCCTCCGGACCAGGTAGTATTACTTCTGTCGTCAGCCGCGAGAGCGGCGAGAACGGCAGCCCGCGCCGCTAGCTCAGTTGGTTAGAGCAGCTGACTCTTAATCAGCGGGTCCGGGGTTCGAGTCCCTGGCGGCGCACAACCTCACTGGAGCCCCTCGCAGTTGCGAGGGGCTCCAGTGGTTTCCGCTTCTCCAGCTCCTCACGGTCGTGACCCGGGGCGCCGACCGTGACCTGCGTCACCTTCGCCAGGCCGTCGATGGGGGTGAGCGGGTCGCCGGCGGGGGCATCAGCGCAGATAGGCGAGGACGGCCAGGACCCGGCGGTGGGTGTCCTCGGCCGGGGGCAGGCCGAGCTTGGCCAGGATGTTGCCGATGTGCTTGCCCACCGCGGCCTCCGAGATGACGAGCTCGCGGGCGATCGCGGCGTTCGACCTTCCCTCGGCGACCAGGCCGAGGACCTCCCGCTCGCGCGGGGTGAGCTGCTCCAGCGGGTCACGGCGGCGGCGCAGCAGCTGCCGTACGACCTCGGGGTCGACGACCGTGCCGCCGTCCGCGACACGGACCAGCGCGTCCATGAACTCCTCGACCTGGCCGACCCGGTCCTTGAGGAGGTAGCCCACGCCGATGCCGTCGCCGGAGTCGAGCAGCTCGGTGGCGTAGGTGCGCTGGACGTACTGGCTGAGGACGAGGACGGGCAGCCGCGGGCGCTCGGCGCGCAGGGCGACCGCGGCCCGCAGCCCTTCGTCCGTGAGGCCGGGCGGCATGCGGACGTCGGTGACGACGATGTCCGGCTCGTGGGCGGGAACGGCCGCGCGGAGGGCGTCCGCGTCGCCCACGGCCGCGACGACGTGGTGGCCGAAGCGCTCGACGAGTCCGGTGAGGCCCTCGCGCAGCAGCACGCTGTCCTCGGCGAGCACTACACGGAGCGGTTCGCGTCGGTCCGGCACGGTATCTCCAGTCGCAGGACGGTGGGCCCGCCCGGCGGGCTGATGATCGACAGTGTGCCATCCAGGACGGCCAGCCGGTCGGCGAGTCCGGTGAGTCCGGTGCCCTCGTCAGGGGACGCGCCGCCCGTGCCGTCGTCCTGGACCTCGACGGTCAGACGGTCCCCGGTGTGCCGGGCGGTCAGGGTCGCCCGCCCGGCGCCGCTGTGCTTGTCCACATTGGTGAGGGCCTCGCAGACCGCGAAGTATGCGGCAGTCTCCACGGAGCGCTCCAGACGGGGCAGTTCGACGTCCGCGGCCACGGGCACGGAGGCGCGGTCGGCGGCGTCGGCGAGGGCCGCGCCGAGGCCGTAGTCCTCCAGGACCTTCGGGTGGATGCCGTGGATGAGTTCGCGCAGCTCCGTGAGCACGCGGCCCGCTTCTTCGTGGGCGGTGGCGAGCCGCTCGGCGAGGGGGCCGCCCGGCGGGGCGTCGAGCCGCGCCAGGCCCAGCGTCATGGTGAGCGCGACGAGCCGCTGCTGCGCGCCGTCGTGCAGATCGCGCTCGATGCGGCGGCGCTCGGCCTCGAAGGCGTCGACGAGACGGGCGCGGGAGCGGGTCACCTCGCCGATCCTGGTGCGGAGTTCGGCCTCGCGGGGGGCGAGGAGCGCACGGGTGAGGGCGGCGCGGGCGCCGGCGAGGGCGCCGAGCGGGTAGAGCAGCGCGGCGAGGAGGACGAGACCGGCGGCCGCGGTGGCGAAGGCCGCGGGGTAGTCGGTGACGAGCCACAGCTTGGCCACGCGGGCCTCGTGCCCGTCGACGGCGAGCTGGACCGGTGCGGCCGTCATGGCGAGGGGCACGCCCACGGCGCAGACGACGGCCAGCAGATCGAGCGGCCACAGCACGGTGGCGTGCAGCACCGCATACGCGAGCTCCCGCCAGGTGGCCTGCTCGGTGAACCGGGTCCGGGCCCAGGCGGCGATCCCCGGTTCCGGGGGTGTGCGGTGGGGGCTGTGGGTGGGCTCCAGGTCCGCGATCCGCAGGCGGCGGCGCTCGACGACGGCGAGCGCCACGCCGCTGAACACCAGCAGGGGCAGGCCCACGGCCAGGGCCGAGAAGGTACCGAGCACCACGAGTCCGACGAGCGCCGGCGCTCCGGTGAGCGTGCTGCTCAGGAGGTACCCGACGCCCCGCCAGGGCCAGTGGCTCCGCAGATAGTCGCGCCGGGTGAGCGCCTGCCAGAGGGTGCGTGCTGTCATGCCGCCCACGCTAGGGCCCGCCCTCGGCCCGGGACATGGCCCCTGGGGGCGTCCCAGGGGTATGCCTGGCCCCACCCCGGGACCGGTGGGCGCCTCGCCCGGGGCGGGCATGTCGAGCCCTTCCGGCGAGGACGGACACGCGGGCCGACCGGACGGTACCGGTCACGTCCTCGAGGTCGGAGCCCCGGTTCGGGGCGCCGTGGGCACCGTCACCGGTCCAGCAGAGACGCACGGTCGTGGGTCTCGTACTCCCGCAGCAGCGCCGCCACGTCCTCCCCCGTCAGGAGGCGGTAGTGCGTCGCCTCGCCCGCAGGGCGCCACCAGACCGGGTCGGAGCAGCGGAAGGACTCGCGGCGCAGAGCCGCGCGGTGGATCTTGTTCGTGGCGGTGACGGGGAGACGGCGGACGATGCGCACGAAGCGGGGCGCCATCTTGGTGCCCAGGTCGGACTGGGCCGCGAGGAAGGCCCCGAAGGCGGCCGCGTCGAAGGCGGTGTCGTCGCGCAGGGCGAGGGCGGACATGACCTGGTCGCCGGCGACCGGGTCGGGGACGGCGTAGACCGCGACGCCCGCCGCAGCGTCCCAGCGGGCGAGGATGTTCTCGATCACGGCCGCCGCGAGGTTCTCGCTGTCGACGCGGAGGCGGTCGTCCGTGCGGCCCGCGAAGTACAGGAAGCCGTCCGCGTCGCGGAAGAAGAGGTCACCGGTCCAGTACCAGCCTCCCCGCACGCGCGCCGCGTCCGCCTCGGGGTTGCGCCAGTAGCCCTCGAAGGGGTTGCGGCCGCGGTTGACCAGTTCGCCTATGGCCCGGTCGCCGTTGAGCAGGCGGCCCTCTGCCGAGAAGCGCGCCGCTTCGCACTCCTCGCCCGTCGACGGGTCCACCACCGCCAGGTCGTCCCCCGGCGCCGCCCGTCCGACCGCGCCGCGCGGTGTGCCGGGCGTGCGCTGGACGGCCGCGCCGCCTTCGGACGACCCGTACCCCTCGACGAGCCGCACCCCGAAGCGCTCCTCGAAGCGGGCCGCGTCGACCGCCCCCGCCTCCGTACCGAAGCCGAGCCGCAGGGAGTGCGCGCGATCGTCGTCGCGCCGCGGCGTGGCCAGCAGGTACTGGACCGCCCGGCCGACGTAGGTGAAGTACGTGGCGCCGTACTCACGGACGTCGGGGAGGAAGCCCGACGCGGAGAAGCGCCGTCGCAGCGCGACCGATGCGCCTGCCGCGAGCGCGGGCGCCCAGTCCGCGATCACGGCGTTCCCGTGGAACATCGGCATGCAGATGTAGTGGACGTCGTCCTGCCGCACGCCGAAGTGCGCGACGAGCGACGCCCCCGCGGCAGCCAGTCGCCCCTGGCTGCAGATCGCGGCCTTGGGCGCACCGGTCGAGCCGGAGGTGAAGTAGAGCAGCAGCCGGCTGTCGGGCCGCACCGGGCGGCCCGACAGGGCGGCGGCCTCGCCGGGCTTCGCGCCCTCGTACGGCGCGAGGAGGGCGGCGTAGTCAGGGTTGTCGGGGCCGGTCACCAGCAGCCGCACGCCCGGCAGTTCGAGACCGTCGAGCAGGGGAAGGTGCGCGCGTTCGGTGACCAGCACACGGCAGTCGGTGTGCAGGATGTCGCGGGCGAGTTCGGCGCCCCGGCGGGTCGGGTTGATGCCCGCGACGGCGGCCCCGGCGAGGGCCGCCGCGCTGATCCAGAGCGGGAACTCGGGGGTGTTGTCGAGCAGGATCCCGAGGTGCGGCTCAGCACCCCGGGGCAGCAGGTCCGCGAGCAGCGCGGCCCGTGCGGCTGCTCCGGAGGCGACCTGGTGGTGGCTGAGGACGAGATCCTCGTGTCTCAGCCCGGTCCTGTGGTCGCCCCACTGGCGCTGTACGAGCTCAGCGACGGTCGTGTCGCCGGTCATCCCGCCCATGGCGCCGAACGTTAGCTGACTGTCCGTCAGAACTGAACATCCGAGCAGGCGTAGAAGGCGTTCGGGGTGTCATGGATCGTCCACACCGCGAGGATCAGATGGCGGCCGGACTTCGAGGGAAGCGTGCCGGAGTGGGTGAGCGTGGTCGGCGGCTGCTGGCCGTTGTAGGGGATGGTCAGGAACGGCTGGGGGTCGAGGGCCGCGCGGGTGAGCGGCTGGCTCGGGTTCCACCCGTTCTTGGTGATGAAGTACTTGAAGTCGGTGGTCCTGTGGTTGGCCGTGAACTGCCACCGGAAGGTGTGGTTCTGTCCCGACGAGACCTTGGTCGTGGGCCAGGCGCCGCCGCGCGGGTCGTCGAGCTGCGCGAAGCGGCTGAGGCCGCCAGCGCAGATCGTTCCGTCGGCCGGACCCGCCGCCGGGAAGCCCTTGGGACCCTCGACGCTCTGGGGTTCCCACTGGATCTCACCGCAGTTGGTCACCGTGCCGTTGGCACAAAGTTTCTGACGGCTGATCGGGGAGTCGGTGTAGCCGTGGCTGCCGGCGCTGCCCGTGGCGAGGAAGGAGGTGCCCGCCACGGCGAGGCCGACCAAGGCCGCGCCTATTCGCTTTCGCATGCTGTCGCTCCTGGAGAACGTGGGGGAGTTCTACGAGCCGTGCCGTGCGGTGCGTGCAGTGCGCGCGGTGCGGATGCTTGTGCGGTCGTGCGCATTCCGGTCTAGACCAAGTCCCAGATTATTGACGAGCGTTGAACATGTCCAGACCAATCACGGACCTTCCGTGCCGCCCGTGCGTGCCGTGCAGAAGGCGACCGTCAGGTCCCGGACGAGGGCCTTGCGCTCGTAGTCGTCGAGCTCCACGAGACCGCGCACGGTGAGCCGTTGCACCGTGTCGTCGACCGCGTCCACCACCGACGTCAGCACCGTGTCCCGGTGCTCGGCCTCGATCGCGGCGATACGGCGCCGGCGCATGGCGGCCGCGACCTCGGGGGCGTACTCGATACGGGTCGGCTGCGCGGAGAAGATGTCGATGCCGACCGGGACGCACTCCGCCGACAGGGTCTTCGTCAGCGCGTCGCCGACGGCCTCGGCGTTGCGGAGCGTGGGCGCGTCCTCGTGGAACGCGTCGGTGGGGAGCTGCGAGAGCACCCGCGCCATCGCCGCCTCCACCTGTTCCCGCAGGTACGCCTCGTGATCGGCGACCGACAGCACGGCGCGCGCGGTGTCCTGGATCCGCCAGACGACGAGGACGACAGCCTGCAGCGCGGTGCCGTTCGCGTCGACGGCCGGCATGGGCTCGCTGCGCCAGTGCCGCAGGCGTACGTCAACGCTGCAGCGGAGCAGGAGCGGGCTCACCCACATGAGGCCGCTGCGGCGCACGCTCCCGCGGTACTCGCCGAACAGCGTCAGGACCCAGGCGTGGCCGGCGCGGCCGCGGCCGAGCCCGCCGAGGGAGAACAGCGTGAAGATCACGGCGACGGCGAACAGGGCCCACTGGCCGGCCCCGATGCCGTGGTAGGCACGCGGGCTCAGCCCGAACAGCTCGGTCAGCCTCGCCGGGAAGGCCCCGGCCCAGTGCAGCACGGCCGCGCACCCGGTGAGCGCCACAATCCCGACGAGCAGGGCGGACCACCCGGGCAGCACGGGGCCCGGCCGCTCACGCAGCTTCGGGTCCGCGGGCGGCGCGGGCCGCCGGCTCGGCGCGACGACGGGCACCCGGGACGCGGGCGCGGCCCGGCGGCCGGAGGGGACGACGGGCGCCATGGCAACGGTGTCGGGTCCCTCGTCGTCGTCCGTCCCACCGCGGTTCTTCCCGCCGATGTTCGTCCCGCCGTCGGCCTTCCCGCCGGCGCCCTTCCCGGCGACGGGCGGGAGGACGTCCCCCGCGCCCGCGAAGTCCGCGGGGACGTCCCGGAACAGCAGGTGCACGGGAATCGCCCCGGTCGTCTCGGCCCCGATCACGACCGTGCGGCGCCCGGCCGTCGCGGGCGACGGCACCGCGGACGTGCCGGCGGCCTCGTCCACGGCCTCCCGCCCGGACGGCTCCCAGGGCACACCCAGCGCCTTCACGCCAAGTCCCGCGGATCCGCGCGACGCATCGTCAGTCCCCGCCCCGGCGTGGGCATCCCCGCCCATGGAGCCGTCCGGAACCACCGAGCCAACCGAGCCGACGGACGTGTCGTCCCGCCCGACAGCAGCGCCCTTTCCTTCCCGTACGCGGTCGGCGTCACCCGGCGTACCGCCCGGCGCCGACGCATCGGCACCGCCGGCGAGGCCGTGACCATGAACGTCACGCACACCGCCGCCGTCGTCACCGCCACCGTCGGCCCGCCCCTCGGCCAGACCGCCCACCGGCTCCCAGGCCCACACAGGGCCGGGGCCGGGGTCGGCGTCGCTGCCGGGGACACCCGGCGACGGCGTCCGTGGGTCGGGCGGTTCGGCGGGTACGGGACTGCCGGTGACGGACGCGGTCGCGCCCGTCCGGGCGGACGCGTCCATCGCGGCAATGGGCGCGCCCGGTTCGAGGACGGGGAGCGAAAGCTCCTGCGGACGAGGCGGGCCGGGCGGCAGCAGGGCCGCAGTGTCCTCGGGATTGGGGGTCGTGGGGGTCACCGGGGACGCCTCCTCGGGGTTGTGGCGTGGTCTGGGGGGCGGCGGGTCATGAGAAGAGCCGTCGCCAGGTCTCGGGGCCGGGGTAGCCGTCGGCCGCACCGCCGCGCCAGCCCTGGGCGCGCTGGAACGCCTCGACGCTGCGGCGGTCCGCCTCGGTCCACCAGCGGTCGGGCCCCGTGGTGTAGTGCTTGCCGAAGCCCCGCTTCACCAACTGGCGGCCGAGCTCCTCCACATGGACGTTCGCCTGGCCGGGGCGGAAGTAGGCCCGGCCCGGGTAGGCCGGCACCCGCGCCGACGTCTGCGCCTGGGCGGCGCGCGGGATGTTCTTGCCCGTGCCGTTGACCAGCAGGCGCCAGGTGTCCGGGCCGGGCAGACCGTCCGCCTCCTTGCCCTTCCAGCCCTGCGCACGCTGGAACGCCTGGGTCGCCCGCCGGTCCGCCTCGCTCCAGCGCGGACCGGGGGCCTTGGTGTGGTACCTCTTCGCGCCCCGCTCCACGAGCATCCTCCCGAGCTGGGTGACGTACTTGTTGTTCGCGCCCGGCCCGAAGTACCGGGCGTCCGGGTATGCCGTGACCGTCCCGCCGCCCGACCCGTCGGCCGTCGCGACC
This sequence comes from Streptomyces sp. NPDC059909, assembly GCF_042730885.1. Taxonomy (NCBI): domain Bacteria; kingdom Bacillati; phylum Actinomycetota; class Actinomycetes; order Kitasatosporales; family Streptomycetaceae; genus Streptomyces; species Streptomyces sp. NPDC059909. The sequence continues at coordinate 143,233 of NZ_JBHWKX010000008.1, forward strand.
GCGCTGATGAGCCCTCTGTAGCGGTACGCCACGTAGCGGTCGGAGTTGCTCCAGTACGCCATCGGCGTGGCCTGCCGCCGGGTGTGCGGCTTCGCCTGTTCGTAGGCGATGTAGTAGGTGTGCGTGTAGTCGGTCCAGCCGCCGAAGATCGTGACGTGGGAGCCCTTGCCCGGGTCGGCGGGATTGTGGAACAGCAGGATGTCGCCGGGCTGGAGGTCCTTGTGGTCCAGCCGGACCCCGTACTGCGCCAGGCTTCCGGTCCATTCGTTGCCCGCCAGGTTCCACGCCATGGAGACGTAGCCCGAGCAGTCCTGCCGGTAGCCGTCCGCCCAGTACGAGGTCATGGAGTACGGCACCTTGGCGTCCACCCAGCGCTTGGCCCGGTTGATGATGTCCGCGCGGGTCGTCTTGCGGAGCTCGGCCGGGGTCCCGGCCGGGCCGGTGTCCGGCCGGCCGTGCAGAGGCCCCTGCCCGCCCTGCGGCGTGTCCGTCTCGGGCTCGGGATCCAGGACTGTGACCGGGCTGCCGGGCTCCGGTCCTCCGGGCGCGGACGCCGCCGCCCCGACCACCCCGCCGCCACCGCCCAGCACCACGCCCGCGGCAGTGGCCAGGACCAGCGCACGCCTGGCTCCGTGCACGGAGGGATGCATCCCTGCGCGTACCGACAGGGCGTACGCGCGGGCCCGCGCACGCCGCTCCTGGGCGCATCCGGCACAGGGGCAGTCGATCGCGGGCTCGTACTCCTCGAAAGCCGGAACGGTCATACGGGGCCCCTCCACCTGTCCTAAGTGTCCTGACAAATCGCATTTTGACTGACCAAAGCGAAAAAACGACCATCCGACAGGCCGGAACAGGGAAGGAAATGGTCAGGAGCACCCCTGGATGTCAGGTAGAGTTCTCCGGGTCAGCACGCGCCGCTAGCTCAGTTGGTTAGAGCAGCTGACTCTTAATCAGCGGGTCCGGGGTTCGAGTCCCTGGCGGCGCACGAGCGATTAGGTCGCTGACCTGGGCGTTCTCGGCTTCCGAGGACGCCCTTTCGCGTTTGCCCGGGATAGACTCGACCTCGCCCGTACGCGTCAAACCGTCGCTAGCAGGAAAGAACCCTCGCGTGGCCAATGCACTGCAGGAATTGGTGAAGAGCCGGCTGGAGCAGCAGGGCTGGTCCTACGGCGACGTGGCCCGGCGCGGCGGCATCCCGCGTTCCACCGTGCATCATCTGGCCACTGTCGAGCGAGTGACCCGCATGCCGCAACAGGCCACCCTCGAGGGCCTCGCCAGAGGGCTGGAGCTGCCCCTGGACTCCGTACGCAGGGCCGCCGCCGAGGCCTGCGGGATCCACCTGTACTTCGAGGAACCGGCCGGCACCACCGCCGACCCCGAGGTCGCCACCCTCATCGCCAGCGTCCAGCGGCTCTCTGTGACCGACCGCCGACACGTCACCGCCCTGATCGAATCCCTCCTGCGCAACGCCTCCCACCCCGACACAGACGCCGACGACTCCGACGCCGACTGAACGGGACTTTCGGACGCTCACCGCTCGCTCAGGGCCCGCAGCCAGCTGATCACGGCGTTCACCGTCTGGTAGTCCAGCTCGGAGATCCGGGCGACGGCCTGGGCATCGGTCAACCGTACGGGGAGGCATGCCGCGTCCAGCGCACAGTGCAGCATCACCTGGTGTGCCTGCGTCGCCGGCAGATCCTCCCCCACGCGCAGGTAGGGGCGCAGGAACACGGAGATGGGCAGCGGGGGCGTTGGGAATGTCGGATATTCCATGATCATGCTCCGATTGCTCTCTCATTCAGCTACGAAGCCCCGAAGGCCCGCCGGCACCCTGGATGCCGGCCCGGCGCATCAGGAGCTGCACCGTTCCGCGGCTGACCCCGATGCCGTATGTGAGGGTCAGCTCTTCGTGAATGCGCCGGTACCCATAGGTCCCGTGCGAAGCAGCGTGGATCGCGGTGATGACTTCGGTGAGCCAGGAGTGGCGGACGGACCGTGCGGAGGGAGGGCGGGAGCGCCAGGTGAAGTACCCGGACTCGGTCACTCCCAGGACGCTGGTGGCGATCCGCACGGGCAGACCCTCGCAGGCCATCACGTGTACCGCCCCGAATCGCCTTTTGGGGACGTCGCATCACACAGCAGCTCGGTCGCGCGCCGGAGGACGGCGAGCTCGGTCTCCAGCTCGGTGATGCGCTTGCGTGCGGCCTTGAGTTCGCCCCCGGCGGGCGGGACGGACCGCCCGCGCCGGAGGTGCGGCAGGTACCTGCGCCGCCACTGGTAGATCGTCCGCTCATTGAGGCCGAGATCGACGGCGACCTTCTTCACGGGCTCGCCTACGGCGAGCAGGTCGAGGGCCCGGCTGCGCAGCTCGGGTGGGTAGCTCATGGATGGTCATCCCTCCGGGAGACGGGAGACGAGGTCCATCTGCCGGCTCGGGGAACAGGGATCCCCGAGCCGGCAGATGCCGAGGTTCAGTACGGAGGCGGCGGCCCCGTCCGGCCCGATCGGCCGGACAGCACCTGGGCCTTGTCCGGCCCTAGTCGATGTGACGCCGCATGGTGACAGTGGGCCGGAAGCTGCTCAGCGGGTTCACGTCCGCACCGCGTGGTGCGGCTGCCACCGAGTCCCTGAGCAGGGTCACGACCTCGGCGGCGAGGGAATCGGCGCGGGCCTTGACGACATGGATCGCCTCGCGGCTCCGCTCCAGTTCGCCCAGCCGCCTTTCGAGCCGGGCGAGTTCGCTCCGGGCCGAGTGGCTCAGGGTGAACGAGTACGGGGTGGAGACGATGAACTGATAGGCGCCGGCGAACGTCTGGCAGCCCTCGCAGTGGTCGTTGACCGCGCGGCTGGTGTTCGTGGCGTTGAGGTGCGCGAGGGTGCCGTTCGTGGTGACGACCTGGAAGGACAGGGCGATCGACCGGCACGGGTTGTCGAGCGAGCAGCCTACGGAGCGGGCGACCGCCCTGTTGCGCGCACCGACGCCGATACGCGTTCCGAGCTCGCGGATCGCGAACTCGTCGTCGTAGTCGTAGCGGTGTCTGGGGGTGGCCTTCGCGTGGGCTTCGTCCACGGCGATGCCGACGTAACGGGTGACGTTCGACGCGGAGGAAGCTGCTCCGGCCGGGCTCGCGGTGGCGAAGCCGGCCGTGCATGCGGCGGCCAGCATGCCCAACCGTGCGGCCCTGCGGCCGACTCGGTTGGTGCGTGGCTTTCGGTGCGTCACTGGTGCTCCTTTGCGGACGTGCGGGAAGAGTCGGGGGTTCTCGATGGGGAGGAGGGGCCAGGGCCTGATCCACAGGACAGGTCCTAGGGGTCCTCATCGGAGCTCGGTGACTCCGAGGGGGTCTCCGAGGGCGAGGGGGATCCGGACTGCGTGGGGCTCGGCGTGCCGGGCGAAGAGCTGACGCTGGGCGACGGTGACGCCGAGGTGCGGCTGACGCTCGGGGTCGGGCTCGCCTGCGTGGGCTTCGGGGTGGTCGGAGCGGGACTCGCGGACGGGGAACCACTCGCCGTGAGGGCCTCCCCGGAAGCGCTGACGTCGGCGCTGGGCTCCGGCAGGGCCGCCTCGGACGGCGGGCCGGCGGGAACGAACGAGTCCGGCGGGGTCGGGCTCGGCCGTGCTTCGGCGGGTGCCGGTGCCGTCGGACGTTTCGCCGGGAGGCCGGGCTGGAGGATGGGGGTGATGGGCGGCTGCCGCGGCAGCACCTCCGGGGTCATGCCGCTCAGCCAGGCCGCGCAGAGTGCGCCGGCTCCCGCCACCACGCCGCCCCAGATGGCCAGGCGCAGCCGGGTGTTGCCCTCCGTGGCGCGGGCGGCGGCCCTCACGAGTCGCCCCACCAGGCGTACGGTGAGATACGCCGCGCCGGCCAGGGGGCAGATGAGCATGAAGCTTCCGACGACGCCGACGAGCCCCGCGGAGATCTGACCCTCGAGGAAGGCGAACCAGGTCCCGCCCAGTTGCTCCGCCAGGGAGCGCAGGCTGGTGATGAGCAGGCGCGGGAGGTTCCACAGGACGTAACCGAGTTCGGCGGCGATCAGCGGCACCATGATCAGCACCCAGATCGTGACGGTGATCCTCGCGGGACGCTTGAGAGCGGCCACTTCAGGAGGCACCGGACGGCCGGGCCGCATGCTCCGCAGGATGGGCTTGATCTTGCCGAAGAGGTCGGGGATTCCGGCGAGGTCTCCGAGGATGTAGTAGCCGTCCAGCCGGACCACCGGCAGCAGCTGTTCGAGGATCTCGAAGTGCACCAGGTAGATCGCGGCGAGAAAGAACGGCTGACCGGTGAGGAAGTACGCGCAGGCGAGCCCCAGCACGAAGACGATGTTGAAGTAGACCCCGCCCAGGTCGGTCCGGAGCCGGCCGGCCCGCCCGATGCGGTAGACATCGGTGACTTCGGTGTACATCGACGGCCAGATCAGGAAGAGACCGCACCCGATGCTTCCCGGCCGCGCGCCACCGTACCTGCACGCCGAGGCGTGGCCGAACTCATGGAAGACCAGCGATGCCACGATCAGCACGAAGACGGCCAGCATCAGCACCGGCTGCTCGAGCACCTGCAGCACCGGTTGCATGGCGCCGTGGACGGCGAAGAGCCAGAAGTCCATGCAGAGCGCTGCCAACAGCACCAGAACCACCACCGGTGGCCGGTGCAGCCATGCGAGCGCCTTCGCGATACGGGCGACCTGCTGCTCACGGAAGATCACCCGATGGCCCTTGAGGACCAGGAGGAGATCGGTGGTGGGGCCGGCGACCTGGTCGCTCTCCTGGCCGAAGGGGACGGTGACACCGAGCGGTTCGAGCTTCTGCTCAATGAGGTACTCGATGTTGTCCGCGCTGACTTCACGCCCGAAGCGCCCGCTGACCCGGTGCGAGATGGCCTCGGTGTTCCGTACGCCGTCGACGGCTTCGGTCACCAGGTAGAGCAACCGGGACAGCTGGACCACCTGCCCGTCTCCGCGGCGGACCAGGTACTTGCGTTCCCTGGAACCGGATCCCTTGTACTCGCCGAGGAGTTGGAGTCCCGCGCCGAGTCGCGGAACGGGAAACAGTATCTCCGTGTATTCATACGAGGGAAACGTTTCGTCCGCGTCGCAGGTCGCCGCCCCCGCGGGACCGGGGTGAACCCTGTGGCTTTCGGTCACCGCCCTGCTCTTCCTCCCGGCGCGGACCGCGCCCCCAAGAACGCGGCCCGCACACTTCCGGGCGTCGTTACTGGCTGATGTTGATGGACTGGTTCGCCTCGGACGCCGCGATGGCGTCCGGGGAGTCGATGTTGGCCGCGAGCGACTCGTTGTGGGCGTTGACGTAGGCGATGTGCTTCGTCACGTTCGTGGTCCTGGTGAAGTTGAACCGGAGCCGGCCCAGGGCCTCGCGACCGGGCAGCAGCTCCGCGGCGGCCTCGGCATTGAGCTGATCGTTGTTCATGGTGAAACCCTTCTGGAAAAGGAAGCGCCGGCTACTGGTTGACGCTGATGGACTGGGTGGCCCCGGATGACGCGATGGCGTCCGGGGAGCAGACGTTGGCCGCGAGCGACTCGTTGTGGGCGTTGACGTAGGCGATGTGCTTCGTCACGTTCGTGGTCCTGGTGAAGTTGAACCGGAGCCGGCCCAGGGCCT
>NZ_JBHWKX010000008.1:148949-150485 GCF_042730885.1 Streptomyces sp. NPDC059909
CCTCGCGACCGGGCAGCAGCTCCGCAGCCTCGGCGTCCAGCTCTCGAATGCCAAGCATGGTGGGGTCCTTTGCACGAAGGGCATGCACGGACGGCGTCCGGTCCCGAACGCGTCCATCCATGCCGGACGATCTGTCTGACGAGATTGGACACTAGGGCGCCGGGCCACTCCGGACAAGCGACTCGCACATCCCGCTCGCCGGCGGATACGTCGCACGTCCACGGAAACAGCAGGTGAGAGAGGTGGCGGGCGAGGACGCATCAGCCGCCGACGTGCGTGCAGCCTCACCCGATCGGCCCAATCCGGCGCACTCCAACCGGCAACGCCAGGGCCCCCGATGGCTATTCTCTCGTGGCTCGAGGCGGGTGGACCGCCCGAATCCTCCGCGAGAGGGGTGCACGTGCTTGTCGTTCCAGGAGCCTCTGCCACCGCCGTCGTCCGCGACAGGACGGGAGAGCCGGTGGTGCTGCTCTCCGGTGAACTCCCCTCGGCCCTCACCCCGTCCGGCGTGAACGAGCTGCTGAATCTGGCCGCCGCCGTGCTCAACGCGGAGGAGCTGGCGCTGTTCCGAAGCTGCCTCGCAGCGCTGCGCTGCGGCGAAAGGCTCGAGGAAAGGCGTATCGAGGTGGGCGGGGCCGTGCTGACCATCTATCGCGGCTGACCACGGAACCGACTACGCAGAACACGGGGCGGAATACCGTTCGAAACCCGGACTTCGACGCAGTCCAACCCCACGCGAATGACAAAGAACATGAATTCTTCAGCGCACAACGCGGTGCACCACTGAAGCCTTTTCGCACATTCGCCGCAGGCCGCAACCAACCCACAACACACCGCAGTTGCGTCACCCCGGCGAGTGTTTCCCGGCGTCACTTCCGCAATTCCTGAAATCCTCACCAAGCAAAGCTCAGGGCAGGTTTTCGGTGCACCTGGAACAAAAATCGGTCATGCGCCGACAAGCCCTCACGACCCGATCGCGCGAATGAACCGAGTGCGGGTTCCGAGTAATGTCCGGAGGGCCACGAGAAATCCATCGAAACAAGGAGGAATGTGGTGAAACCATTTGCGCGCGCCGCTGCGACGGCGGCCTTGGCCGTGACCGCGGTCGTCATCCCCATGACGGGCACGGCCATGGCCACCCCGGCTCATTCATCAGTGACCGCGCACAGCTTCCACGACGACGACGACCGGTGCGGCAACTTCGGTCAACGGCACCACAGGTACCGCACCTGGGAACGCCGCTGGAACCGGTGGGCCGATGACTGCCGCCACCGCTGGGACCGCCGCGGCGCGTACAGGTCGTCCTGGCACACCAACGGGAGGTACGGCAACCACGACTGGTACGGGTGGGACTACGAGAGGGATTGCTATCGCAGCTTCTGATCCGGTTTGATCCGGTCTTGCTCCGGCCGGAACCGAGCAGTGGGGGGGGGGGGGGGAGGCCGAGAAAACCAGACCCTTTCCTTTGCTCTTTCGGGTGGGAGTAGAGAACAGCCCCGCCCCCCCACCCTGCACTCTCCCCCACCCGTCCTCTCT
>NZ_JBHWKX010000009.1:0-16621 GCF_042730885.1 Streptomyces sp. NPDC059909
CCCGCTGCACCGAAAGGGTGCACGGCGGGTTCGGGCCGGGGGCCACTGGAGAAGGACCCGCACAGCGGAAACCTCGCCAGTGGCCTACCGGTACTGCAGCACGGCGTCCCTCTCGGGCGTGAGTTCTGCGTCGCGCTCGCGGTCGATGGCGACATGCTGCGTATCGACGTGCGCGACAGCGGCGACGGACAGCCCATGGTGCGCGCCCCCTTCGTGGATGCAACCGATGGGCGTGGACTCTTTCTGGTGTCCCAACTGGCCGATGATTTCGGCGTCACGGAGCACGTCGTGGGCAAGAGCGTGTGGCTGGACTTCAAACTGGAGCAGCCTCGGCACGACGAGGCCTGAGTGTGCGACAGAGCCCCGCACAGCTCCCCGCTCACCCGCCGACGGCGGCCTCCAGCAGCGAAGGCAGGGCCCGCATGTCGTCGAACACGACGGTGCCCTGTCCTGCGAGCCGCGCCGCCTGGGTCAGGCCGCCGCAGTAGCCGAAGGCGCGCATTCCCGCGGCGTGGGCGGCCTGGATGCCGTAGGCGCTGTCCTCGACGACCGCGCATCGGTCCGGGGCCACGCCCATGGAACGGGCGGCGTGCTGGAAGAGGTCGGGGGCGGGCTTGCCTCTGGGGACATCCGTGGCGCTGAAGATGCGGTCCTCGAAGCGCTCGCTCAAGGCGGTGAGCGCCAGGCTGTGGCGGATGCCGGCGTGGTCGCCGTTCGAGGCGACGCAGAAGGGTGCGGTGAGGCCGTCGAGAGCCTCGGTGATGCCGTCGACGGCCGTGAGTTCGGCCGCGAAGGCCTCCTGGTAGAGGTGCTCGTACCGCTGCTGCCAGTCCTTCTCCAGGCGACGCCCGAGGCGTTCCTCCACCGCGGCCGTGTAGACCTCGGTGGACGAGCCCACGAAGCGCTCGACGATCTCGGCCTCGGTGAACGCGCACCCGAGGTCGGCCATGATCATGGCGTCCACCTTGACGCATATCCGCTCGCTGTCGACGAGCACGCCGTCGCAGTCGAAGATCACCAGCTCGACAGGGAGTGGTGTCATGACCGGCAGCCTATGCACCGCGCGTGGGCGGTGGCCGACGGTCACCCCCTCGGACCGAACACGACGGGCCGTCAACCCTGCTGGAGCGTACGGCCTTTACCGCCTGGAACGACCCAGGGGAACCGCTTGTCGGGCACACACGTCTGCGGTACAAACGCGCGACACGCAGGGATGAGATTCGGCCACTCCTGTGCCCGAACATCCCATGAAGTGACGTGCACACAACCATGTGGGGGGTTGCCATGCAGGGACGCTGGGAGAAGCTGAAGCAAAGAAGCGGCATCAGCCTGTTCGTCATCGCGGTGGGGGTCGGGGTCTTCTTCTTCATCGGGAGCGCCTCGCAGTCGCCGAGCGGTTGGGGCGCCGCCTACGCCTTCGGCAAGACCGTCTCCGTCCAACTGCCCAGCTCGTGCCGTATCGAGACGGTCGGCGACGGCAAGAGCACCGGCAAGTGCGAGGGCGCGAAGTGGACGGCCGACGGCCAGGCCCGCACCGGCACGCTGTACGCCTACGGGGACGACATCAAGCGCTCCGGGGAGGGCGCTCTGACGTTCGCCGGCGAGGCGAAGGCCCTCGGCGACCGGGCGTACGGCAAGCCCGACACCTGGCTGACGCTCGTGCACCTCGGTGCTCTCGGCGTGGCGGGCATCGGCGTCCTCGCCCTGCTCGTGAGCGGCGTGGCCGCGCTCCTGCCGGCGCGGCGACAGGCCTGACCGCCGCGGAGGACGAGGTGCGGGCGTGCGGGCGTGCGGGCGTGCGGGCGTGCGGGCGTGCGGGCGTGCAGGGCCCACCCGACCCGTAGTACTTGAGAGCTACGCGGAAGGTGCGCTCCCCGGCGGGACGCCGACCACCAGGGCTGATCCATAACTTCGGTGCCGGAATCAACCGGCACCGGAAGGACCACCCACCATGGCGTCCCGCCTTCCCGGGAACCGCCCGCCCGGCAACCCTCCGCCCAGCAACCGCCCATCCAGCAACCGCCCGCGCCGCACCCTGCTCGCCGCGCTCGTCGCCGCATCCGTTGCCGTGCCGGTGTCAAGTGCGGCCCGGCCCGCCGCCGTACCGGCGCCCGTGCCGGCCGCGGCCGCCCTCGCCCCGCTGCGGGACGCGACGCACGACACCCTCGCCGAGCGGTACGCCGTCAACCGCGACGGCATCCGGGCGGCCGAGCGGATGGCCGCCGGCCACGGTGACCGGAAGCGGGCGGCCGCGCTGCGCGGCATGGCGGATCCGGCGCGGCAGTTCCTCACCTTCGACGGCCGCAACGGCGGCCGCAGCGCCGAGGTGTTCGGCGACCTGTCCCGCGCCGAGCGGATCGCCGTGCTGGTGCCCGGCTCGGACACCGGCCTCGACAGGTACGAGCGCTTCCGGGCCGGCGCCGCCGCACTCCGGCGGGAGCTGGGCGGCGACCGCGCCGCCGTCGTCGCCTGGCTCGGGTACCGGACGCCGCCCGCGGTGAGCCTCACGGCGCTGACGCCCGGCCGCGCGCAGGACGCCGCCCCCGAACTGCGCCGGTTCGTACGCGAACTGCACGCCGCCGTGCCCGCCGCCCGGGTCTCCCTCCTCTGCCATTCGTACGGGTCGGTGGTCTGCGCCGCTGCCGCGCCCGGGCTGGACGTGGCGGACATCGTTCTCCACGGCAGCCCCGGGACAGGCGCCGACAGCGCCGGCCGGCTGGACACCCGCGCCACCGTCTGGGCCGGCCGGGGCGCCGACGACTGGATCGCGGACGTGCCGCACGTACGGCTCCGCCTTCCCTTCGCCACCGTCGGGTTCGGGACCGACCCCGTGTCCGGGGAGTTCGGTGCCCGGCCCTTCGACGCGGGCGGCGGCGGCCACAGCGACTACCTGAAGCCGGGCTCCGTGTCCCTCAGGAACATCGCGCGGATCGTGAACGGCCGGGCCCTGAAGGCTCCCCGTGCGTGACCTCGTCCGGCGGGTCGGTGCCGCGACGCCGCCCGACCGTGACCGGGCCGTCGACGCGCTGCGCGCCCTCGCCATCCTCGGGGTGGTCATCGGCCACTGGCTGGTGACCGCCCTGGTCGCCGACAGCGGTACGGTGCGCGGCGCCAGCCCGCTCCGGCACATGCCCCAACTGGCTCCTGTCTCCTGGGTGTTCCAGACCCTGGCGGTCTTCTTCCTGGTGGGCGGGCAGGTGGGTGCGAGGAGTTACGCCTCCGCCCGCGCCCGCGGCGAGACGTACGGCCGGTGGCTCGGCAGCCGGCTGGGGCGGCTGTTCCGGCCGGTGGCCGCCGTGCTGGCGGTGTGGGCCGCGGCGACGGGCGTGATGCTCGCGTCGGGAGTGGGGTTCGAGACCGTGCACGCGCTGGGCACGCTCGTGCTGTCCCCGCTCTGGTTCCTGCTGGTCTTCGCGGGGCTGACGGCGGCGACCCCGCTCGTGGCCGGGCTGCCCCCGCTGTGGCCGATCGCCGTCGTGCTGCATGTCGACCTGGTCCGCTTCGGACTCGACGACGGCACGGGCCGGTTCGAACCGCTCGGCTGGATCAATGTGGCGGCCGGCTGGCTGGTCCCGTACTGCCTGGGCGCGGCCTGGGCCCGCGGCGGCCTGCGGGGCAGCAGGACCGGATGGGTGCTGCTGGCCGGCGGCGCCGCCGCCACCGCCGGGCTCGTGCTGTTCGCCCGGTACCCGGCGTCCATGGTCGGGGTGCCCGGCGCCGCCGTCTCCAACCTCAACCCGCCGACGCTCGCCGCCGTCACCTTCGGTCTCGCCCAGTGCGGCGCGGCGCTGCTGCTGCTCGGCCCGCTGCGGCGCGCGCTACGGCGCCCCACGGCCTGGGCGGCGGTGGCGCTGGTGAACCTCTCCGCCATGACGGTCTTCCTGTGGCACCAGACCGCGATGATGGCCGTCACCGCCGTCGGCCTGCTCGGGGGCACGGCCCTGCCCGGACTGCACACCGTCCCCGCCGGGCCCGGCTGGGTGCTCGCCCGGCTGGCCTGGCTGCCGGCGTTCGGCGTGGCGCTGCTGGCCTGCTGGGCGGTCTTCCGCACGTACGAGCAGACAGGACCGGGTCGCGGCACGCTCGTGCGCGAGCACCGGCCCGAACGGACAACGGAGGCGCGCAGTGCCTAGGGTTGACCACGTGGCGAGGGGGGAGACACGGGGGACGGGCAAGCCGGGCGGCGAGCGGCTGGTAGCCGCGGTGCGCTCGACGGGGCGCACCCTGCGCGCGGACCTGTTCACGGCCGCCCGCGACCCGCTGCCGCGCAACGGCTGGCTGGGCTGGCTGCCGCACGTCCATGTGCTGCTGTTCGCGGTGGCCATGGGCGGCTTCAACCTGAACGACTGCGAGCAGTACGCCGACACGGCGATCGTGCTCCTGCTCGTCGTGCTCCAGTCGGCGGCCCTCGTCCTCGCGTTGTCCCGCCCGGTGGCCGCCTGGTGGCTGTCGACGCTCACGCTCTTCCTCACCGCGGAGGTCGTGGAGGCCGTCGTCCATCGCGACATGCACTGGCCCTGGTCCGCCTGGGGCATCGCCCTGCACACCCTCGTGCTGTTGCTCCTCGCGCTGCGGGTGCCTCCCCGGATCGCCGCCGCGGCCCTCGGGATCACCGTCCTGTCGGGCATCGTGAACGTGGCCCACGCCGGCCATGACCACAACCAGGTCGTCGAGCGGGGCACCATCGCCTTCGCCACCGCGGTGGTGGTCGGCGCCTCGCTGCGCATCGGCCGGGTGGCCCGTACGCGGCTGGTCGAGCAGGAGGTGCTGACCGCCGAGGAGCGGTCGGCGCGCGCCCTCCTCGAGGAGCGCAACCGGATCGCCCGCGAGCTGCACGACGTCGTCGCCCACCACATGTCGGTCATCTCCATCCAGGCGCAGGTCGCCCCGCACCTGGTCGAGAACCCGCCCGACGAGCTGCGGGAGAACCTCGCGGGCATACGCCAGAACGCCGTCGAGGCGCTGACCGAACTCCGCCGCGTCCTCGACGTCCTGCGCTCGGAGGACCCCGCGGCCGAGGGCGTACGGCACGCACCGCAGCCCACCCTCGCCCGCCTGCCCGAGCTGGTCGACAACGTGCGCGGGGCGGGTCTCACGGTCACCACCGAAGTCACGGGCGATCCCCGCCCGCTGTCGCCCGGCGTGGAGCTGTCGGCGTTCCGCATCGTGCAGGAGGCGCTCAGCAATGCGATGCGGCACTCGCCCGGCGCCCGGGTGCGGGTGGCCGTCGGCCACCAGCGGTCCGGTGTCACGGTCCGGGTCACGAACACCGAGCCCGACCGGCCCGTCGCACCCTCGCCGGGCGCCGGACACGGCCTTCTCGGGATGCGGGAGCGCGCGGCCATGCTGGGCGGCGAACTGGCCGCCGGGCCCACGCCGGACGGCGGTTACGAAGTGACCGCGATCCTCCCCGCCCGAACCAACGACGCCGTCCACACCGACCACCCCGAGCCGTCCGCCGCCGAACCCGTCGAGGGAGCCCCATGACGACCGCCCAGGCACCTCAGGCGCCCATCCGTGTCCTGATCGCCGACGACCAGATGATGGTCCGCCAGGGCTTCACGGTCCTGCTCGACGCCGAGCAGGGCATCGAGGTCGTCGGACAGGCCGTGGACGGCCTCGACGCCGTCGCCAAGGTCGCCGAACTCGCGCCGGACGTCGTCCTGATGGACATCCGGATGCCCGAGCTCGGCGGCATCGAGGCGACCCGCCGCATCACCGGATCCGACGGCAGCACCGTCAAGGTGCTCGTCCTGACCACCTTCGACCTCGACGAGTACGTGTACGAGGCGCTGCGCGCCGGCGCGTCCGGGTTCCTTCTCAAGGACGCGTCGGCCGACGAACTCGCCCATGCTGTCAGGGTGGTGGCGGCCGGGGACGCCCTGCTCTCCCCGAACATCACCAAGCGTGTGGATGGCCCCCTCGACGATCTCGACCTTGTATCCCTCGGGGACGGGCATCCGCTCGAGCGACTCGAACAGCTCGTCCAGAGTCAGCTCGTCGTTCTCTTCGGCCATGTCGATCCTGACGGTCTCTACGACGGTCATCCTGGCGTTCCTCCCCGGCTGCCACGTCGTCGCCTGGAGCCGCGCATTACAACGATACGCACGGTCGTGAGGACACGCCCATGGCGAGAGCCGCGTCTCCAGGCGGCGCCGGCCTCTCACCTCTCCCCCGCGATCGCGTCCGCGAGCACCTCCGCCAGATGACGCGCCCGGACGCCCACCAGCTGTTCCAGCTGCGTACGGCAGGAGAAGCCGTCCGCCAGCAGCACCGCGTCCTCGCCCGCCGCGCGCACCGACGGCAGCAGCTGGTCCTCGGCACACGCCACGGAGACCTCGTAATGGCCCCGCTCGAAGCCGAAGTTGCCGGCGAGGCCGCAGCAGCCGCCGCTCAGGCCGCCCGTCAGTCCCGCGCGTTCGCGCAGGCGGCGCTCCGCCGCGTCGCCCAGGACCGCGTGCTGGTGGCAGTGGGTCTGGCCCGCGACCGGGCGGTCGCTCCTCGGCGGGGTCCAGTCGGGGGCGTACTCCTCCAGGGCGCCCGCGAACGTGCGCACCGAATCGGCCAGGACACGTGCCCGGGGGTCGTCGCCCAGCAGTTCCGGGAGGTCCGTCCGCAGCGCCGCCGCGCAACTCGGCTCGAGGACGACGACGGGGGCGCCGCGCTCGAGGACGGGCTCCATGACGTCGAGGGTGCGGCGCATGACCGTACGGGCGCGGTCCAGCTGGCCGGTCGAGACGTAGGTGAGGCCGCAGCAGACCCGGCCCGGGGGGAGGGAGACGCCCAGACCCGCCGATGCGAGGACCGCGACCGCCGCGCGGCAGACGGACGGGGACAGGTGGTCCGTGAAGGTGTCCGGCCACAGGACGAGCGGGGAGCCGGGGGTCCCGTTGCGGCGCCACCAGTCGGTGAAGGTCCGGCGGGCGAGCACCGGGATGTCGCGCTCCGGGGCGATGCCCGCCAGGCGTTTCGCGAGGGCCGCGAGGGGGCGTACGCGCGCCGCCGCGTTCACCACGCCCGCGACGGGCGCGGCCAGGCGCAGCCACTCCGGCAGCCGCCCCATGGCGTAGTGGGCCGCCGGGCGTGGCCGGCCCGCATAGTGGTGGTGCAGGAACTCCGCCTTGTACGTGGCCATGTCGACGCCCACCGGGCAGTCGCTCCGGCACCCCTTGCAGGACAGGCACAGGTCGAGCGCGTCCCGTACCTCGGCCGACCGCCAGCCGTCCGTCACGACCTCGCCCGCGAGCATCTCGTGCAGGAGCCGGGCGCGCCCGCGCGTGGAGTGCTGCTCCTCGCGCGTCGCGCGGTACGAGGGGCACATCACGCCCGGCCCCGAACTGGGCCCCTCGACCCGGCACTTGGCGACCCCGACGCAGCGCCGCACCGCGGCCGTGAAGTCGCCGCCGTCGTGCGGGTAGCCGAATGCCACGTCGACCGGCTTGCGCGGCAGCACGGCGAAGCGCAGGTTCTCGTCCAGCGGTGCCGGGCGCGCGAGCACGCCCGGGTTCAGGCCCCCCGCCGGGTCCCACACGTCCTTGAACCGGCCGAAGAGCCCGACGAGTTCGTCCCCGTACATCCTCGGCAGCAGCTCCGCACGCGCCTGCCCGTCCCCGTGCTCGCCCGACAGCGAGCCCCCGTGCGCCACGACCAGCTCGGCCACGTCCTCGGAGAAGGAGCGGAAGCGCCGCACGCCGTCCGGGCTCAGCAGGTCGAAGTCGATGCGGACGTGGATGCACCCGTCCCCGAAGTGCCCGTACGGCGTCCCCCGCAGCCCGTGCTCCGTCAGCAGCGCCCGGAAGTCCCGCAGATAGGCGCCGAGGCGTGCCGGGGGCACCGCGCAGTCCTCCCAGCCCGGCCAGGCCTCGCTGCCGTCGGGCATCCGGGTCGCGGTGCCCGCCGCGTCCTCCCGTACCCGCCACAGCGCGCGCTGCCCGGCCGGGTCGGTGACGACGGTCCCGGCCGGCGCGTCGGCGCCCCGCACGATCTCCTCCGCGCGGGCCCGGGCCTCGGCCCCCGTCTCCCCGCCCGTCTCGACGAACAGCCATGCCCCGCCCCGCGGCAGACCGTGCCCCGCGGCGTCGGGAACGAGGTCCTGCGCCATGCCCTCGACCGTCAGCGGCCGGTACGGCAGCAGCCCGGCGGCGGCCTCCGCGGCGGCGCTCTCGTCGGCGTACCCGAGGACGGCGAGGGCCCGTGCGGGCGGCGACTCCACGAGCCGTACGGTCGCCTCGGTGAGCACCGCCAGGGTGCCCTCGCTGCCGCAGAAGGCGCGGGCGAGGCCGGTGCCGTTCTCGGGCAGCAGCGCGTCGAGCGCGTACCCGGAGATGCGGCGCGGCAGCCCGCCGGGGAAGCCGGTGCGCAGCAGCGCCAGGTTCGCCTCGACGAGCTCCCGCAGTCCGGCCGGGGCTGCGGTCCCCCACCCCTGTCCGATGCGGAGTTCGTCGCCCCCGTACGTCACCACCGACAGCTCGTGGACGTTGTCCGCGGTCGTCCCCCACGCCACCGAGTGCGACCCGCACGCGTTGTTGCCGATCATCCCGCCGAGCGTGCAGCGGCTGTGCGTGGACGGATCCGGGCCGAACGTCAGCCCGTACGCCCCCGCCGCGTCCCGCAGCCGGTCCAGCACCGCACCCGGCTGGACGACCGCCGTGCGCGCCTCGGGGTCCACCGAGACGACCGACCGCATGTGGCGCGTGAAGTCCAGCACCACGCCGGCCCCCGTCGCCTGCCCGGCGATCGACGTCCCCGCGCCCCGCGGCACGACCGGGACCCCGTGGCTGCGGCAGACCGCGAGCGCCGCCGCGACGTCCTCCGCGTCGCGCGGCGCGACGACGCCGTCAGGGACGCGGCGGTAGTTGGACGCGTCCATCGTCATGAGTGCGCGGGCGCCGGGCCCGAAGTCCACCTCGCCACGGACGACCGCCCGCAGGGCGCGTGCGAGCTCCTCACGATCAGCCATGCGCTCAGCGTGCCCCACGCTCGTTCGGGTGACGCCCCGACGCGTCCGTCACCCGTCCCGACCAGTGACCAGTTGTCTCATCCGCCGGACAGCGCCCTCGGTGACCTGGCGGAACCGACTAGGCTCCGGCTCGTGGCCGATATCCAGATTCCCGCTGACATCAAGCCCGCAGACGGCCGTTTCGGCTCGGGCCCCTCCAAGGTGCGTACGGAGGCGCTGGACGCCCTGGCCGCCACCGGTACGTCCCTGCTCGGTACGTCCCACCGCCAGGCCCCCGTCAAGAACCTGGTCGGCGAGGTGCGCGCGGGCGTACGCGACCTCTTCAGTCTCCCCGAGGGCTACGAGGTGATCCTCGGCAACGGCGGCTCCACCGCCTTCTGGGACATCGCGACGCACGGTCTCATCGAGAACAAGTCGCAGCACCTCTCCTTCGGCGAGTTCTCGTCGAAGTTCGCGAAGGCCGCGAAGCTCGCCCCGTGGCTGGCCGAGCCGACCGTGATCGCGTCCGACCCGGGTACGCACCCGGAGCCGCGGGCCGAGGCGGGCGTGGACGTCTACGCCTTCACCCACAACGAGACCTCCACCGGTGTCGCCGCCCCGGTCAAGCGGGTCGAGGGCGCCGACGAGGGCGCGCTGGTGCTGGTGGACGCGACGTCCGGCGCGGGCGGTCTGCCCGTCGACATCGCCGAGACGGACGTCTACTACTTCGCGCCGCAGAAGTCCTTCGCCGCGGACGGCGGCCTGTGGATCGCCGTGTTCTCGCCCGCCGCACTGGAGCGGGCCGCGCGTGTCCACGCGTCCGGCCGCCATGTCCCGGAGTTCTTCAGCCTCCCGACGGCGATCGACAACTCGCTCAAGAACCAGACGTACAACACCCCGGCGCTGGCGACCCTCTTCCTGCTCAACGAGCAGCTGAAGTGGATCAACGGCCAGGGCGGCCTCGACTGGTCGACGGGCCGCACCGCCACCTCCGCCCGGGCGCTGTACGGCTGGGCCGAGGAGTCGAAGTACGCGACGCCGTTCGTCGCGGACGCGGCGAAGCGTTCGCAGGTCATCGGCACGATCGACTTCTCGGACGACATCGACGCGGCGGCGGTCGCGAAGGTCCTGCGCGCGAACGGGATCGTCGACACGGAGCCGTACCGCAAACTGGGCCGCAACCAGCTGCGGATCGCGATGTTCCCGGCGATCGACCCGGCGGACGTGCAGGCGCTGACGGCCTGCGTCGACTACGTGATCGAGAAGCTGTAGTCACTGGCCGTACGACACAGGGCCCGGCGGCATTCGGCCGCCGGGCCCTTGTCGTGCCGGTTGCGTGAAGCGTGCCGGTTACGTGAAGACGGTGTGGAGTCGCCGTGCAGGGACGGCCGATAACCGCCCTATCCGGCGGCCCGCCGCATCCCTACGATCGGCACGATCCGATGCATTGACATGTTCACGTCTCAACGATTCGCCGACGTGACATGACACGGGATCGGCTGGACCCCCCACGGTTCCTCACGCAAGGCCACCGACCACCACCTTCGATCGGAGTACGCATCATGCCCGGTGCATTACGCGCGGGTGCCGCCGCCACGGCGGTCCTCGCCTCCATGCTCGTCGCCGGTACCCCCGGCACCGCTTCGGCGGGCATCGTGGCCCCGCCCGACAAAATCGTCATCGAGATCGCCACGGTGAACGGTTCGGGCTGCAAGCAGGGGACCGCCGCCGTGGCGGTCTCGCCGGACAACACCGCGTTCACGGTCACGTACAGTGACTATCTGGCGCAGGTGGGCGGGGGCTCGGCGCCCACCGACTTCCGCAAGAACTGCCAGCTCAATCTGATCGTCCACGTCCCGCAGGGCTTCACGTACGCCGTCGCCAGCGCGGACTACCGCGGCTACGCCAGCCTGCAGCGGGGCGCGACCGCGGTCCAGAAGGCCTCGTACTACTTCCAGGGCTCGCCCGACACGGCCGCGAGGAACCACACCTTCAACGGGCCGTACGACAACAACTGGCAGGCCACCGACGAGACCGAGTGGGCCCAGCTGGTGTGGGCCCCGTGCGGCGTCAAGCGGAACTTCAACATCAACACCGAGCTGCGCGTCAAGGCCGGCACGTCCAGCCCGTCGGCGACCAGCTTCATGACGATGGACTCGACGGACGGCGAGATCAACACCGTCTACCGGCTCGCGTGGAAGGAGTGCCCGGAGACCTGATCCGGGCCTTAGCCGGCCCGCCCCGGACCCCGCGCAGGCCACGGCGTGGGGTCCGAGGGCGGCGGCCCGGGATGACGCCGGGCGCATTCCGTGCCTCCATGGAGTCATGACCACTTCGACTCCGACCCCGACACCCCTCACCGCGCTGACCAAGCAGTGGGCCGTCCTGCTCACCACCCACAAACGGGACGGCACCGGCGTCGGTACACCCGTCAACATCGCCGTCGAGGGGGACCACGCCTACATCCGCGTGTACGCCACGTCCGGCAAGGCCAAACGGCTGCGCCGCGACCAGGAAGTGGAGATCGCCCCTGCCACCCCGCACGGCAAGCCGACCGGGCCCGAGGCCACGGCGCGGATGCGCCTGCTCGACCCGGACAGCGAGGAGAACGAGCACGCGGCGAAGCTCCTCGCCCGCAAGTACCCGCTCACGCACGGGATGCTCGTACCGCTGGCGCAAAGGATGAAGCACGACCGGCCGCTGCACTACGAGCTGCGTCTGCCGGGCGGCCCGGGCGAGCAGACCCCCTGACCGGGGGTCAGGAGGGATCAGGAACAGGGAATCAGGCCCCCTGACCGCGCCCGCGGCGCCGGGACCGTAGCGCCAGCAGCACCGCCAGTGCCGCGACGACCGCGCCCGCGGGCACGGCGAGCCCCTTGCCGTCACCGCCGTCCGACGCCGACGCGTCCCCGCCGCCGCTCGCGGACCCGGAGGGCGAGTCGCCTCCCGCGCCCCGGCCGTCGCTCTTGTCGACGTCCCTGCGCACGACTTCGCTCTGCTCGCCCTCCGTCCCGAACATGAGGGCCTTGCCGTCGGTCGTGTACGTCACGGACTCGGACTGTCCCTGCAGCGGGGCGCTGACGTGATGGTCGGCGCCGAGGCGGCCGCCGCTCCACACGTAGCCGCGGGCGCTGAAATAGGAGCGCAGCACCAGCTCCTTGCCGTCCGGCGAGAACGCCCCGTCCGTGACCCACGGGACCTCGCCGATCCGCCGGAAGACGTTCGTCCCACCCGTCACCAGCCGGGAAGGCCCCTCGTAGAGGCCTCCCCCGTCCTCGTTCTTGCTGGCGATGTAGACCCGCCCGGTCTTCGGATGGACCATCATCGCCTCGGCGTTGCGCGGCCCGTCCTCGTACGTCACGACGTACTGCGTGGCGCGCACCGTGATGTCCTTGAGCGAACGCGGCTCGGGGAAGCGGTAGATCCACACGTGGTTCCACGAGTCCGCGTTGTCCCCGATGTCGCCGACGTAGACATAGCCGTCGGGTCCGATCGAGACGGCCTCCATGTCGCGGGGCCTGCCGACGCCCCGCAGCGTGACGGTCGCGACGGTCTTCCCCGTCCTCGAGTCGACGGCGAAGACGCGTGGCTCGTCCTGGTCGTTGTGCGTCCAGTAGACCCCCGGGTGGGCGCGGCTCGCCGCGAGGCCACTGGACTCGGTGATCCGTGGATCCTTGATCGTGAAACCGCCGCCCTCGTCCGCGGCGGCGGGCACGGCGGCACCCAGGACCAACACGGCGGCGGCCGCGGCCGCCCACGTCGTACGCAACGAACACATGCCCCCAAGTGTCCATCGTCACGTCACCGGCCGGGGCAGCACCCGGCGGGGGTCGGCCATGATTACCCCCATGCGTTTCATGTTCGTCGGTGATTCCATGACCATCGGACGCGCCGGCGACTACACCTGGCGCTACCGGATGTGGCAGCACCTCAACCGCGCCTTCGGCGGCCCGTACCGGATCGTCGGCCCGCGCACCGAGCTGTACGACACCGTCGCCGCCGCCGCCGTCTCGACCGCCTACGCCGACCCGGCCTTCCCCGAGCGTGCCCGCAAGCACCTCGCCGGCTGGGGCGAGGGCTGGCTGCACATGGCGCCGCTCATCCGGGAGACGGTGACCGCGACGAAGGCGGACGTGCTGCTCGTCTCGCTGGGCCTGATCGACCTCGGCTTCTACACGAACAGCAGTCAGACCGCCGAGAACGCCCGCCGGTTCATCGCCGCGGCCCGTGAGGCGAACCCGCACGTCCGGGCCGTGCTCCTCCCCGTCATACCGAACGTCCGCGCCACCTCCGACGCACCGTTCGCGACGGAGTGCGACCGCTTCAACGAGCTGCTCGCCAAGGCCGTCGCCGACCTCGACTCCCCTGCCTCGCCGCTGCTCCTGGCGTCCCCGCCGGCGTCGTACGACATCCACTCCGACACGTACGACGGCACCCATCCCGGCCCGTCCGGCGAGCACAAGCTGGCGGCGACCTTCGCCGACGCGATGCACCAGGCCTGGGACCTGGGCGCCCCGTACGAGCCGGCGGGCTGATCCCCGGCCCGTCAGACTCTCACGTCAAGCCCATCCGGCGTTCGAGGACGGGCACCCGGGCCGCCCGGTCGGTACCCGGGGGCCGCGGGGGCGGCGCCCCCCCGGATCACCAGGTCGCGCCCGCGACCTGCCTTGTCGTCGCGTTCAGGCGGTTGAAGAGGTTCGTCGTGCCGATCATCAGGATGATCGCCGCGAGCTGCTGCTCGTCGTAGTGGTCCGCGGCGTTGTCCCAGACCGCGTCCGGCACCGGGTCGGACTGGTCGCTGAGCCGGGTCGCCGCCTCGGTGAGCGCCAGCGCGGCCCGCTCGGCGTCCGAGAAGTACGGCGCCTCGCGCCACGCCGCCACCGCCGTCAGCTGGTCCTCGGTCACGCCCGCCTTCCGCGCGCTGCTCGCGCCGCCCACGACGCAGTAGCTGCAGCCGTTGATCTGGCTCGCGCGCAGGTGGACCAGCTCCAGGGTCGTCTCCGGCACACCGCCCTTCCTCGTGGCCTTCAGCAGATCGAGGATGGCCGGCATGGCCGAGGGGATGACGGTGGCGGGGTTGTTCATCCGAGCCTGCATGGTTTCTTCCCTCCAGGGTTTTCGTCGGTCACTGCTCCGACGGATCGCGGGAAGGGAATGTGACAGCTCCGGCGGAAGGAATTTCCGGGGCCTTCCAGCGCCCTCCCGCGAGGATGCGAACGGTGCGGAGGGAGGTGACCCTGGAGAGGCGGGGGCAACCTCAAGGAGGGCGTCCATGTCGATGATGGACAAGATCAAACAGATGCTCAAGGGTCACGAGGACAAGGCGTCGCAGGGCATCGACAAGGCCGGCGACACGTTCGACGAGAGGACCCAGGGCAAGTACAGCCGCCAGACCGACGTGGCCCAGGACAAGCTCAAGGAGCAGTTCGGCGGCGACCAGGGCGGCCAGGGCCAGGACCGGCCCCCACAGACCTGAACACCACCGCACGCCTTTCAGTGGCGAAGGTAGGAAAGCAATGACCGGGAACACCCAGCTCACCGCCCGCGACATCATGACCAGTGGCGTCCAGTGCGTCGGCGCGCACCAGTCGCTGATGGAAGCGGCGAAGTTGATGCGCGACCTGAACGTCGGCTGTCTGCCCATCTGCGGCGACAACAACCGGCTCACCGGCCTGATCACCGACCGTGACATCGTCGTGCAGTGCTGCGCCGAGGGCATCGACCCCGCGACGGTCCAGGCAGGCTCGCTGGGCGGCGAGCTCCACTGGATCGATGCGAGCGCAGGCGCCGACGAAGCCCTCGCAAAGATGGAACAGCACCAGATCAAGCGGCTCCCGGTGATCGACGTCCAGCAGGGGCACCAGTTGGTCGGCCTGATCACCGAGGCGAACCTCGCGAAGAACCTCACCGACGCGCAGATCGCGGAGTTCGCGACCCGGGTGTACGCGAACGCCTGACGCGCCCCCGGAGGACGCCGCCGAACGCGCGGGGCGGGGCCGTCGCCCCGCCCCGCGTAACGGAGCGCTGGTCACCGCACGGCCGGCGCCGCCGGTGTCTTCGGCGCCGGAGGCGTCTTCGGTGCTGTCGGCGCTGCCGGAACCTTGGAAGTCGCCGGAGCGGCCGGTGCTGCGGGTGACTTCGGCACCACCGGTGCGGCAGGTGCTGCAGGTGACTTCGGCGCTGTCGGTGCTGCCGGAGCCTTCGAACTCGCCGGAGCGGCCGGTGCTGCGGGTGACTTCGGCACCACCGGTGCGGCAGGTGACGTCGGTGCTACCGGTGCTGCAGGTGACTTCGGTGCTACCGGAGCCTTCGGAGCTGTCGGAGCCTTCGGAGCTGTGGGTACCTTCGGAACTGCCTGAGCCGGTACACGGCGGCTGGACTCCAGGTGGGCGAAGACCACCAGGTTCTCCTTGTAGTCCTTGGCCGTCTTGTCGTATTCGCCTGCGCAGGTGATCAGGCGCAGCTGGGCGGACGGGGTGTCGTTGTAGACGCGCGCGTTCGGGAACTTCGCCTTGCTGAAGGACTCGACGGAGTCGACCTTGAAGACGGCGACGACGTTGTCCTGGCGGGTGATCTCGACGTGGTTACCGGGCTTCAGCTCGCTCAGGCCCACGAACACGGCGGGGCCGGTCAGGGTGTCGAAGTGGCCCGCGACGATCGAGGTGCCTCGCTCGCCGGGGGTGGGACCGCGCTCGTACCAGCCCACCAGATTGCTGTCGTTGGGCGGCGGCGCGTTGAGCTGTCCGGTCGCGTTCAGCGTCAGTGGGGTGAAAGGCGCGTCGACGGAGATCATGTCGATCTTGATCCGCTTGGGGACCGAGCGGGGCAGCGCCGGGCCGACGGCGGTGGCCGACGGGCCGGCGGACTCGCCCGCGCCGGGGCCGGCGGCTCTGGGGGTGATCGTCACCGAGGGAGCGGACCCCCCGCCCGCCGCGGTGGGGTCGAGCGAACCGTAGACCAGGAGAGCGCCCACCCCCACCGCCGCGGCAGGCCACAACATGGCCTTCCGGATGGACCCGAAGGAGCGAGCGGGCCGTTGCGGGGATCGGCCGGACGGCTGCCGGAAGATCATGTGAACGTGCCTTTCGGTGCTGGGTGGAGCGGTGTGAGGGTGCGGGCACGACTGCGGATGCGGGCACGGGTGCGGGTGCGAGCACGGGTGCGGGTGCAGACACGGATACGGATCCGGGGGAACGCCATCGCCGCGGCCACCGTCCTTGGACGACGGTGCCCGCGACAACTCAGCGATGTGCTACTGCAGGGGCGGCCTCATCAGACCTGGGCGCCGCCCGTGGCGTTGCGACGACGCAGCTTGTAGATGCCGGCGCCGATGCCACCGAGCATCAGAGCCGAGCCGGCGGCCAGGCTGCTGCTGTTCGTGGCGAGGCCACCGCCGCCGGTGTGCGTACCACCGTTCGGCTTGTCCTCGTCGTCGTCGTCGTCATCGTCGTCGTCGTGGTCGTCGTCGTCGTCATCGTCGTCGTCGTGGTCGTCGTCGTCGTCATCGTCGTCGTCGTCGTGGTGCTTCTTCCAACCACCCTTGTCGTGGTCGTCGTCGTCGTGGTCGTCGTCGTCGGAGGTCACGCGCGCAAGGAAACCAGCACCGGCGTCGACGCCACCGTTGGGCTTGTCCTCGTCGTCGTCGTCATCGTCGTCGTCGTCGTCATCGTCGTCGTCGTCGTG
>NZ_JBHWKX010000009.1:16717-118811 GCF_042730885.1 Streptomyces sp. NPDC059909
CGTGGTCGTCGTCGTCGTGGTCGTCGTCGTCGTCCTTGTCGTGGTGCTTCTTCCAACCACCCTTGCCGTGGTCGTCCTTGTCACCCTTGTCGTGGTCGCCCTTGCCGTGGTCGTCCTTGTCCCCCTTGTCGTGGTCGTCCTTGTCGCCCTTGTCGTGGTCGTCCTTGTCGCCCTTGTCGCCCTTGTCGTAGTCCTTGTCCTTGTCGGACTCGTCCTCGGAGATCACGCGGGCCAGGAAGCCACCACCGGTGTCGGTGCCACCGTTGGGCTTGTCCTCGTCGTCGTCGTCGTCATCGTCGTCGTCGTCATCGTCGTCGTCGTCGTGGTCGTCGTCGTCGTGGTCGTCGTCGTCGTCCTTGTCGTGGTGCTTCTTCCAACCACCCTTGCCGTGGTCGTCCTTGTCACCCTTGTCGTGGTCCCCCTTGCCGTAGTCGTCCTTGTCCCCCTTGTCGTGGTCGTCCTTGTCCCCCTTGTCGTGGTCGTCCTTGTCCCCCTTGTCGTGGTCGTCCTTGTCGCCCTTGTCGTAGTCCTTGTCCTTGTCGGACTCGTCGTCGCGGCTGGCGGAAGCTCCGGCAGCAGCGTTGTCGTCGGCGACGGCGATCGCGTAGGCCGCGGGAGCAGTGACGGAGAGAACCGCGGAGATTGCGGCTGAGATCCACAAAGTGCGGGCAGAGCGCATGGGAGCACATTCCTTTCGCCGCGACTGCGACGGCTGACACTTCGTCGGCTCATCGGATCGCAGCAGCGACTTCGTACACCGTCAGCCGGAATCCGGGGGCTCACCACCCGAGAACCCCGCATTCGAGCTACCCCGTGGGCTTTTCGGGTGGCGATCAGGCCGATAATCACCCGTTGGAGGGCCACACGAAGCGAGGCGCCCGCCGCGCGCTCGCCCCCCGGCACGCACGTCCGCCCCGGCCCGCCCGCGTGGCCCGTCGGCTCGCCGCCCCTCGCGCCGAACACTGCTGCACCGTGACGGACCCTCACAGCTCCCGGCCTGCCTCAGAGCGCGGCGCGGACGAGGCGGTTCGCGTACGTCGACATCGTGTAGGTGCCGATGCCGAGGACGACCTCGAGCGCGTTGCGCCCGGTGTAGCCGTACGACAGGAACCGCTTCAGTTCCTCGTCCGGGTCCCAGGGTGCAGCCCTCGAAGGCGGCGCTGAGCTGGAGGAAGCCGTTCAGCAGCTCGGGCGACTCGGCGAGCCTGGCGACGGCGTCCGGGAGGCGGCCGAGGTTCCGTGCGACCGCCTCCATGGCCTTGCGGGACGCGGGCGGGGCGGTCTCCAGGGTGTGGTCGGTGAACACGTACGCCTCCTAGGATGGACAACATGGTTGACGAAAAAAAGGTAAATCAGGTTGTCGAATCCAGCAAGGGATATGAGCTGCCGCTGCTCCTCTTCGCGGGCTTCCGCACCCTCATCGACCGCCTCCACGCCGAGCTGGCCCGCCAGGGGCACCCGGACGTACGGCCCGCACACGGCTTCGCCATGCAGGCCGTCGGGGCCGGCGGCGCGACGGCGAGCGAGGTCGGACGGCGGCTCGGGGTCTCCAAGCAGGCGGCCGGCAAGACCGTCGACCGGCTCGTCGCGCTGGGCTACGCGGAACGTGTCGACGACCCCGCCGACGCCCGCCGAAAGACCGTCCGCCTCACGCCGCACGGCCTGGACGCACTCGCCCGCTCGGCCGCCGTCTTCGACGAGCTCCGGGCGGAATGGGCCCGCGCACTGGGCGCCGAACGGCTGGGCGCACTGGAGGACGGGCTGCGCACCGTCGTCTCCGCCGATGCGTTCCGGCTCGACGCGGCCGGCTGGTTCGGCGGCGCGTAGCGATCACGGCGCGTGACCGCGGCGGCACCAGGGACCGCCGGCACAGGAGGCGGGCAACGGCCCGGCGCTCTTGCCTGGAGTGCGCTCCAACGCGTTGGCTTGTGGACCATGAAGTACACGCAGCTCGGACGCACGGGACTCAAGGTCGGCCGACTCGTCCTCGGCACGATGAACTTCGGACCGCAGACCGACGAGGCCGACAGCCACACGATCATGGACGCCGCGCTCGACGCCGGCATCAACCTCTTCGACACGGCCAATGTCTACGGGTGGGGCGAGAACAAGGGCCGCACCGAGACGATCATCGGCAACTGGTTCGCCAAGGGCGGCGACCGCCGCGACAAGGTGGTCCTGGCCACCAAGGTGTACGCCAACATGGCCGCGGAGGGCGAGGCCTGGCCCAACCACGACAAGCTCTCCGCACTGAACATCCGCCGCGCCGTCGAGGCGAGCCTCAAGCGGCTCAGGACCGACCACATCGACCTCTACCAGTTCCACCACGTCGACCGGGACACCCCGGTCGAGGAGATCTGGCAGGCCGTCGACGTACTGATCCAGCAGGGCAAGATCCTCTACGCCGGTTCGTCGAACTTCCCCGGCTGGAAGATCGCCCAGACCAACGAGACCGCCCGCCGGCTGGGCTCGTACGGGCTGGTCAGCGAGCAGTGCCTGTACAACCTGGCCGAGCGCCGCGCCGAGATGGAGGTGATCCCGGCCGCGCAGGAGTACGGCCTCGGGGTCATCCCCTGGTCGCCGCTGCACGGCGGCCTGCTCGGCGGGGTGATCAAGAAGGAGGTCGAGGGCGGCCGCCGCGCCTCCGGCCGGTCGGCGGACGCGCTCGCGAACACCTCCGTGCGCGCACAGATCCAGACGTACGAGGACCTGCTCGACAAGCACGGACTGGAGCCCGGCGAGGTGGCGCTCGCCTGGCTGCTCACCCGGCCCGGCGTGACCGGACCGATCGTCGGCCCGCGCACCGCGGATCAGCTGGCGTCGGCGCTTCGGGCGGTCGAGCTGGAGCTGAGCGAGGAGCTGCTGGCGGAGCTGGACGGGATCTTCCCGGGTCCGGGGCCCTCTCCGGAGGCCTTCGCCTGGTAGTCGCCCCCGGCGGTCGTGCTCACCTGCCGAGCACGGCCGCCACGGCGACGATCGCGAACATCAGCACGAGCACACCGGCCATGATCCGGTTCCTGGTCTTCGGGTCCACGCTTCGAGCGTAACCGCACCGAGAAGTTGATCTACATGGCGGTGCCCTCGTCACCGACGGCACGACGGAGCACACCGAGGCTCTGCCGCTCCGTGACGGAGCGGCAGAGCCTCGGTGCTGCTGGAACCCGGAGCCCGGGGGCCTGCCGGCTTGATCCTGGTCAGCAGCGACAACTCGGCGGCGGGCGCGGTCGTGCTGACCGGGACGGGGATGCCGACCCCACTCTGTGCGCTGTTCGAGACACATGGGCGGCGGCCCAGCTGCTCGGCGACGACATCCCGGTCGACCGCCAAGGCCTCACCGGCCGGCAGGCCACGGTCATCCGGCTGCTCGCCGACGGACACGCCGACGAGACGATCGCCA
Organism: Streptomyces sp. NPDC059909; assembly: GCF_042730885.1. NCBI lineage: Bacteria > Bacillati > Actinomycetota > Actinomycetes > Kitasatosporales > Streptomycetaceae > Streptomyces > Streptomyces sp. NPDC059909. Next base: position 20,115 of record NZ_JBHWKX010000009.1, read on the forward strand.
AACGGCTCGGGGTCTCCCACCGGACCGCGCGCCGGATCGCCTCCGAGCTGATGGAGCGGGCGAACGCGCGAAGCCTTTTCGAGCTGGGAGTGCGCTGCGTCCATTACGGCCGGCTGCCGGCGACGCACCCCTGACGCCCCGACGCGGCACAGAACACCTCCGGCGCGGCGCAGAACGTCGCCGGCCAGGTCGCCGGCCGCCCCACGCGTCAGCCGCCGAGCGGCCAGTCCTCGACCGTCTCGTAACGCGGGCGCTCGCCCCTGACGCCGCCGCCCGGCAGATTGCTGCGGAAGAGCACCAGCCGGGACACGGTCCAGGGCCGGCCCTCGAAGCCAGCCAGCGCATCGACGTAAGGGCGCAGGTCCGAGTTCTCACGGGTACGGGCGATCGTCAGATGCGCGTGGTAGGCGCGGTGTTCGTCCATCGCCACCCCCGCCCGCCGCGCCGCCGCGTCCGCGCGCTCGGCGAGCATCCGCATCGCGTCGAGGTCGCCGGCCGCCCCGATCCACAGCGCCCGCCGGCCGAAGCGCCCGCCCTCGTGCAGTCGCAGCGGGAACGGCTCGCTGCGGTGGGCGGCCCGCCCGAGTCGCTCGCGCAGCTCGGGCAGGAGTTCCTCGTCCACCTCGCCCATGAAGGCGAGTGTGAAGTGCCAGCCGGGCCGCCCGGTCCAGCGCAGCGCGTCCGCGTCGGGGAGCCTGTGCAGCCGGTCGACGGCGACCCCGAGCTCCCGTAGGGCTTCCTCGGGCGGAGCGACGGCGGCGAAGAGTCTCATACGGCCAGTCTGCGGCAATCCGACCCGCCGTACCCCGTGCCCGCAGGACGGTTCACGCCGCCTTCGCGAGGGGCTCGCGGGCGTCCTCGCGCGGTACGAAGCGCACGTGCGGGCGGCCGGACCGCAGTTCGAGCCGGAGGCGCAGACCGCCGACCCGCGCCAGGATCAGGCCGATCGCCGCGGCGGAGACGACGGCGACCGCGCCGCCGGTCGCGAAGCCGACGCGGGCGCCGTAGGTGTCGGTGATCCAGCCGACGATGGGCGCGCCCACGGGCGTGCCGCCGACGAAGACCATCATGTAGAGGCTCATCACCCGGCCCCGCATCACCGGGTCCGTGGCCATCTGCACCGACGAATTGGCGGTGACGTTGACCGTCAGGCCCATCATCCCGATCGGGACGAGCAGCAGCGCGAAGAGCCAGAAGGACGGCGAGAGGGCCGCGGCGATCTCCAGGACTCCGAACAGCGCCGCGGCCCCGACCAGCATCCGCAGCCGGGACGAGCCGCGCCGGGCGGAGAGCAGGGCGCCCGCCAGGGAGCCGGCCGCCATGAGGGTGTTGAACAGGCCGTACGTACCGGCCCCGGCGTGGAAGACCTTGTCGGCGAACGCGGTCAGCCAGATCGGGAAGTTGAAGGCGAACGTACCGATGAAGCCGACCAGCACGATCGGCCAGATCAGCTCGGGCCGCCCGGCGACGTACTTCAGCCCCTCCCGCAGCTGCCCCTTGCCCCGTGGCGCCCGCTCCGCCTTGTGGAGCTCGTTCGTGCGCATCAGCAGCAGTCCGGTGACCGGCGCGAGGAAGGACAGGCCGTTGAGCAGGAACGCCCAGCCGCTGCCGACGGCGGTGATCAGCACACCGGCGACGGCCGGGCCGACGAGCCGCGCGGACTGGAAGTTCGCGGAGTTGAGGCTGACGGCGTTCCGCAGCTGCTCCGGGCCGACCATCTCCGAGACGAAGGACTGCCGGGCCGGGTTGTCGACGACCGTGACCATGCCGAGCAGGAACGCGATCAGATAGACGTGCCAGACCTGGACGTGGCCGGAGAGCGTGAGGACGGCGAGGGCGAGCCCGCACAGGCCGAGTGCGCCCTGGCTGAAGAGCAGGATGCGGCGCTTCGGGTAGCGGTCGGCGATGACGCCCCCGTACAGACCGAAGAGCAGCATCGGCAGGAACTGCAGGGCCGTCGTGATACCGACGGCGGCGGCGGAGCCGGTGAGGCTGAGGACCAGCCAGTCCTGGGTGATGCGAGCCATCCAGGTGCCCGTGTTGGAGACGATCGCGCCGGTGAAGAACAGCCGGTAGTTGCGCGTCCTCAGCGAGCTGAAGGTGCCGCGGCCGGTGCCGCGGGTGTCGGGGGTGTCGCGGGTGTCGTGGGTCGGCTTCGGTGCGGGGGCGGAGTCTGCTCCGGGTCCCGTACTCAAAGGGGGTCGCCTCCTCAGGTCCGTGGTCTAAAGGTGTGCGAGCTTCTCCAGCACGGGGGCGGCGGCGCGCAGCTTCGCCCACTCGTCCTCGTCCAGGCCCTCGGCGAGGGATGCCAGCCAGACGTTCCGCTTGCGGCGGCTCTCCTCGAGCATGGCCTCGGCCCGCTCGGTCTGGCTGACCACCTTCTGCCGGCGGTCGTCGGGGTGCGGCTCCAGCCGGACCAGCCCCTTGGCCTCCAGCAGCGCCACGATGCGGGTCATCGACGGCGGCTGGACGTGCTCCTTGCGGGCCAGCTCACCGGGGGTGGCGGAACCGCAGCGGGCCAGGGTGCCGAGCACCGACATCTCGGTGGGACTCAGCGATTCGTCGACGCGCTGATGCTTCAGGCGCCGGCCCAGCCGCATGACGGCCGAGCGGAGTGAATTCACGGCGGCGACGTCGTCGTCGTGGGACAGGTCAAGCATGTTCCTTAGAATAACTCATTACTCTCGCTAAATACCAGCGGGTTTCGGCCTGAGTCGATGTATCACTCATATGAGTGAGACGGATCCGGAAAGTGACGCACTGGCCGGTTCCCGACCGCGACTCTGGCTGACATGTCATCGACAGTGCTCAGCCTGCGGATAGACGGTGAGCTGCTCGACCGGCTCCGGCAGCACGCCTCCAGACGCGGAATGAGCGTCCAGGACTATGTGGTCCGGACGCTCATTCGCGACGACTTCGACGAACGCTTCAAGGCGGCCGTCGACGAGACGGAGAAGTTCTACGGGCTGACGTGAGCCCGGACCCTCACGTGAGACCCGCTACGTGAGGCCCAGCGCGGGCATCGCGTAGTAGAAGACGAACACCGCCGACACGACGTACATCGCCACCGGCACCTCACGGCCGCGACCGACCGCGAGCCGCAGCACGCTGAAGGCGATGAAGCCGATCCCGATGCCGTTCGTGATCGAGTACGTGAACGGCATCATCACCATCGCCAGGAACGCGGGAACGGCGATCGTGAAGTCGCTCCAGTCGATGTCCTTGACCGAGCCGGCCAGGATCAGGAAGCCGACGGCCAGCAGCGCGGGCGTCGCCGCCTGGGACGGCACCATGGTCGCGAGCGGTGTCAGGAACAGCGCCACCGAGAACAGCGCTCCGGTGACGACGGACGCGAGACCCGTACGGGCTCCCTCGCCGACGCCGGCCGTGGACTCCACGAAGCAGGTGTTGGCGGACGACGACGTGGCACCACCCGCGGCGACCGCGATGCCGTCGACGATCAGCACCTTGTTGATGCCCGGGAAGTTGCCCTTCCCGTCCATCAGCCTGGCCTCGTCCCCGACGCCGAGGATCGTGCCCATCGCGTCGAAGAAGCAGGACAGCAGCACGGTGAACACGAACAGCGCGCCGGTGAGGTAGCCGACCTTCTCGAAGCCGCCGAAGAGGCTGACCTGGCCGACGAGTCCGAAGTCGGGCGTCGCGAGCGGGTTGCCCGGCCACTCCGGAACGGTGAGACCCCAGGCCTGGCCGGGCAGCTTCGCGATCAGCTGGATGACGAGCGCGACGACCGTCATCACGACGATCGAGATCAGGATCGCGCCGGGCACCTTGCGGATGATCAGCGCGAGCGTGAGCAGCGCGCCCAGCACGAAGACGAGGACCGGCCAGCCGCTCAGGTGACCGGTGAGGCCCAGCTGGAGCGGGACGGTGGTGTGGGCGGCGTCGGGGATGCGGGAGACGAAGCCCGAGTCGACGAGGCCGATCAGCATGATGAAGAGGCCGATACCGATCGCGATGCCCTTGCGCAGGCCGAGCGGTACGGCGTTCATGACGCGCTCGCGCAGACCCGTCGCGACGAGCAGCATCACCACCAGACCGGCGAGGACCACCATGCCCATCGCGTCCGGCCAGCTCATCCGGGGGGCGAGCTGGAGGGCGACGACGGTGTTCACACCGAGGCCCGCGGCCAGTGCGATCGGGACGTTGCCGATGACACCCATGAGGAGGGTGGAGAAGGCGGCGGTGAGCACCGTGGCGGTGACCAGCTGGCCGCCGTCGAGCTGGTGGCCGTACATGTCCTTCGCGCTGCCGAGGATGATCGGGTTCAGCACGATGATGTAGGCCATCGCGAAGAAGGTGGCGAAGCCGCCGCGGATCTCACGGGGGATCGTGGAGCCACGCTCGGAGATCTTGAAGAAGCGGTCGAGGCGACCGAGGGCGCCGGGACCGCCGTGACCGGAATCCGGCCGCTGCGGCTGCTTGACGTCCGCAGGAGCGGTGGCCGTGGGGGGCATGCGAGACCTCGTCGGTGTTTCTGGTTCTTGGCCGGTTTCCTGGATGTTCATACGGACAAAACCGGTCGGACACAAACCGCTTCAGTATGAACGTATAAGCCGAAGATCGGTATCTCCGCGCGTAGACGCCTGTGACTGCTGGGGTCTCAGGGGCCCCGGGGACCCCCGAAGGGGCGCGCCTACACTGACCGCATGGCGAAGTGGACCCCCAAGCACGCGGCACCCGAGCCCCTGGAGGGGCCCGTCGTCGCCACCATCACCGGCGGCACGATCCTCTGGTTCGTCCTCTTCCTGGTCCAGGTCCCCTTCTACGGCTGGTACGAAGACCACGATCTGACCTGGTGGATCTGGACCTGCCTGGCCGGCGGCGGGCTCGGCCTGATCGGCGTCTGGTACGTCCGCAAGCGCGACGCGGCGATCAAGCGCGCCGAGGCGGCGCGCAGCGAGACGAAGCACGCGGAGTAGCGGGGGCACCGCCCCGCGTCCCGCGCCGCGGGCCGCGTGCCGCCCGGCCGATACCGGACACCCGGGCCCCACCCGGCGGCACCGGCGCACATCAAGCCCGTCCGGGGTCCCCCCCACGCCGCAGGGAGCAGGGCGTAGGGGGAGTTCGAAGTCGGACACACGGGCCCACGGCGCGGTCGGGGGCACTCTTCAGCGCCCGCCCGCAGGGCGTACCGGGGGCCGGGGGAACCCGGGATGTTCACCCCGCTCGGGGGGTGAACGCCGCCTCGTCGCCGTAACGTCGAGAGCATGACTCAGCGGGCTGAGATCGGCGGAGACGCATCCGAGCCGAGCGGGCGGGCGGTCATCGACGCGGGCGCGGAGCTCGATCCCGTGCACCCCGTGAAATTGCCCGTGCTCCACCGGCCCGGCGGGCTCAGCGCCGCCGAGGTGGCCGAGCGGGTCGCGCGCGGCGAGGTCAACGACGTACCCGTTCGCAGCAGCCGCTCCACCGTCGACATCGTCCGCGGCAACGTCTTCACCCGCTTCAACGCGATCATCGGCGTGCTCTGGGTGATCATGTTCTTCGTCGCGCCGTTCCAGGACACGCTGTTCGGCTTCGTCATCCTCGCGAACACCGGCATCGGCATCATCCAGGAGCTCCGCGCCAAGAAGACCCTCGACGGACTCGCCGTCATCGGCGAGGCGAAACCCACCGTGCGGCGCGACGGCATCGCCACCGAGGTGTCCACGTCCGACATCGTCCTCGGGGACCTCGTCGAACTCGGACCGGGCGACAAGGCGGTCGTCGACGGCGAGGTCGCCGAGGCCGACAACCTCGAGGTCGACGAGTCGCTGCTGACCGGCGAGGCCGACCCCGTCCTGAAGAAGCGCGGCGACCGGATGATGTCCGGCAGTTTCGTCGTCGCGGGCGGCGGCGCCTTCACCACCACCAGGGTCGGCCGTGAGGCGTACGCAGCGCAGCTCGCCGAGGAGGCCTCCCGCTTCACCCTCGTCCACTCCGAGCTGCGCTCCGGCATCTCCACGATCCTCAAGTACGTGACGTGGATGATGGTCCCCACCGCACTCGGGCTGATCATCAGCCAGCTGGTGGTGAAGGGCGACAACTTCAAGGACTCGGTCGCCCGCGCCGTCGGCGGCATCGTCCCGATGATCCCCGAGGGGCTGGTCCTGCTCACCTCCGTCGCCTTCGCGATCGGCGTCATCCGGCTCGGCCGCAAGCAGTGCCTCGTCCAGGAGCTGCCCGCGATCGAGGGGCTCGCACGGGTCGACGTCGTCTGCCTCGACAAGACGGGCACGCTCACCGAGGGCGGAATGGACATCACCGAGCTGCGGACGCTCAACGGCTCCGACGAGACGTACGTACGCAGAGTGCTCGGCGCGCTCGGCGAGTCCGACCCGCACCCCAACGCGTCCCTGCAGGCGATCATCGAGGCGTACCCGGACAGCGACGAATGGCGCTGCACCCGGTCGCTGCCGTTCTCCTCCGCGCGCAAGTACAGCGGTGCCGCGTTCAGCGAGGGCGACGGCCAGAGCTCCACCTGGCTGCTCGGCGCGCCCGACGTCCTGCTGCCGGACGAGGACCCCGCGCTCGCGGAGATCGACCGGCTCAACGAGCAGGGGCTGCGCGTGCTGCTCCTCGCGCGCGCAGCCGGGGAGCTGGACGCCCCCGACATCGCGGCGGGCGCCCTGCCCACCGCCCTGGTCGTCCTGGAGCAGCGGCTGCGGCCCGACGCCGCGAACACCCTGCGGTACTTCGAGGAACAGGACGTCCGCGCCAAGGTCATCTCCGGCGACAACGCGGTGTCCGTGGGCGCGGTCGCCGGAAAGCTGGGCCTGCCGGGCGCGGCCACCACGGTGGACGCCCGCCGGCTGCCCGCCGAGCGGGTCGCGATGGCCGCGGAGCTCGACGCGAACGCGGTCTTCGGCCGCGTCACGCCGCAGCAGAAGCGGGACATGGTCGGCGCGCTCCAGTCCCGCGGGCACACGGTCGCGATGACGGGGGACGGCGTCAACGACGTCCTCGCGCTCAAGGACGCCGACATCGGCGTCTCGATGGGCTCGGGCTCAGAGGCGACGAAGGCGGTCGCCCAGATCGTGCTGCTGAACAACAGCTTCGCGACGCTGCCGTCGGTGGTGGCCGAAGGCCGACGGGTGATCGGCAACATCACGCGCGTGGCGACGCTCTTCCTGACGAAGACCGTCTACTCCGTGCTGCTCGCGATCCTGGTGGTCTGCGCGCAGGTGGAGTACCCCTTTCTGCCCCGCCACCTGACCCTGCTGTCGACGCTGACGATCGGCGTCCCGGCCTTCTTCCTGGCCCTGGCCCCCAACAAGGAGCGCGCGAAACCGCACTTCGTCCGACGGGTCATGCGGTACGCGATCCCGAGCGGCATCATCGCGGCTGCGGCGACCTTCACGACGTATCTCCTCGCCCGCTCCCACTACGCCGGTCCCGGCGCCCTGGAGGCCGAGACCAGCGCGGCGACGCTGACCCTCTTCCTGGTCGCGCTGTGGGTCCTGGCGATCATCGCCCGTCCCTACACATGGTGGCGGCTCGGCCTGGTGCTGGCGATGGGACTGGGCTTCCTCGTCGTCCTGGTCGTGCCCTGGCTGCAGGACTTCTTCGCGCTGAAGCTCGTGGGCACGACCCTGCCGTGGGCGGCGGCGGCGATCGCGGCGGTGGGGGCGGTGCTGCTGGAAATCGCGTGGCGGTGGGTGGCCCGGAGGTTCCCCGCGTAGGCGGGGGCGCCCGCGCTTCTCCCCTCCCCGCCCCTTCCCGAACTGGGGGCTTCGCCCCCAGCCCCCACACCTGGGCTCCGCCCCGGACCCCTCCCCTGCGCCCTGGCGGGCGTGGGGGCGCCGGGCTCTCCCTCGGAGCCCGTCCAGCGGGGACATTCTCCAGCCCGCCAGGCGTTCGAGGACGGACACCCCGGCCCACCCGGCGGTACCGGGCACACCCTGTGCCACCGCACGGCGCCAGGACGGGGCGCTAGTCGAACCAGCGGTCGCGGGCGAGTTCTTCCGTGCGCGACGGGTCTTCCAGGAGCGCCGCGACCTCGAAGCGGCGTGGCCACTGGCCCGCGGCCCAGGCGAGGCCCGCCGCGACGCCCTCGAGCGTCGAGGCGTGGATGACGCCGTCGGGGGTGCGGCGCCAGTCGAGTTCGACGCCGCCCGCACGCAGCTCCTCGTGCTCGACGTACGTCGCGGGGGTGCCGGGACCGAGCAGCGCGTGCACCGACGGCGGTACGTCGTGCTCCTCTCCCACCGTCGTCACATCGGCCTCGACCACATCACCGAGCCGGCCCACCTGGAACAGCTCCGCCAGGTCCGCCGCCCGGTCCGGGGCGACCGGCAGCAGCGGGCGGTCCTTGGCCAGCGGCAGCAGATCGGGCGCGTCGGCGACCAGTGCCTCCGAGGCGTCCACCACGCGCACCTCGCCGTCGACGACCGCGCGCAGCTCGTCCGGGAGCGTCACCTGCTCCGGGTCGAGGTCGGCCAGCGCCGTGTACAGGGCGTGCAGCTGGGCCGCACTGACCGGGCGGTCCGGGTCGGCGAGCCGCCCCAGCAGCTCGGCCGCGCCGCCCGGCTCGTCGAGGAGCGCGGCGACGGAGGTCCGTACGCCCAGGGCGTGCAGCACCTGCTCGTCCTCGAAGCCGGTCGCGTCCGCGGAGTCGTAGAGACCGACCAGCAGCGGATCGCCGCCGGACGCCCGCAGACCCGCCGGGCGCCGCCCGCCGAGCACGGGGTGGTCGCGCAGCCACCAGGCCGTGTACGGACGGACGGTCTCGGTCGTGCCGTCCGGCAGCAGCACCCGCACCGGCTGGGTGAGCGCGTCCCGCAGCGGCGGCTGAGCAAGCAGGGCGAGCGCCTGCGGCCAGCGGTCGTCGTCGACCAGGTCGAGATCCCGTACGGCCACGATCTCGGTGGCGACCGGCGGCACCGGAGTCTCCGGCAGCCGGTCCAGCACGTCCTCGCACCACACGTCGACCGCGTCGAGCAGCCCCGCGTCGTCGGGCTCGGCGAAGTCCCCTTCGCGGGGCTCCACTTCGTCGGGGTCGAGGACGACGTCCGTGGCGCGTACGAGCGCGAAGTTCGCCAGCACCCCGCAGGCGGCGAGCGGCTGCTCGCCCCAGCGGTCGGCCAACTCTGCCTCGCACAGGGCAAGTTCGCCCTCCCGCATCACGGAGGCGAACGGACTGCCGGGCAGCACGAGTTCACCGGCCGGGGCGAGCTCGCCGTCCTCGTCGGGCAGGGCCAGCGCGCCCAGCCAGGGCTCGTCGCCGGGGTCCAGTCCCGCGTCCCGGACCAGTGTGAGCACGATCTCCGCGAGCTCCTCGCTGTCCGGGGCGTCCTCCTCCCACACGTCGACCCCGTCGTCGAGGGACGCGGCGACGGCGGCCCGCACCTGCGGCGTGGTGAGCACCGCGCGGGGCGTGGCGGGCAGGGCACCGAGCTTCTCGAGGAGGGGGTGCGCGGCGTCCGGATGGGCCACCTTCAGCCCGAACCGGCCGAGACCGGCGGGCGTTTCGGGGGTCGGGAGGAGGACCTGGCGGGGGCCGATGGTGGTGCGGGTCGCCCCGGTCAGCGGCACCGGAAGGCCGGTCAGCCGCTCGGGGTCCACGCCGGCGAGGCTGTCGTACAGGCTCCACCACCACGACGGGTCGCGCTCGATCCCGGCGAGCCGGTCGATCGCCTCCGTCAGCGGCAGGCGCGCGACGCCGAGCGTCCGCAGCTCCACACGGCGCTCGAGGCCGGCGGGCAGCAGCGTCGGCAGTACGTCGGCCAGGACGCGTACGGTCTCGGCGCCCGCGCCCTCGACCACCTCGGCCTCCAGCGGCCGCAGCGCGACGAGGTCCTCCGACGGTGCGGCCGGGGCGAGGAACGAGACGCGGGGCAGCCGCTCCAGGATCGCCGCGCGCAGGGCGCCGTCGAGCGCGCCCTTGCCGAGCGGGCCCGGGACCAGGTCGATGGTGCCCGTGGAGACGGGCTGCCAGTCGCCGAGGAGCTCGGCGTACGCCTCGGCCGCGCGCTGCACCAGGAAGTCGGCGAGCGGGCCGGGTGCGGGGTGCCGGCGGGTGGTGTCCAGCGGGAGCGTCGCGATGAGCAGCGCGGGGACGCCGAGGGGTTCGTCCGTGGGGGTCGGTGCGTGCACGACGGGCGCGGTGGCGGGGTACACGGGCGCGCCGTCGCCGTCCACGGGCACGGCCCAGGTGACGGTCCAGTGCGGCCGCAGCCGCTCCTCGACGGGACGGTCGGCGAGGAGCGGCGCCTCGATGCCGCCGTGGTGGGTGACGACGCGCCAGCGGTTGACGCCGCTCGCGCTGTCCTCGATGTGGACGTACGGGTCCTGCTCGGAGCGGCGCAGGGTCCTCGTCCCGTCCGGGGTCTCCACGACGACCTCCTCGAGGCCGGGGAGCGTGAGCAGCAGCGCGTCGTCGATACCGGTGAGGAGGCGCTCGACGAGGTCCTCGGCGGTGCCGTCGCGCAGCGGCAGGATCACGACGGTGTCGTAGCCGTCGGGGGCGCTGCCCTCGGCGGGCAGCGGGAGCCGCAGGAGCGGTACGTGGCCGTCGCGGCGGCGCAGCTCGTCGCCCAGGCCGGGGCTGGCCTGGGCGGCCTGCTGGGTGAGTTCGCGGGCCTCGGCGAGCGACCACCGCACTCCACCGTGCCGGCCGACAACGGCCGGCTCGTCGCTCACGGCGAGCACCGCGGCGAAGCCGACGCCGAAGCGGCCGACGGCGGCCCGGTCGTTCTCCCGCTTGGCCGAGGCGCGGAGGGTGGACAGCGACTCGACGCCGACGGCGTCGAGGGGCGCGCCGGTGTTCGCGGCGACGAGGGTGCCCTGGTCGAAGGTGAGCCGGAGGCGGCCGGGGACTCCGGCGCGGCCGGCGGCGTCCGCGGCGTTCTGGGCGAGCTCGACGACGAGGCGGTCGCGGTAGCCGCCGAGCGCGAGGTCCTCCTCGGCGTTGGCGTCCTCCCGGAACCGTGCGGGACTGGCGCCCCACGCGTCGAGCACCCCACGCCGCAGCCGTGCCGTCCCGAACGGGTCGGCCCCCTCGGTCGTCCTGACGCTCACGCCTGTCTCCGCTCTGTCCTGTTACCGGTGTACCTCAACCGCGGCCCGAAGGTATCGCGTACGGGCCGAACCGGTGGCGCAGCCCCCACCGTGGTCTGCCCCGTGACGCGGGGCGGCGGGCGCTGCACGGCCAGTGCCGAGGCGCGTTGCCGGCGGCGGGCCGGTGGGTGGTTTGTTCCGACCACCGTTCTGCCCTGCGGAACGACTGCCCACAAATCAACGGGGGACGCCCACCGGGCCGCAGACGGCGGACAACCGGGGCGGGGCCGTGCAGGGTCGGCCCCGCTGGGGTCGGGCGGTGGTGCCGGGTCGCTTCGTACCCACCGACTCCGAGGAGCCGAGCCCGGAGGGGCCCCCACCACACCCACCGGCAGCAGCCGCACCGGGCCCGTCCGGCGTTCGAGGACGGACAACACACCGGGCTCGCCCGCGGTACCGAGGACACCGCGCGCACCCGGCACAGGGCCCGCGCCCGGGGCGAGCACCCGGCACGGGGCCCGCAACCGGGGCGAACGCTAGCTGTGGCCCAGGTCGTCCGGGGACGCCGCGTCGACGTGGTCCGGGACCGAACCGCTGTCCGGGGCCGGGCGCAGGGGGAATTCCGCCGGGCGCATCGTGTCGAGCACCGGCGGCGCCGGCCTCGGCGGCTTCGGCATCACGGCCGCCTCGGAGTGCCCGCCGCACCCGTACGACAGGGACACGACCCGCCCGTCCGCGGGCGAGAACTCGTTCGCGCACACCCCGAACGCCTGCTTCAGCGACCCCCCGAGCGGCATCAGGAACCCGCACGACACACACGTCGCGGGTGCCGCCTGCGCCATCGGTGTCTTCGCGCCGTACGCCTCTTCCCATCGGTCCGCCGCGACGTGCAGCCCGTACCGGGACAGGACGCGCGCCCGGCGCATCCCCAGTTCCTCCGCGACGGACGTGATCGCGCCACGGGACGGCGCCCGCGGCACGATCTCCGCGTCCTCGGCGTCGACGCGCTCGGCCATCTCCTCGGAGACGGGCGCGTTCGGCGCGGGTTCGTCCTCGCCGGAGTACCCGGGCTCGAGCCGCAGGTCCTCGGCCTCCGTGGGCAGCAGGTCGCCCGGCCCCATGTCGCCGGGGCGCAGCCGCTCGCTCCACGGCACCCACTCGGGTGCCAGCAGCGCGTCGGGGCCCGGCAGCAGGACGGTCTCGTCGAGGGTGACGACCTTCGCGCGGGACGCCCGCGCCACGGTCACCGCCCAGCGCCATCCCCGGTACCCCGGTTCCTCGCACTCGAAGAGGTGGGTGACGACCCGGTCGCCCTCGGACACGAGGGCGACGTGCTCGCCCACCACCCCCGGCGCGGCCGCCTCCTCGGCGGCGGCGCGCGCGAGGTCTACCGCCTCGGCGCACAGACGGTCGGGGGTACGGCTTCGCGTCGTCGCAGCACTCACAGGTCTCGCTTCTCTCCTACGCCGTCTCACGGTGCGCCGGCCGATTCACGATGTACGGGCGGCGGGCGGAGCGGACCAGCGGGCCGCATCGACGTCCGCGCCCGGGCAATCAATCCCGTGCACGCCTACTGTCACCCATTCTGCGGGATGACGAAGAGGCGCGCGGCCGAGAACTACCGCCGTGGCGCGCTACGCACGCTACCCCCTCCGTGGCGTGCCGCCCACCTGCCCGTCCGAATCCCGGTTCGGGTCGGAGGTCCGTGGGGCACTATGACGAGGTGACAGCCGCGAGGTCGTCCCCCGTCGCCGGGCCGCTGAGCAGGGCGGGCCGGGCGGTCGGCCGTGCCCTGCATCTCCCGTTCACCGGCACGGCGCGAGGTATTCGCCGGGCCACCCACGCCCATGGCGCGGGCGAATCCGGGCTCGGAAAACTCATCGAACTCCACGCCGTCAACGGCGCGGGCGACGTCATGATCACCGTCGCGCTCGCCTCGACGGTCTTCTTCTCGGTCCCCACCGACGAGGCGCGCGGCCGGGTCGCGCTCTATCTCGCGATCACGATGGCGCCGTTCGTTCTGCTCGCCCCCGTCATCGGGCCGCTGCTCGACCACATCCCGCACGGCCGGCGCGCCGCGATGGCCGGGGCGATGATGACCCGCGCGGTGCTGGCGCTGACCATGTCGGGCGCGGTCGCGACGGGGGGCATGGAGCTGTATCCGGCCGCGCTGGGCGTGCTCGTGGCGTCGAAGGCGTACGGCGTCGTCCGCAGCGCGGTCGTCCCGAGGCTGCTGCCCCCGCGCTTCGCCCTGGTGAAGGCCAACTCACGGGTGACCCTCGCCGGCCTGGTCGCGACGGGGATCGCCGCGCCGATCGGGGCGGGGCTGCAGCGGATCGGCCCCGAATGGCCGCTGTACGGGGCGTGCGCCATCTTCGTCGCCGGCACGTTCCTGGCGTTCAGCCTCCCCCACAAGGTCGACTCGGCGAAGGGCGAGCGCAAGGCGCACATGCTCACGCACGGCGAGCGCAAGCCGAGTCTGCGCACGGTGGGCCCGTCGGTGCTGCACGGGCTGCAGGCCAATGCCGCACACCGGGCGCTCTCCGGCTTCCTGATCTTCTTCCTGGCCTTCCTGCTGCGGGTGCATCCGCTGGCCGGGCAGAGCGCGGCCGTGTCGCTGGTCATGGTCGGCGTGGCGGCGGGGGTCGGGAACGCATGCGGTACGGCCATCGGGGCGTGGGCGAGGAACCGCCGGCCGGAGGTGATCGTCGCGACGGGGCTGACGCTCGCGCTGTCGGCGGCGATCCTCGCCGCGGTGTTCTTCAGCCCGGTGATGGTGGCGGTGCTGGGCGCGGTGGCGGGTCTCTCGCAGGCGCTGTCGAAGCTGTCGCTGGACGCGATGATCCAGCGGGACGTCCCGGAGTCGGTGCGGACGTCGGCGTTCGCCCGTTCGGAGACGCTGCTGCAGATGGCGTGGGTGGTGGGCGGTGCGATCGGCATCTCCCTGCCGCTGAACGGTGTGCTGGGCATGGCGGTGGCCGCGGGGATCCTGGCGACGGGCGCGCTGCTGGCCATGCGCGGCCTGCTGGTTGCGTCGCGGCGCAGCACGCCGCCGTCCCCCGCGGGCCGGGTGAGCACCGCGCCGCGGGTGCGGTGACGGGCCGGTACGGGGATGAGGCGGACGGGGCCGCGCCCTGGGCCATCGGGACGCCACGCCGCACCCCCGCGCTGCGTGACACCGGGGGCCCGATAGCCTTCGGACCATGACCGTTGCGTTCTTCACCGGCAAGCACCGCCGGGCCGCCGCCGCCCTCGGTGCCGTGTCCGCCGGCCTCCTCGTACTCTCCGCCTGCGACAAGCCGACGCCGCTCGCGACCGTGACGGTCGGGACGAACTCGGTCACCACCGAGGCGGCCTGCTACAACGACGGCGACGCCATCAGGGAGTCGCTGATCCAGGGCTGCCTCAACAAGAAGCCCGACAAGACCATCGAGGTCTCCGTGGACGACCGGGTCCGCTTCGGCGTGGAGCCGGAGGTCGCCGAGAACGGCTGGACGCTGTTCATCGGCGGGCAGCAGGCCGAGCAGGAGCCCTACCACAAGACGTACCGGTCGATCCCGGCCAGCGCGTTCTTCGCCACCCAGACCGGTGAGGCGACCAACACCGCGCAGGTCAGCATCGTCGAGACCACCGGCAAGAAGCTGACCGGCATCTGGCACTTCACGCTCAAGAAGTCCTGACCGGTCCCGGACCCACCGCTCACCCATGCGCGTACTCGTCGTGACCGCGGTACCCGCGGAGGCAGACGCCGTCTCCGCGGACCGCACGGTCACCACGCACGCCCTCCCGGGCGGCTGCACCCTGCGTCGCTGTGCGGGCGCGGGCGCCACCGCGGGCGGCGGCGTGACCGTGGACGTCCTGTCCGCGGGCGTGGGCCCCGCGGCCGCGGCGGCGGGTACGGCGACGGCGCTCACCGCCGCGGCATACGAGCCGGCGCCCGGGTACGACCTCGTCGTGTCGGCCGGTATCGGAGGCGGGTTCCGGCCCGTCGCCCCCGTCGGCTCGGTCGTCGTCGCGGACGCCATCGTCTGCGCCGACCTCGGAGCCGGCACGCCGGACGGCCATCTCACCGTCGAGGAGCTGGGCTTCGGCCGCTCCGTGCACCAGCCGTCACCCCTCTCGGCGCGTATCGCCAAGGCCCTGGACGCGGTGCACGGGCCCGTGCTCACCGTGTCCACGGTGACCGGGACCGCCGCGCGTGCCGCGGAGCTGATCGCACGTCACCCCCGGGCCGCCGCCGAGGCGATGGAGGGGTTCGGGGTGGCCGAGGCCGCCGCGGCCCACGGCGTGCCCGTCGTCGAGATCCGGGCCGTGTCGAACGCCGTCGGCCCGCGCGACCGGGACGCCTGGCGGATCGGCGAGGCCCTTGCCGCGCTGCGGCGCGCGTTCGAGCTGCTCAGCCCCGTGTTCGAGGAGGAGGCCCGATGACCACCCTCAAGATCGCCTACTCGCCCTGCCCGAACGACACGTTCGTCTTCGACGCCTGGGCGCACGGCCGGGTCCCGGGCGCGCCCCGCCTCGACGTGACCTTCGCCGACATCGACATCACCAACGGCATGGCCGAGCGCGGCGAGTTCGACGTCCTGAAGGTGTCGTACGCCGTGCTCCCCTACGTGCTCGACGAGTACGCCCTGCTGCCCTGCGGCGGCGCGCTCGGCCGGGGCTGCGGTCCGCTCGTGCTGACCCGCGAGCCGGGCGTCGACCTGACGGGCAGGACCGTTGCCGTGCCGAGCGAGAAGTCGACGGCGTATCTGCTCTTCCGGCTCTGGGCGGCGGACGTCGTCCCGGAGGGTGTCGGGCAGATCGTCGTCCTGCCGTTCCACGAGATCATGCCGGCGGTGCGGGACGGAAAGGTCGACGCGGGTCTCGTCATCCACGAGGCGCGGTTCACCTATCAGAACTACGGACTCCACTGCCTGGCCGACATGGGCGAGCACTGGGAGTCCACGACCGGGCTGCCGATCCCGCTGGGCGCGATCATCGCCAAGCGCTCGCTGGGCGCGGAGACCCTGAAGCTGGTGGCCGAGTCGGCCCGCACGTCGGTCCGTATGGCCTGGGACGACCCGAAGGCGTCGCGCCCGTACGTACTGGAACACGCCCAGGAGATGGACCCGGCCGTAGCCGACCAGCACATCGGGCTGTACGTCAACGAGTTCACGGCCGGCCTCGGCGAGGACGGCTATGCCGCGGTCCGCGGACTGCTCACGCGTGCGGCGGCCGAGGGGCTGGTACCGCCCCTCGGCCGGGATGCGCTGGCGTTCGTCCAGCCGTCCTGACGTCTGCGCGTCCGGACGACCTAGACGTCGAGCTGGTCGGCGACCGCGCGCAGGAGGCCCGCGATCTTCTTGCCGTGGGCCTTGTCGGGGTAGCGGCCGCGCTCCAGCGACGGCGTGATGTTCTCCAGGAGCGTCGTCAGATCCTGCACGATCGACGCCAGTTCGTCGGGCTTGCGGCGCTGCGCCGCGGCGACGGACGGGGTCGGGTCCAAAACCGTCACCGAGAGCGCCTGGTCACCGCGCTGGCCCGCGACGACGCCGAATTCGACCCGCTGCCCGGGCTTGAGGCTGTCGACTCCGTCAGGAAGCACCGACGAGTGGACGAAGACGTCGCCGCCGTCGTCTCGGGAGAGAAAGCCGAAGCCCTTCTCGCTGTTGAACCACTTGACCTTGCCGGTAGGCACGTCTGTCCTCGTCCTCGTACTCGTCGGGAATTGCGGAACTGCGAAGAAAAACCAGTCTGTATAACACTGCAGCGGGTCGCCCGACCCGCCACCACCCAAGGCTAATGGTCCAGGCCCCACTGACAAGACGTCCCCGGTGGTTCCTGTGCGCTGGGAACTACCCTGGTCGGGTGACTCACGAAACCCAAGCGAATTCGGCCGGCCCCGGCGACGGGCTCGTCCGCGTCGGCGCGATCGTCTTCATCGTCGGCGCCGTGGCCACTCTGGTCACGGTGGCCCCGCTGTTCCTCGGTACGGAGCCGTTCCCGACGGTCGCGTACGCCGTCTGCATGCTGATGGGCGTCGGGTTCCTGATCGCGGCCGCGGGAGTGCTGCGCTCGATCGCGGCGCAGCGCCGTCAGGCGCGCTCCTCCGCGTAGGCGGCCAGCCAGCCGGGGAACGCGGTGAGGTCCGGCAGGACCACGTCCGCGCCCGCCTCCCTCAGCTCGTCCTCGTCGCACGGCCCGGTCGGAACGGCGACGGACAGCGCCCCCGCCGTACGGGCCCCGCGTACGTCCCCGGTGTGGTCGCCGACGTACACCCGCGCCCCGTGCTCGCGCAGCGCCTCCGCCTTGGCCTCCGCCCACAGCCAGCCGATCACCGCGTCGGGCTCCATGCCGAGGTGGTCGAGGTGCAGCTTGGCATTGGGCTCGTGCTTGGCGGTGACGACGATCGCGCGGCCGCCGAGCTCCCGGACGGCGGCGACGGCCTCGCGGGCGCCGGGCATCGCGAGGGTCGGGGCTATGGCGTACGTGGGGTAGATCTCCCGGTAGCGATCGCCCATCTCCTGGATGCGGTCGTCGGGGAACCAGTGCGCGAGCTCCTGCTCCAGGGGCGGCCCGAGCCGGGTGACCGCGAGGTCCGCGTCGATGTGGACACCCGTCTCGGCGGAGAGCGCGCGGTAGGCGGCGTGGATGCCGGGGCGGGAGTCGATCAGCGTCATGTCGAGGTCGAAACCGACGGTCAGCGGGGTCCGGGGACGGGGCAGAGGTTCGCGGGACATGAGGGCCATTGTGCCCGTGCGGGAGGCGGCGGCACGGCTGCATAGACTGAGGCGCGCTTAGCCAAGCCTTACCAATCTTCACCGGAATTCCGGCCACTCGATGGGATGCGATGCCAGCACGACGCGTGTGCGCGACCGC
Organism: Streptomyces sp. NPDC059909; assembly: GCF_042730885.1. NCBI lineage: Bacteria > Bacillati > Actinomycetota > Actinomycetes > Kitasatosporales > Streptomycetaceae > Streptomyces > Streptomyces sp. NPDC059909. The sequence goes on from NZ_JBHWKX010000009.1 coordinate 37,974, forward strand.
GGCGGCCGTGGTCGCGCTGCTGTTCGCGGTTCTGCTCAGCCTTGCGGTCGGGGCCCGTCCGATCGCGCCGTCGGCCGTCCTCGACGCCCTGCTGCACGGCGGGACGAGCGACGCCGCCCAGGTCGTACGGCAGCTCCGGCTGCCGCGCACCCTCATCGGCGTGATGGTCGGCGCGGCGCTCGCGCTGGCGGGCACGGTGCTGCAGGGCCTCACCCGCAATCCGATCGCGGACCCCGGGATTCTCGGCATCAGCCAGGGCGCGTCCGTGGGTGTCGTGCTCGCGATCGCCTTCGCCGGGGTGCACACGCTCACGGGCTATGTCTGGTTCGCGTTCACCGGCGCGGCGCTCGCGTCGGTCGCGGTGTACGCGATCGCCACCAGCGGCCGCGGGGGCGCCACGCCGGTGAAGCTGGCGCTTGGGGGCGCGGCGGTCAACGCGCTGCTGGTGTCGGTGACGATGGCGGTCCTGACCACGAAGGCCGCGGCACTGGACGAGTTCCGCTTCTGGCAGGTCGGCTCGATCGGCGGCCGGGACGCGGAGGTGGCCGCACAGATCTGGCCGTTCCTGCTGCTCGGCACGGTGCTGGTGGTGTCCGTCGCCCGTGGTCTGGACGCGCTGGCGCTCGGCGACGACGTGGCGAAGGGCCTCGGCCGGCAGGTCGCGACGGTACGGATCGTCGGCGGCGTGGGCGCCACCGTGCTCACCGGCGCGGGCGTGGCGGCCGCGGGACCGATCGCCTTCATCGGCCTGGCGGTGCCGCACATCGCCCGGGTGGTCGTGGGCGCCGACCACCGCTGGGTGCTGCCGATGGCGGCGCTGATCGGGCCCGTGATGCTGCTGGTCCCGGACGTCGTCGGCCGGATCGTGTTCCCCCCGGGCGAGGTCCCGGCAGGTGTCATGACGGCCCTGATCGGCGTGCCGTTCCTGGTGGCGCTGGTGCGCAGGAAGGCGGTGCCGGCGTGAAGACCTCTGTGGGCCCTCGTTCCGCCGGGGCGATGGGGGTGCCCCCGGGCGAGGCTCCGGGTGAGGGTGGGCACGCCTCCGGTGCCGGGCGCCGCAACGGTGTCCGTCCGGCCGGGTACGGGCTGGTACGGCTCGGCGGTGCGCGGTTGCTGCCGCACCGGCGCGCCGCCGCTGTCGCGGCAGGGCTCACCGTCACGCTGGCCGCCGCGTCCGTCGCGTACCTCTGCTTCGGCGAGAGCTTCGTCCCGCCGGCGGAGGTCGTGAAGGTCGTCCTCGGGCAGCCGTCGCCGGACACGCTGGTCGTCGGAACGCTCCGGCTGCCCCGTCTGACGGTCGCGCTCCTGGTCGGCGCCGCGTTCGGCGCCGCCGGTGCGCTCATCCAGACCGTGGCCCGCAACCCACTGGCCAGCCCCGACGTCATCGGCATCAGCCAGGGCGCGAGCGCGGTCACCGTCGGCGCGCTGACCTTCGGCGTCACGTCGTACGCCGTCCTGCCGTACCTGTCGGTCGCCGGCGGCATCCTGGCGGCCGCCCTGGTGTACGTCTTCGCCTGGCGCGGCGGGCTCCACGCCGGCCGCTTCGTCCTCATCGGCATCGGGTTCGCCATCGCGCTGCGTTCGGTCACGACCCTCTTCCTGACGAAGGGCGACTATCTCGTCGCCCAGCAGGCCCAGATCTGGATGACCGGCTCGCTCAACGGCCGGGGCTGGGACGAGGCGGCGCCGCTCGGCTGGACGCTGGCCCTGCTCGTCCCGGGCGTGCTGTGGGCGGCGCGCGCCATGCGCAACGTGTCCCTGGACGACGACACGGCCACCGCGCTGGGCGTACGGCTCGGGCGGGTACGGCTCGGGCTCGTCCTCATCGGCGTCGTCCTGGCGTCCGTGGCGACGGGCGCGGCGGGACCGGTCGACTTCGTGGCGCTGCTCGCGCCGCAGATCGCGCGCCGGATGACGCGTACGGCACAGATCCCGCTGCTGTGCTCCGCGCTGGCGGGCGCGGCGATCGTGGTGCTGGCGGATCTGGCGGCCCGCCGACTACTGGCGCCGACCGAACTGCCGGTGGGCGTGCTGACGGCCGCCGTCGGCGCCCCGTACCTGATCTGGCTGATCGTCCGCATCCGTACCGCAGGAGCTTCAGGAGGCAAGGCATGAGCAGGCTGACGGCCCGCGGGCTGACGCTCGCCTACGAGGACCGTACGGTCGTGCACGAGCTCGACCTGGCGATCCCGGACGGGCAGGTGACCGTGATCGTCGGCCCGAACGCCTGCGGCAAATCGACGACCCTGCGCGCCCTGGGCCGGCTGCTGAAGCCGAAGGGCGGCGCGGTGCTGCTGGACGGCACGGAGCTGGCCCGCATCCCGACGAAGCGGATCGCGCAGCGGATCGGGCTGCTGCCGCAGTCACCGGTCGCGCCGGAGGCGATCACGGTCGCGGATCTGGTGTCGCGCGGCCGCCAGCCGCACCAGGCCTGGTGGAAGCAGTGGTCGGAGGAGGACGAGCGGGCCGTCGCGGACGCGATGGAGCGCACGGACGTCGCCGCGCTCGCCGACCGGTCCGTGGACGAGCTGTCCGGCGGTCAGCGGCAGCGCGTGTGGATCGCGATGGCGCTCGCGCAGGAGACGGACCTGCTGCTGCTCGACGAGCCGACGACCTTCCTGGACATCGCTCACCAGGTCGAGGTCCTGGACCTGGTGCGCCAGCTCAACGCCCAGCGCGGCCGGACGGTGGTCGCGGTCCTGCACGACCTCAACCAGGCCGCGCGGTACGCCGACCATCTCGTCGCGATGAAGGAGGGCCGCATCGTCGCCGAGGGGCGGCCCTCGGACGTCGTCACCGCGGAGCTGGTGCGCGAGGTGTTCGGGCTGACGTCGGTCGTCGTACCGGACCCGGTGACGGGATCGCCGCTGGTGGTGCCGGGGGCGCCGTGGGCGGCCGACGCCGGTGCCGGTGCCGGTGCCCGTGTGGACGCCGACGCACGCGTCGCGGGCCCCAGGCACGCCGAGGCGGCGCCGACCGCGGCGGGCGACGACGTCCTCCGGTAGCAAGCCACTCCGCCGAGTGCATTCCGCCGGCCCTCCGACGAAGTGACGCGTCCCTCCGCCCGGTTCCAGCCCGTCCAGCACTTGAGGACCGACACGCGGGCCGCCCGCGCGGTACCGGTCACCCGCCGGGCTGGGGGCGTAGCCCCATAAAGGCTCCACGCCCGCCAGGGCGTAGGGGCAGGGGGCTGGGGCGGAGCCCCGGCGGGGGCTGGGGCGGAGCCCCGGCGGGGGCTGGGGCGGAGCCCCAGTTCGGGAAGGGGCGGGGAGGGGAAAGGGCCCGCCGCAGGCGTCCGGGCAGAGCCGAGGGCCGGACCGGGGGCCCCGCCCCGGTTACTTCCTGCGGGCCCGCCACACCAGATAGAGCGCCGTCGCGACCGCCGCCCCCCGCACCACCCACGGCCACGCCGTCGCGAGGGCGTCGGCCATCGCGTCGCCACCCGGCGGGATCGGCTCGCCCCAGCGGCCGTTGACCCTGCCCCAGAGCCAGACCGCCGCACCCGCGGCGACGGCGCCCGGGAGCCCGAGGACCGCCCACTTCGCTTCCGTACGGGACAGCGTGCTGGACGCGTACGCGAGGAGCCAGCCGAGGCCGAGGGCGAGCCAGGAGCCGAGGATCGTCCCGACGACCAGGAGCGCGGCGGCGGTCAGGAGGAGGGGGTTGCCGAGCCCCCGCCGGCCGGGGCGCAGGAACCGCAGGCGCCCGCGGCGGCGTTCGGACTCCTCGGAGGAGCCCGACGACGCGCCCGTGAACGAGTCCTCGCCCTCCTCGCCGTCCTCGTCGTCCTCGGCCCCGTCAAGATCCTTGTCCTTGCGCGGCGGCCTCAGTATCTCCGCGATCTCCACCCCGCCCACGAAGCCACCGATGTCGCTCTCCCCCGGCCCGACCCGCCACCAGTCGGGTTCACCGCCGGACGCGCCGAGTTCGTCCATCCCGGCCAGATGCGGGGGCGACGCGCCCTGCACAGGCCCGGATCCGGAGCCGGGCCCGGATGCGGCCTTCTCCGTCCTGCCCCGCCGCACGCTGAAGCGCCGGGCCGAACGGGACCGCTGCTCCGGCACCGCGGTGCGCGGCTCCTCCACCGCGACGGGACCGCGGGACACGCCCGCGCCCTCCTGCCCCGGCGCCGCCGCAGCGGCCACCACCTCGTCCGGTGTCCCGAGCCGCCCCAGGATGCGGCGCACCGCCGCCGGGCTGTCCGTGTCGTACTTGGCGCGTTGGCGGTCGATCTCGTTCCGCAGCGACGAAACCAGCTGCATCCTGGTCCCGGAGGGCAGCTGGTGCTGCTGGGCCAGGTCGCCGACCCGGCTCAGGTAGTCGAAGACAAGCTGGTCGCTCTCGATCCCCACGGTCGCCCCTCCACAGCGCGCCCTGTAACGGCGGGGTACCCGCGGGCGCCCTGACCCGACGTTAGCGCGCGGGCAGGGGCTAACGTGGGGCGGATGGGGACCGGTGAGCTCGATCGGGAGGCGCACGTGCCCACAGGAACGCCCGCTAGTACGACAACCGGTACGGGCACGGCACCGCGCACCTTGGCCGAAGCGCTGCGCGCCCGCGGTGACGAAGGCCTGGCCGCACTGCTGCGCGCCCGCCCCGACCTGCTGACCCCGGTCCCGAACGACCTCACCCAGCTCGCCACCCGCGCCGGCACGCGCGCCTCGGTCGTCCGTGCCCTGGAGCGGCTGGACCGGTTCGCGCTCCAGACGGCCCAGGCGCTGGCGGTGGCCGCGGAGCCGACGTCGTACGACACCGTCCTCGGCCTGCTCGCGGGCGACGAGGGCGACCCGACGGTCGCGGCGGCGCTGCCGCGCGCGCTCGGTGTGCTGCGCGAGCAGGCGCTGGTGTGGGGCGACGACGACCGGCTGCGGCTCGTGCGCACCGCCCGCGAACTGCTCGCCCCGTCGCCCTCGCATCCGTCGCCGACCGGCCTCGGCCCGACGGTCGCCGAGGCGACGGCCGGGATGTCGCCGGGCCGGGTGCAGGAGATCCTCGGCGCGGCGGGACTGCCGACGACCCATGATCCCGTGTCGGCGGTCGCCGCGCTGACCGGGCTGTTCACGGACCGCGAGCGGATGGCGGCACTGCTCGACACGGCTCCGCCGGAGGCGCTGGCGGTGCTGGACCGGCTGGTGTGGGGGCCGCCGTACGGGGAGGTCACGGCCGAGCCCACGCCGCCGGTGCGCTGGCTGCGGGACCGCGGGCTGCTGCTGCCCACGTCGCCGCGCACGATGGTGCTGCCGCGCGAGGCGGCGCTGCATCTGCGCGGGGGGCGCGCGCACCGGGAGCCGGAGCCGGTGGCTCCGGAGGTCCGCGTCGCGGCCGAACACCGTCCACAGGTTGTGGACAACACGGCGGCAGGGCAAGCGTACACGTCGCTCGCGACCGTCGAGGAGCTCCTGAAGGAGTGGCAGACGGCCGGTCCCACCGTGCTCCGTGCGGGCGGGCTGAGCGTGCGCGACCTCAAGCGCACGGCGGCGGCGCTGGACGTCTCCGAGCAGATCGCGGCGTTCTGGATCGAACTCGCCCACGCCGCCGGGCTACTGGCCTCGGACGGCGAGGCGGACGAACGCTTCGCGCCGACGCCGGCGTACGACGAGTGGCTCGACCTCCCGGCGGCCGAGCGCTGGACGACGCTCGTGACGGCGTGGCTCACGGCGACCCGCACGGCCGGCCTGGTCGGCGGCCAGGACACGAAGGGCCGCACGCTCGCCGCCCTCGGCCCCGATCTGGACCGCAGCGCGGCCCCCGAGGTCCGGCACCGCGTCCTGACCCTGCTGGCCGCCCTCCCCCAGGGCGCCGCCCCGGTTCCGGACACGCTGCTGGCCCGCCTCCGCTGGGAACGCCCGGTCCGCCCGGCACCCGGCTCCGCGCCGGCGGCACCCGGACCCTCGCCGTCCCCCTACGCCCAGGGGCGTGGGGCGACCCCCAGCGACGCGAACGCGGCCCGCACCGCGAGTGCCGCGGGTGCCGCGGGCGCCGCGGGCGCCGGCACGGGCCCTTCGGAGCCCACGGACCTCCGCTCCCGCATCGCCAGGTGGACCCTCACCGAGGCCGAACTCCTCGGCCTCACCGGCCGCGGCGCGCTGTCCACGGCGGCCCGCGCCCTCCTGGACGCCACGGACCCGCGGCGCACGGAACTCGCCGAGCAGGCCATCGCGCCACTGCTCCCCGCGCCCCTGGACCACGTCCTCCTCCAGGCCGACCTCACCGCCGTCGCGCCAGGACCGCTGGAGCGGCCGCTCGCCGACGCGCTCGGCGTGCTGGCGGACGTGGAGTCGAAGGGTGGGGCGACCGTGTACCGGTTCACGCCCGCGTCCGTGCGGCGCGCGCTCGACGCCGGGCAGGCCGCGGCCGACCTGCACGCGTTCCTGGCCAAGCACAGCCGTACGCCCGTGCCGCAGCCGCTCAGCTATCTCATCGACGACGTGGCCCGCCGGCACGGCCACCTCCGGATCGGCGCCGCCTCCGCGTACGTTCGCTGCGACGACGACGCCCTGCTCGACGAGATCCTCGCGGACCGCCGCTCGCAGCCGCTGCGGATGCGCCGCCTCGCCCCGACCGTGCTGGCGGCCCAGGCCGACCCTGCGGCGCTGCTCGAGGGGCTGCGGGCGATGGGGTACGCGCCCGCGGCCGAGTCCGCGGAGGGCGACGTCCTGATCACCCGCGCCGACGCCCGCCGCACGCCTCCCCGCACTCCGCCCGCTCCCGTCCCCGAGGGTCCGCCGGTGCCGGACGACACCCTCCTCGGCGCGGCGGTGAAGGCGATCCGGGCGGGCGACATGGCGGCCACGGCCGTACGCAGGTCCGCGCCGCACACCGCGGACGGCGAGCTGCCCCGCACCACACCGGCCGAGACCCTCGCGACGGTCCAGGCCGCCGCCCTCACCGGCTCCGCCGTATGGATCGGCTACGTCAACGCAGACGGCGCCGCCAGTCAGCGCGTCATCGCACCCGTGCGCGTCGAGGGCGGCTTCGTCACCGCGTACGACCACACGGCCGACGAGGTCCGCACGTACCCCCTGCACCGCATCACCGGCGTCGCCGAACTGGCGGACGACCCTGCCTGAGACAGCCCTGCGTGAGAGGGCGCTGCGTAAGACGGCGGTCCCGGCAGCCGCTGCCCGTCGCGGTGCGACCGGTCAGAGGATCGGAGGCCGCCCCAGTCGGGTCATGCGCCACACCGTGCGCCACTTCATGGGCCTGCGCGGACCGCACGAAGTCCGCACGCCCTCCAGGAACCCGCCGCACCACGCCTTCAGCCCGGACAGGGACCGGATCCGCGCCACGGTGAGCAGGATCCACACGCCGAGATAGAGCGGGATCAGCGGAACGGGGAGCCGGCGGCGGGCCAGCCAGACCCGGTTGCGCGCGGTGAACCGGTAGTACACGGCGTGCCGGGCAGGGGAGGTCTTCGGGTGCTGGAGCACCAGTTCGGGCTCGTAGAGGATCTTCCATCCGGCGTCGAGCGCCCGCCATCCGACGTCCGACTCCTCATGCCCGAAGAAGAACTCCGACGGCCACAGGCCGATCTCCCTGAGCATCGGTACCGACAGCACGTGACCGCCGCCGAGGAAGGCGGTGACCAGTCCCCGCCGCATCGGGTCGTCGGCACGCAGCCGCGGCACGTGGCGGCGCTGGGTCCGCCCGTGTTCGTCGGCGATGCGGAACGACACGATCCCGAGCGCGGGATCATCTGCGTACAGCCGCCGCACCTTGCGGAAGACGTCGTCGGCGATCAGCAGCCCGTCGTCGTCCAGCTCCACGACGACGTCCACCTCGCCCGAATCGCACAGGAGTTGCAGCCCGGCATTGCGTGCTCCGGGGCAGCCCGGATTCTCCTCGAGGGGAATCTTCGTCACGTCGGCCGACACGTCCGTGAGCGGCGTCGCACTGCCCACCAGCACCACGCGGGCGGGTGGCACGTCCTGCCTGCCCACGGAGGCGATCAGAGCGTCCAGTTCCCTCGGGCGATTGCCCATCGTGACGATGACGACTCCGATACGCGGCAACGGCATGGGCGCACACTCCAGAGGTCGGCAGGGTGCCCCGATGCTAGGTCCTGTCGGGCCGGCGTCGCGTACCTGGCTGCCAGGTGTCGGAGCCCGCTCCCGGACCCGGCGCCCGCCGCGGTGTGGCCGACGCCACCCGGTCGCACCGCCCGATGAGGCAGACTGGAGGTTTGGCTGGAACGGGACCCCCGGGATCGCCCGGGCCCCGCGCAGGCGCCACGAGGAAAGGGCACACGCGTGAACGGACCGCTCATCGTCCAGAGCGACAAGACTCTCCTGCTCGAGGTGGACCACGAGCAGGCCGACGCGTGCCGTCGCGCCATCGCCCCGTTCGCGGAGCTGGAGCGCGCTCCGGAGCACATCCACACGTACCGCATCACGCCCCTCGGGCTGTGGAACGCCCGGGCGGCGGGCCATGACGCCGAGCAGGTCGTGGACGCGCTCGTGGAATTCTCCCGCTACCCCGTCCCGCACGCGCTGCTCGTCGACGTCGCGGAGACGATGGCCCGCTACGGACGGCTCACGCTGGCCAAGCACCCCGCGCACGGGCTCGTGCTGACCACGACCGACCGGCCCGTCCTGGAGGAGATCCTCCGTTCCAGGAAGATCCAGCCCCTGGTCGGCGCCCGGCTCGATCCGGACACGGTCGTTGTGCACCCCTCCGAGCGCGGCCAGATCAAGCAGACGCTGCTGAAGCTGGGCTGGCCTGCCGAGGACCACGCCGGGTACGTGGACGGCGAGGCGCACCGCATCGACCTCGACGAGTCGGGCTGGGGCCTGCGCCCGTACCAGAAGCAGGCCGTCGAGGGCTTCTGGCACGGCGGCTCCGGCGTCGTCGTGCTGCCCTGCGGCGCGGGCAAGACACTCGTCGGCGCGGGCGCCATGGCGCAGGCGAAGGCGACGACCCTGATCCTCGTCACGAACACGGTCTCGGCCCGCCAGTGGAAGCACGAGCTGGTCAAGCGCACGTCGCTCACCGAGGAGGAGATCGGTGAGTACAGCGGCGCGAAGAAGGAGATCCGCCCGGTCACCATCGCCACGTACCAGGTGCTGACGACGAAGCGGAAGGGTATCTATCCCCACCTGGAGCTCTTCGACTCCCGCGACTGGGGCCTGATCGTCTACGACGAGGTGCATCTGCTGCCCGCGCCGGTCTTCAAGTTCACGGCCGACCTGCAGGCCCGCCGCCGCCTCGGCCTGACGGCGACCCTCGTCCGCGAGGACGGCCGCGAGTCGGACGTCTTCTCCCTCATCGGCCCCAAGCGGTTCGACGCGCCGTGGAAGGAGATCGAGGCGCAGGGCTACATCGCGCCCGCCGACTGCGTCGAGGTCCGGGTCAATCTGACGGACTCCGAGCGGCTGGCGTACGCGACGGCCGAGACGGAGGAGAAGTACCGCTACTGCGCGACCACCGAGACGAAGCGGAAGGTCACCGAGCAGCTCGTCCGCAAGCACGCGGGCCAGCAGACCCTGGTCATCGGCCAGTACATCGACCAGCTCGACGAGCTGGGCGAGCACCTGAACGCACCGGTCATCAAGGGCGAGACGCCGAACTCGCAGCGCGAGAAGCTCTTCGACGCCTTCCGGAACGGCGAGATCAGCGTCCTCGTCGTGTCCAAGGTCGCGAACTTCTCGATCGACCTTCCCGAGGCAACGATCGCCATCCAGGTCTCCGGCACCTTCGGCTCCCGCCAGGAGGAGGCCCAGCGTCTCGGCCGCGTCCTGCGCCCGAAGGCGGACGGCCACAAGGCCCACTTCTACTCGGTCGTGGCCCGCGACACGATCGACCAGGACTTCGCGGCCCACCGCCAGCGGTTCCTTGCGGAACAGGGCTACGCGTACCGGATCATGGACGCGGACGACCTGCTGGCGGAGGAGTAAGCCCCGGCCCCCGGCCCGCCCCGGGGCGCCCGGCCCGGCCCGGTCCCCGGTCAGTCGAGCGCGGCCAGGATCGGGGCGAGGATCATCAGGAGGTGCTGGGCGAAGACGGCCTTGCCCCGCACTCCGTGCCTCAGTACGCCGCGCGGCAGCGCCGCCGCGCCCAGGCCCGTCAGCACGGAGAGGCCCAGCGACCACAGGGTCGTCATGGCCCGATTGCATCAGCCCGGTCCCGGCCGGGGGCTCTGCTCACGTACTCAGGAGCGCCTGCTCGGGTACTCGACTCCGCGGCCTCGCGTGCCCGGAGCGCCGCGAACGCCAGGAGCGCCGGCGCCAGGAGTGGATAGGGCGAGGCCAACGGCTGCTGCCACCAGGGGAGTTGGAGGTCCAGGTCGCCTTCGTGCGGTACGAGCCACATGGTGCGGGCGAGGAAGACGGCCGTGACGGCGGCGGCCGTGCGGCGACGCCCCTCCGCGATCAGGACGGCCAGGAGCGGGACGCACCACACCCAGTGGTGGGACCAGCTGATGGGCGAGACGAGCAGGGCGGTGAAGGCGACGGTGAGGACGCCCCAGCGCTCCGGCGCGCGGTGGGCGATCCAGAGACCCGCGACGGCGGTCACGGCAGCGGTGGCCGCCCACACCGCGCCCGGCTCCTGCGTGTGCAGGGCGCGCGCGAAGAGCCCCTGGAGGGACTGGTTGTCGATGATCCACGCCTTGCCGACGCGGTCGGTCTCGAAGATCCGGCGGGTCCAGAAGTCGGCGCTGGCCTTGGGGAGGACCAGCGCACCGAGGAGGACTGTCCCGAGGAGCGAGGCGAGGGCGGTGAGCCCGGCCCGCACCCGGCCGGTGATCAGCAGCAGGACGACGAAGACGGCCGGGGTGAGTTTCACGCCCGCCGCGACACCGAGGGCGAAGCCCTTGCCGAGCGAGCCGGGCGGCCGGGACAGGTCCCACAGGACGAGACAGACCAGCGCCAGGTTGATCTGGCCGAAGACGAGCGTCTGGAAGACGGGTTCGAGCCACAGCGCGAGCGCGGTGGCCCCGAGCACCTGCGGCGTCCGCACCGGAAGCCCGGCGAACCGGCAGGAGAGCCGTACCAGCAGGGCCAGCAGCAGCGCGTTCCCGGCGACGAAGGCGGCCTTGAGCGCGGTGACGGGCAGCCATGTCGTCGGTACGAAGAGGATCGCGGCGAAGGGCGGATACGTGGCGGGCAGCTGCCACTCGGTGACGGTGAACCCGTACAGATCGGTGCCGTTGGCGACGGCCGCACCCTCCGCCCGGTAGACGAGGGTGTCGGCCATGGGGATGTGCCGGGCGAGGCAGAGGGCGGCCAGCACGGCGAGCGACAGAACGAGGGCGAGGGCACCGGCGGATGCGGTGAGTGGGCGGATGGTCACGGTCCGGTACGGGTTCGTCACGGCCGCGACCCTAGTGGATCAACGGGCCCGGTCAGGCCCGCCGCATGCCTGGTGGCGGGGTCGGCGGTGGCGTCGGGGCGGGGTCGGTGGTGGCGAGGCCGGCGGCGGGGTCAGCCGTGGCGGCGGACGACGCCGGCCTCTTCGCCGTACTCCCCGAGGACCACGACACCGAAGGCGGCCTTCACGAAGACCTTGATCGCGCGCAGCGCATCGCCGAGACGGTGGCCGTGACGGCCGGCGGCACCGCTCGCCGTGGCGCCGCGCCCGGGCCCGGCGGCTTGGTGGAAGGTGGCTGTACTCATACCTCCATAGTGGGCTTTCCGCACCCGGAGCACATCGGCCTGCGGTCCGACCCGCGACCCCCGCCACGTACGACCTCGGGCATACGGCGTCCCCTACGGGACGGACACCCGCGGCCCCCGCCCCGGGCCGGTCGGCCCGGCCGGCCACGGAAAACCGTTCGCCCCCCACCCACCCGGCTGACTACAATCGCCCGTCTTGCCCGCCTCCCCCCGAGGAGTGCCGCCGTCCGGTCGGCAACCGGACGCGCAGCCATGCCGTAAACCCCACGTACCTTCCGGAGGCAGCCCCGTGCCCGCGCCCGTACCCGAGGCCGTACCCGCGTCCGGTTCCGGTTCCGATTCCGGCTCCGATCCGCTCGCCGGCGAGCGCGCCCATCTGGCCACGTCCCGCTCCGCGCTGCGCGCCATGCGCGAGGACGTGCAGGCTCTCGACATCCGCGACGTCACCGCGAACTGGGTGAACGCCGCGGTCCTGGAGGCCCAGATCGAGGACCGCATCAAGGCGCTCGCGGACCTCGCCCACACCCCGCTGTTCTTCGGCCGCCTCGACTATCTGCACTCCACCCAGGAAGGGCAACGCTTCTACATCGGCCGCCGGCACGTCCACGACGCCGAGGGCGACCCGATGGTCATCGACTGGCGTGCGCCGGTCTCGCAGCCGTTCTACCGCGCGTCGAAGAAGGACCCGCAGGACGTCGCCCTGCGCCGCCGCTTCGGCTACACGGGCGGCGACCTCACCGCGTACGAGGACGAGCACCTCAGTGACCCGGCCGAGGCCGAGCGGACCAGCAGGCTCCTCCAGACGGAGATCGAGCGGCCCCGCGTCGGCCCCATGCGGGACATCGTCGCGACGATCCAGCCCGAGCAGGACGAGATCGTCCGGTCGGGCCTGTCCGGCACGGTCTGCGTACAGGGCGGCCCGGGCACCGGAAAGACCGCCGTCGGCCTGCACCGCGTCGCGTACCTCCTCTACGCGCACCGGGAGCGGCTGGCCCGCACCGGCACGCTGGTCATCGGCCCGAACCGCTCCTTCCTCCACTACATCGAGCAGGTCCTCCCGGCGCTGGGCGAGTTGGAGGTCCGGCAGGCGACGGTCGACGATCTCGTCGCGCACGTCGACGTACGGGGCGACGACACCGCCGAGGCCGCCATCGTCAAGGGCGACGCCCGGATGGCGGAGGTGCTGCGCCGGGCGGTGCGCTCGCACGTCACGATGCCTGCGGATGCCCTGATGGTGGTCCGCGGATCGCGGCGCTGGCGGGTGCCGGCGTACGAACTCGAGGAGATCGTGCAGGAGTTGCTGGACCGCGACATCCGGTACGGGGCCGCCCGCGACGCCCTGCCGCAGCGCATCGCGCATGCCGTCCTCGTACGGATGGAACAGGCCGGCGAGGCCCCGGACGACCGGGTGCAGGACGCGGTGGCGCGCAACGCGGCGGTGAAGGCGGCGGTCAAGGCGATCTGGCCGGCGGTCGATCCGGCGAAGCTGATCCTGCGGCTGCTGTCCGACGCGGACTTCCTCGCGGAGCACGCGGACGGCGTCCTCGGCGCCGACGAGCAGAAGGCGATCCTCTGGACGAAGCCGCCGCGGTCGGTGCGGACCGCGAAGTGGTCCCCGGCCGACGCGGTCCTGATCGACGAGACGAGCGACCTCGTCGAGCGCACGCACTCGCTCGGGCACGTGGTGCTGGACGAGGCGCAGGACCTGTCGCCGATGCAGTACCGGGCGGTGGGGCGGCGCTGCACGACCGGGTCGGCGACGGTGCTCGGCGATCTGGCGCAGGGCACCACGCCCTGGGCGACGGGGAGTTGGGCCGAGGCGCTGACCCACCTCGGCAAGCCGGACGCGGCGGTCGAGGAGCTGACGGCGGGCTTCCGTGTGCCCCGCGAGGTCATCGCGTACGCGTCACGGCTGCTGCCGCACATGTCCCCTGGCCTGGCGGAGGTCCGCTCGGTGCGCGAGTCCCCCGGCTCCCTGGAGATCCGGGCGGCGTCCAGGGACGGCGATGTGGTGGCCGCGTGCGTGGAGTCCCTCCGGCACGAGGGCTCCATCGGCCTGATCGCGGCCGACGCGCGCGTCCCCGCGCTGGCGGACGCCCTGGCCGCGGCGGGTCTGCCGTATCTCTCCCCCGGCGAGGAGACGACCCCAGAGGTCCGGCTCACCCTCGTCCCGGCGTCCCTCGCGAAGGGCCTCGAGTACGACTACGTCGTACTGGACGAGCCCGCGGCCGTCGTCGACGGCGAGCCGGACGAACGCACCGGCCTGCGCCGCCTGTACGTGGCCCTGACCCGCGCGGTCTCGGGCCTGACGGTGCTCCACGCGGCGCCGCTGCCGCCGCAGCTGTCCTGAACGGGAGACCGGTGGTTTGCGAGCAGTCGTTCCGCCGGCCTGGGGGCACCCCCAGGCGAAGCTCTGGGGGAGGGTGGGCACGAACCACCCACGGCCCGCACCCGGGCCGCCCGCCCCGCCCCCACCGGCCGCAGCCGCAGCCAGCCGCACCGCAGGGTTACGCGTCCAGCGCGTCCCGCCACTCCCGGACCGCCGACGCGTCGACCGGGGCGGTCCAGCCGTGCGGTCGCGCCGCGCCGCCGATGTGGAAGGCGTCGATGCCCGCGGAGCGCAGCGCCGGGAGGTGATCGAGACGGAGGCCGCCGCCGACGAGGAGCTGGGCCTCGTAGCCCGGCTCCCCCCGGCGCGCCGCCTCCGCGAGGAGGACCGGGAGCCCGTCGTCCACGCCCGCCGGGGACCCGGCGGTCAGATACGTGTCGAGGCCCGGCACGTCCGCGAGCTGCTTGCGCAGGGCGTCACGGTCGGCCGCGCGGTCGATGGCCCGGTGGAACGTCCACCGGCAGCCCTCCACCTCGGCGACGAGCCGTTCGACGGTGACGAGGTCCGGGTTGCCGTGCGCGTCGAGGAAGCCGAGGACGAACTCGTCCGCACCCTCCGCCCGCATCCCGCGCGCGACGTGCACGAGCGCATCGACGTCACCCACGGCGAATCCGTCGGCGAGGCGCAGCATCACCCGCAGCGGGATGTCGACCGCCGCGCGGATCGCCGCGAAGGTCTCCCGGGACGGGGTGAGCCCGTCCGCCGCCATGTCGGTGACGAGTTCCAGGCGGTCGGCTCCTCCGGCCTGGGCGGCGACCGCGTCCCGCTCGTCGAGGGCGATCACCTCCAGGACTGCACGGTTGCTCATGGCCCCATCCCTTCGGCCCTATAGGTCTAGTCCAATAATGGGATCAGCCTAGACCGTCCGGGCGACTCAGGACGGCTGGGCGGAACCTCCAGAACCCGAGGAACCCGCAGAGCCCGCCGGACCCGCATCGGACCGGCCGCCCTGCTGCTCCGCCGCGGGCTCCGTCGCACCCGCCCCGGGCGCCGCGGCCTCGCCCGGCGTCGCGGCCTCGCCGGGTGCCGCCGCGCCGGGTGCCGCCGCGCCCTCCCCCGGCCCGGCAGGCTCCATCGGCACGCCGTGCGTGCTGTGCGTCTTCAGGTTGTACGGAAGCAGCCGCGCGCCGTCCGTCGGGAAGTCGGCCTCGTCCGGCTCCCGGATCTCCTCGATGTGCGTCGGGTGATCCGGCACCTTCGGCTGCTCCTCGGGCCGCGGTGCCCGCTCCTGCGCCCGCCGCCTCGCCTCCAGCCACATGGCGCCTCCGAGCACGACGACGAGGACGACCGCGATGAGGAACGGAACGAGACCGGCCCACGGTGAGGCAGCCACGACTTCGGTGGTGGCCGGGCTGCCCTGGGCGATCATCAAGGGGTTCATGGCGTCTGCCTCCGCATACGCAACGGCACACAAGCCTGACCCGCCCATTATCGTCCGAGATGCCCCATAGAGGCGCCCCCAGGCAATCCCGGTCGCCCTCGGGCGGGGAACACCGGCCCCCGGCCCCGCACCGCGTGGGGACAATGGGCCGCATGGCCGACACCGAGGATCTCCGCAACCGCTGGTACGGCGCCCTGCTCGCCGTCCGCGAGGACCCGTGCTTCCCCGACCCGTTCCGGTACGCGGACAATCTGCTGGCCCGCTGGTCGGAGCCGCAGCGGCGCTATCACACCGTCGACCATCTGGCCGCCGTCCTGCGCCACGTCGACACGCTGGAGCAGTACGCGGACAACGCCGACCTGGTCCGCCTCGCCGCCTGGTTCCACGACGCGGTCTACCTCCCGGAGCGCTCCACCAACGAGGAGCGCAGCGCCCGTCTCGCCGAGCGAGCCCTCCCCGAGGCCGGGCTGACCCAGGAGGACACGAACGAGGTCGCCCGTCTTGTCCGCCTCACCACGACGCACGCCGCCCAGGACGGCGACAGCAACGGCATGGTCCTGTGCGACGCGGACCTTGCGATGCTCGCGTCGCCGCCGGACGCGTACGCCGCGTACACCGCCGCCGTCCGCGAGGAGTACGGATTCGTCCCCGACGACGCCTTCCGTGCGGGACGCGCGGCGGTCCTGCGGCAGCTCCTGGACCTGCCGCGGCTGTTCCGTACCCCGTACGGCGATCGGGAGTGGGAGGCACCGGCCCGCCGCAATCTGACGGCGGAACTGGAGAGCCTGGAGCGCGGGTAACGGCAAGGACGGCCGTCCACATCCTCGGTCTGTCGGTGTTCGCGCTCGGCACCAGCGAGTTCGGGCTCGCACTCCGGCTGCACCGGCGCGGCGCGTCGGCGGTTGCGGAAACCCGTGTGGTGACCGCCTCGGCCGTGAGCGCGGTCCCCGTGGGCGCTCACAGGGAGTCGCCACAGCCCTGCGCGTAGACGCGTTCACCTCAGTCGTTCTTCTGCGCCGCCGCTCTCTTGCGCCGGCGAAGGCCCGCCTCCGTGATCCGGCGTACGAGTTCCTTGGAGCCGATCTCCACCGCGCCGGCCCGTACCGCGTCGGCATAGCGGTGCGCGGGCACGTCGTAGTGGTCGCGTTCGAAGGCGCGCGCCGGGCAGCCGATCGACGCGGCGAAGGCGTGCAGCTCGTCGAACGACACGTCGCTGACCATGTGGGACCACATGCGGCCGTGCCCCGGCCAGTTCGGCGGGTCGATGTAGACCGTCACGACAGCCCGCCGACGGGTGCCACGACCACGCCCGCCTTGCCGCACACCCAGTGCGGATCGGGTCCCAGTTCGGGCTCCACGTCGAGGGCGTGGGGTTCGCCGGTGCAGCAGACCGGGCAGATCGGCCAGCGGCCGTACCGTTCGAGCAGCGCGTCCTGTACGTCCTGGGCTATCAGCCCGGCGACGTACTCCGTGCCCTCCGGCCACTGCTCGACCCACCAGCGGCGCTGGGCCACGGCCTCCTCGACGAGCGAGACGACTTCGGCGTGGGCCACGTCGCGGGCCGCGAGGTCGGCGAGGACCAGAGCGCGGGCGGCGTGCAGCGCCTGTTCCAGCGGGTCGACGTCGTTCATGGGGTCATTGTCTCCCCGGTCGGTACGGATGGAACCGGCGGCGGGAACGGGCGGCGGGACAGGTGGCGGGAGAGGGGGTTGACGGCAATAGGTCCCGAAAATATCTTTCAATGGTGACCAATGAGGTGAAGGAAATTTTCATAGGCACGCAGGCCGGTCCAGCGGGCGAGGCGCCGCCCGCGCCCGCCGCCCTCGCGGCGAAGGTGCGCACGCTCGCACCGTCCATGACCCGCTCCATGCAGCGGGTCGCCGAGGCCGTCGCCGCCGACCCGGCCGGCTGCGCCGCCCTCACGGTCACCGGTCTCGCCGAGCTCACCGGCACCAGCGAGGCCACCGTGGTCCGCACCGCCCGTCTCCTGGGCTACCCCGGCTACCGCGATCTGCGCCTCGCGCTCGCGGGCCTGGCGGCCCAGCAGCAGTCGGGCCGCGCCCCGGCCGTCACCGCGGACATCGCGGTGGACGACCCGATAGCGGACGTCGTCGCCAAGCTCGCGTACGACGAGCAGCAGACGCTCGCGGACACCGCCGCCAATCTCGACACCGTACAGCTGTCCGCCGCGGTCGGCGCGCTGGCCGCCGCGCGGCGCATCGACATCTACGGCGTGGGCGCATCGGGTCTGGTCGGCCAGGACCTCGCCCAGAAGCTCCTCCGCATCGGCCTGATCGCGCAGGCCCACAGCGACCCGCACCTCGCCGTCACCAACGCCGTGCAGCTGCGCTCCGGCGACGTGGCGATAGCGATCACCCACTCCGGCTCGACCGGCGACATCATCGAGCCGCTGCGCGTCGCCTTCGACCACGGCGCGACGACCGTGGCGATCACCGGCCGCCCGGACGGGCCGGTCTCCCAGTACGCGGACCACGTCCTCACCACCTCCACCGCCCGCGAGAGCGAGCTGCGCCCGGCGGCGATGTCGTCCCGTACGAGCCAGCTCCTCGTCGTCGACTGCCTGTTCATCGGCGTCGCGCAGCGTACGTACGAGACGGCGGCGCCCGCCCTGGCCGCGTCGTACGAGGCGCTCGCGCACCGCCACAGCCCCCGTGGCCGCTGACCGCCGACCGCTGTCCGCCGCCGACCGCCGTACCCCCTCCCCGCAGACCCACAGAGCCGCAGATCCGCAGCACGAGCCACCGAAAGAGCCGCTCTTCCCATGACCTCGACGCAAGACGCGCAGGACCACTCCGAGGACCATTCCGAGCTCCGAGCCCAGCTGGCGACCCTCACCACCGAGGCGTTCCGCCCCGAGCTCGCCGACATCGACCGGCTGCCCACGCTCGACATCGCCAGGATCATGAACGGCGAGGACCGGTCCGTCCCCGGCGCCGTCGCCACACAGCTCCCCGTCATCGCCGCCGCGATCGACGCGACCGCGGAGCGCATGGCCCGCGGCGGCCGTCTGATCTACGCGGGCGCGGGCACGGCCGGCCGCCTCGGGGTGCTCGACGCCAGCGAGTGCCCGCCCACCTTCAACACCGGACCTGACCAGGTCATCGGCCTGATCGCGGGCGGCCCCTCGGCGATGGTGACGTCCGCCGAGGGCGCGGAGGACTCCGAGGAGCTCGCGGCACAGGACCTGGACGGCCTCGGGCTCACCGCCGACGACACCGTCGTGGGCATCTCCGCCTCCGGCCGCACTCCGTACGCGATCGGCGCGGTCGAGCACGCCCGTGCCCTCGGCGCGCTGACCATCGGCCTGTCCTGCAACCCGGACAGCGCGCTCGCGGCGGCCGCCGAGCACGGCATCGAGGTCGTCGTCGGGCCCGAACTCCTCACCGGATCCACCCGGTTGAAGGCGGGCACGGCGCAGAAGCTCGTCCTCAACATGATCTCGACCATCACGATGATCCGTCTCGGCAAGACGTACGGAAACCTCATGGTCGACGTCCGCGCGTCGAACGAGAAGCTGCGCGCCCGCTCGCGCCGGATCGTGTCGCTCGCCACGGGCGCGTCGGACACCGAGATCGAGTCGGCCCTCACGGCGGCCGACGGCGAGGTCAAGACGGCGATCCTCATGCTCCTCGCCACCCTCGACGCACCGACGGCCGCGGCCCGTCTCGAACAGACCAACGGCCACCTCCGCGAGGCACTCCGCGCGTAGGGGAACCCGGGGGTGGCGCGGGGCGCGCCGCAGGCGCCCCCGCCCTCAGCCCCACCCTCCACCGCATACCCCTCCCCCGTTCGCCGTCTTTTCTGACGATTCGTCTGATGTGACCAACGCCCGTCCCACCCACGCCACCGACCTGCACAAACAGCCGACCCCATCCCACCCCCACTCCCCACCCGGGCGACAAATCCGACGAACCATCAGGTTGCGGATCTGACGGACTGTCGGTTCCCTCGAAAACGGAGCACAGCACTCGCACCGCGCAGACAGGCCGGACGCTGCTCCGTTGGAGGATTCTCATGCGCAAGACACGCGTTGGTGTAGGCGCCGCTCTCGCCCTCGGTGCCCTTGGACTCTCGGTCCCGATCGCCTTCGGCGCCGTCGCCGCCGACGACTCGGAGATCCGTATCGACCCGGGGAGCGGCTCCCCGGGCTCCACCGTCACCGTCACCGTGACGGGCTGCGGAGATGACGTGACCTACGGCAAGGGCCAGTCGGAGTTGGCCGGGATGTTCCACCTCTTCGAGGGTGACGAGGAGGGGGAGCTCACCGGCGAGTTCGAGATCCCGGTGGAGGCCGAGGCCGACGAGGACACCGTCACCGCCAAGTGCCCGCCGGCGACCATGGTCACGGACACCTACCGGATCGGCGACGGCGACACCGACAGGGCCAAGGCCGCGGACAAGGACGACGACGAGGACGAGGGCGAGAAGAAGGGCACGTACAAGGACGAGGACAAGGACGACGAGAACAGGGACAAGGGCAACGGCGGGTCCCAGGACAAGGACGAGGACGACGACAGCGACCATCCCAACGGTTCGGTCGACGCCGGCGGGGGCGGCATGGCGGACCAGGGCACGCAGCTCAACATGGGCAGCAGCGTGCTGGTCGCCGGTGCCGCCGCCGCATGGCTGGTGAGGTTGCGCCGCCACTCGAGCGACGCCCTCTCCTGACGCGACTGCCGTGCACGGGCCCCCTGGTCGGGGACCCGTGCACGGCAGAAGTCCGCTCCCACCGGGCAAGGGCTACGCCGCCCCCGCCGCCCGCTCCTTGATCGTCACCCGCCCCTTCCTGATCGTCGCCACCCGCGGCGCCCGCGCCGCCAGCGCCGAGTCATGAGTGACCATCACGAACGTGAGGCCGTTCTCCTCCCACAGGCCCTCCAGCAGCTCCATGATCTCGTCGCGCATCGACTCGTCCAGATTTCCGGTCGGCTCGTCCGCGAGCAGCACCGCCGGCCGCTTCACCAGCGCCCGCGCGATCGCGACCCGCTGCTGCTGCCCGCCGGACAGTTCGCCCGGCAGATGGCCCCGGCGCTCCCCGAGACCCACCGAGTCCAGCGCCTCACCCGCCCGCTCGCGCCGCTCCGCGGCTTTCAGGCCGAGCGGTACGAGGGCGGTCTCGACGTTCTCCTGGGCGGTGAGCGTCGGCACGAGGTTGAAGCTCTGGAAGACGAAGCCGATCTTCTCGGCCCGTACGCGCGTGAGCCGCGCCTCCGGCAGGGTCGCGAGGTCGACCCCGTCCAGGACGACGGACCCATCCGTGGGGCGGTCCAGGCCTCCGAGCATCTGCAGCAGCGTGGACTTGCCGCCGCCGGTGGGGCCCTGGATCACCAGCCGCCCGCCGTCCTCGATGGTCAGGTCGACCCCGTCCAGGGCCTGGATGGTGTCCTTGCCGCGCCGATAGCGCTTGGTCACGCCGGTGAGCTCGTACATCGTGATTCAACTCCTGCTGTACGTACGTAGGTGCGTAGGTGGATTCGGGCCACGGGCCCGGCTACTCGACGCGCCGCAGCGCGTCCGCAGGCCGCAGCCGCGACGCCCGCCACCCGCCGAACCCGCCCGCGATCAGCCCGCCCGTCACCGCGAGGGCCACGGCGAGGCCGATGGTGGTGAGGGAGACGGGCGCGGTGAGCGCGATGTCGAGGGCCTCGGACGCGCTCTGGGCGGGCCCGCCGGGACCGCCGCCGCCCATCACGGCCCTCGGGCCACCGTCGGCGCCACCGGCCCCGCCCGCCAACTGCGCGGTGAGCGTCGGGCTGAACGCCGTGATCGCCCACGCGCCCGCCAGCCCGATCCCGATCCCGAGCGCCCCGCCGATCAGCCCGTTGACGAGCGCCTCGCCCGCCACCTGCCCGGTCACCCGGCGGCTCTTCCACCCCAGCGCCTTCAGCGTGCCGAACTCCCGCACCCGCCGGCTCACCGCCGACGACGTCAGCAGCCCGGCCACCAGGAACGCCGCCACCAGCACCACGATCGACAGCCACTTGCCGACGCCCGACGCGAGGTCGGAGGCCGTGGACAGCGACCCGGAGACGGTGTCCGCGAGATCGGCGGAGGTCGTGACCGTCGTGCCGGAGATGTTCTTCTGGATGGTCGCCTTGACGCTGTCGATCTGCTGCGAGTCGGTCGCCTTCACGTAGACGGTCGTCACCTTGTCCTTGGCCTCGGCCAGCGTCTGCGCCTGCGCGAGCGGCAGATAGACGTTCGCCGCCGCGTCCCCGCTGTCCGCCGTGGCGAGCCCGATGATGGTGAACTTCGTCCCGGAGATGGTCAGCGCCTTGCCGACCGACAGCTTCTGCTCCTTCGCGTACGCGCTGTCGACGACGGCCACCTCGGCCGAGGTCTCACTCGCCTTGAACGTACGCCCGGACGTGACCTTCGACGAGGTCAGCGGCCCGAGCCCCTGGTGGGCGACGTCCGTCCCGTACACGGAGTAGGAGTTGACGTCGAAGTCGGCCCCGCCGCCCTGCACCTCACCGCGCACCTCACCGCCGGCCGGGCCGCCCGGCTTCCCCTCCTGCCCGGGCTCCTGCTCGAACTCCCCTCGCTTGAACTTCCCGTTGACCTTCATGACCCGCACGTTCAGCCCGCCGACGGCGTCCGCGACCCCGTCCTGCTTGCCGACCTGCGCGACCGTCGACGCGGCCAGCGTCTCGAAGCCCTGGACCATGACGATGTCCTGGCTCTGCTCGGCGTCGTCGTCCCCGTCCTTCGCGTCGAACTGGAACCTCGGCCGCCGCACGGTGTCGCCCTCCCCGGGCGGCGCGGCGGCCTTGGTGACGGTCATGTCGGTGCCGAGCCCGTACAGGGACTCCAGCACTTTGCCCTGCGCTTGAGTCATCCCGGCCGAGACCGAGTTGACGACGATGACCAGGGCGATTCCGAGTGCAAGCCCCGAGGCGACGACGAGCGCCGCCTTCCTGCGGCGGCGCAGCTCGCGCCTGAGGTAGGTGAAGAACATGGCGCGAAAGCTAGGTGCGCGCCGTGAGGGTGGGTTAAGGCCGGGATGAGAGCCGCATGAGTGTTGCGGCGTGCTCCGTACGCCGGTTGCGCTCCGCCCACCGCACCGCAGGACCGAGCCCGTACGACGCGGCGGCGAAGAGGCCGCCCAGGAGCAGCCAGCCCGGTACGCCCCAAGTGACCAGCAGGGCGGTGAGCAGCAGCGGTCCGGCCGTGCGGGCCACCGTCACGCCCGTGCCGAAGAAGCCCTGGTACTCGCCGGTCCTGCCGTCCGGGGCGAGGTCGAAGCTGATCTGCCAGGAGCCGGCGGAGTGCAGCATCTCGCCGGCCACGTACAGGACCGCGCCCGCGACGAGTACGGCGACCGCCGCCCACACCGGCACCCCGGCGACGCCCGAGACCGCGGTGACCGCGCACGAGACGAGCATGATCACGCCGGACCGGCGCACGGCACCCACCGCCGTCCCCAGCGAGGTGACGCCACGGGCCGCGCGCACCTGGAAGGCGGCCACGGCAAGGGTGTTGAGCACGAACAGCGCCGACACCAGCCAGGCGGGCGCCTGCGTCCGCTCGCTGATCCACAGCGGGATCCCGAGGCTGAGCAGCGGCATCCGCAGCAGCAGCACGGCGTTGAGCAGAGTGATCAGCGTGTACGGGCGGTCGCGCAGGACGCCGAGGGCCGGGCCGCCGCTGCCCTGCGCCGTGGGCTCCGCGGCCACCGGCTCGACGGCGGGCAGCCGCCGCAGCACCAGCGCGCAGACCAGGAAGCTCACCGCGTCCAGCGCGAAGACCGTCAGATACCCGGCCCTGCTTCCGGAGTAGAGCGCGAGCCCGCCCATCCCGGCGCCGATCGCCAGACCCGCGTTGAGGGTCGACTGGAGATGGGCGAGTACGCCGGTCCGCTCCTCCTTCGCGACGAGCCCCGCGAGCAGCGCCTGCCGCGCCGCCGCGAGCCCGGACTGCGCGGCGGCGTACAGGCACGCGGCGGCGAGGAACGGCCAGAAGGACCGTACGACCAGGAACGACCCCACGGCCGCGCTCGTCGCCAGCGCCAGCAGCACTGCGGTCCCCCGCGGCCCCCGCCGGTCGGCCAGCCGCCCCAGCGGCACGCCCACGACCGACCCGACCGCCCAGGCGAGGGTGAGCCCGAGGCCGACCCTCGCCGGGGCGAGCCCGACGACGTGGGTGAAGAAGAGTGCGGAGGTGACGTAGAAGGCGCCGTCGCCCAGGGAGTTGACGAGCTGGGCGAGAGCGAGGACGCGAGGCGGACCGGCAGGCGGCAGGACGCGAATCGTCGGCATGACCGTGACCCTACGGCCCGGATGGCCCGCCCCCCAGGGCCAATTCGGACCCCGTCAACTGGGCAACTTGGACCCGATGACGACCGTGGCGTACAGCTCGTCGGACGCGGCGACGCGCGGCGTCAGCCCACTGCGGGCGACCGCCTCGACCGCGACCGCCGCCTGCCGCTCGCTCGTCTCGAACAGCAGGATCCCGCCGGGCGCGAGCCACTTCCCCGCCTCGCCGGTGACCCGCCGCAGCACGTCCAGCCCGTCCGCGCCGCCGTCGAGCGCGACGATCGGCTCGTGCACCCGCGCCTCGGCCGGCAGCAGCCCGACCTCCTCGGTCGGTACGTACGGGACGTTCGCGGCGAGGATGTCGACACGCCCCCGAAGGACGTCGGGCAACGCGGCGAAGAGGTCACCCTCGTGCACCTGCCCGCCCTCGGGCACGTTCCGCCGCGCACACCGCACCGCGGCGGGCTCGATGTCGGCGGCGTACAGCTCCACACCCGGCAGCGAAGCCGCGAGCGCGGCCCCCACCGCCCCCGACCCGCAGCACAGATCGACGACGACGCCCGCACCGGGCCGGGCGGCGACGGCCTGACGGACGAGGAACTCGGTACGCCGCCGGGGCACGAACACCCCCGGGTCGACCGCGATCCGCAGCCCGCAGAACTCGGCCCAGCCGAGGACGTGTTCCAGGGGATGCCCGTCGACCCGCCGCTCCACCATGGCGGCGAGCTCGGCGGGCGTACGGGCGGTGGAGACGAGGAGAGCCGCCTCGTCCTCGGCGAAGACACAGCCTGCGGAGCGAAGGCGACTGACGACTGCGGAAAGATCGGAAGAAGGGAGCAACGGGAGCCTTTCGGAATTCCGAACGGGGCTCCCTCAGGCACCTACGACGACGCGGAGGAGAGCACCCGGCCTGCAACAGCGGTAATGGGTCTCACCTCCTCGGTCCGATCCTGGCACTGCTGGAGCCGACACCTTACCCCGGCAGCCGCCGCTCCCGGTTGCGCTCCCGCACCCGCGCCCGCAGCGCCTCCCCCGGCGGCGCCGGCCGCAGCGCCTCGGGCGGACAGTCCCACTCCCGCCCACCGCCCGGCGGCCGCAGCTGGACGTACGGGCCCTCGCGCCCCATGACCCGGCCGATCCGCCCGTCGCGCGCGTCGATCGCGTAGTCGCCGACCTTCACCGCTTGCGCCCCTCGTGCAGGACGGCCGCGAGCCGCAGTGCCGTGTCCAGGTTGCAGCAGCCCAGATCGACGAGCGGGTACGGCGCCTCGCTCGCGAGGGACACGACGTCCACGCGGAGGGACGGCAGGGTCACCCCCGACCCGACGAGCTCACCCCGCAGTTGGGCCACCACCTCTTCCGCGGCCCGTAGCCGCTCCGCCGATCGCACCACCGCCATGACCAGGCACCTCCACGCTGAGTATTCGCTTTCCGCACACAGCGTGGCCGCGCGCGGCTACCGTGAACAAGGACAGCGGCCCAACAACCCCACATGTGCGACATGGAGTTGACATGCCTGGAGCGAAGGATCTGGATCCCTCCACGTCTCCCCGGGCCCTGCTCGGCGCCGAGCTGCGCCATGCCCGCGAGGAGGCCGGTCTCAGTCAGCGCGAGCTGGGCGAGCCGCTGTTCGTGAGCGCCTCGTTCATCGGGCAGCTGGAGGCGGGTACGAGGCGGATGCAGCCGGACATCGCGCGCAGGATCGACGACATACTCGGCACGAAGGGCTTCTTCGAGCGCAACTGCAAGGCCGCCAACAAGTCCAAGTACCCGGACCACTTCGCCGAAGCGGCGGAGGCGGAAGCTGTCGCGACGGCGATCAGGGAGTACGCGCCGCTGCTGGTTCCAGGGCTGTTGCAGACGGAGGCATATGCGCGGGCGGTGTTCCGGGCGTATCAGCCGACGGCGGTGGACGAGGTCATCGACGATCTCGTCGAGGCGAGGCTGGAGCGGGCGCGGCTGCTCGACGATCCAACAAAGCCGTTGTTGTGGACGGTTCTGGACGAGGCGGTGTTACGGCGGAGGGTCGGCAGCGCGGCGGTGATGGCGGAGAGCCTGCGTCACGTCGCGGCGCTCGGCCGCCGCCACAGGATCATCGTGCAGGTGCTGCCGTTCGACGCGGGCGCGCACGCCGCGCTGGAAGGCGCCCTCAAGCTGATGTCCTTCGAGGACGCACCCCCGCTCGCGTACTTCCAGGGCCCTGGAGCAGGGCGGTTGGAGGATGACCCGGCCACCGTTGCCCGTCACGAACTGACCTACGATTTGGTCCGGGCCAGCGCATCGTCACCGGAAGCCTCCCTGGCCTTGATCGAATCAGTGGCGGAGGATTACGCGCATGGAGATCAGTAGCCCTGAGTACGACCTGCGCACCGCGACCTGGCACAAGTCCAGCTACAGCGGTGGCGACGGCGGCGACTGCCTGGAGGTCGGCACGTGGCGCAAGTCGACGTACAGCGGCGGCAGCGGCGGCGACTGCCTCGAAGTCGCCGATCACCACCCCGGCCTCGTCCCCGTCCGTGACTCCAAGAACCCCGACGGCCCGAAGCTCGAGTTCCGGGCCGCCGCCTGGTCCGCCTTCATCGGCGGCATCAAGCAGGGCCGTTGAGCGGCGAGCGCGGACGGGGAGGCAGACGCCTCGTCGCCGTCCTGGCCCTGCTCGCGACGAGCGCGGTGGGCTGCGTGACGGAGGCGTCGACGCCGACGGGCAAGCCGACGTCGACGCCCAAGCCGAGCTCCGCACCTACGGAGAAGCCGGCACCGAATCCCGGAGGTGCCAGAGCGACGGTCCCGATGCCGGTCAAGGACCTGGACCTACTGGCTCAGTTGCACAAGAAGTTGCAGGTCGCCTCGCCACTCAACCCCATGCTGCCTCGCCGTGAACAACTCGTGGTCCTGAACCGCACGTCGCGAGACGACGCGGACATGGGCTGGGTCGGCGACGACGGCCGCTGGTGCCTCGCGACGCTCCGGAAGGGCCTGGCCGGGGCCAGGTGCGGGCCGCTGTCCCCAGGCACCGCGAACAGCGCCACGGTGATCGGTCCGATGCTCGACTTCCCCGATGCCGAATCCCCTGGGGAGCAGCCGAAGAGTGCGCTCGCCGGCGTCGTGATGGTGGGGCCGCACGCTCCGTTCGCCTTCGTCGACTCCACGGTGAAGACCCCGCTGCGTCAGGCCACTGCGGTATTGGAGTCCGGGACGATCGTGACCTTCCTCGCATACGACCCTCCGAAGAACACCCCCTGGCCGGGACCGCAGATCTGCGACTCGTCCCGGACGGCCTGCTTCCACGCCATGGACTTCCGGGGAACAGAGCCCCGCACGGTGAACGCAAGTTGAGCTCCGGAGCGGCTCCACCCCGCCGCCCACGACCCACCCCACCTCGCCGCGTACCCGGCCCTTGAGCCTCGGGCTTCGATCCACCAGCCGTGGTACCGATGTGTGACCCCGGGGGCACACCTGCCGTGGTTGAAAGGGCGTGAGAGCTCCGCTTTCCGTGGGCCATTGATCGCAGGCGTGATCGACGCTAGGTTGCCACGTCATCTGCCCCCGCCCGTGTCCACACACATCGGGCGGATTCCTTTGCTGATGTGGAGAACCCTCATGGCTCATCTCCGTTCCAGACGCCTGCGCGCTTCCCTCGCGGTACCGGTCGGGCTGGCGCTGACCGCGTCGCTCGGTTTCCTGCCGGGCACTGCCTTCGCGCAGACCGCAGTGCAGGACACCTCCGCCACGACGGCTGCGGACGGCCCGAAGCTGTCCTACGTGGTCAACACGAAGCCGAACCAGGGCACTATCAAGGCCGTGGAGAAGGCGATAGCCAAGGCCGGCGGGACCGTCGTCGTCACCCACGAGAAGATCGGCGTGATCGTCGTCCACTCGACGAACCCCGGCTTCGCCGAGCAGATACGCACGGTCGAGGGTGTGCAGAGTGCCGGTGCCACGCGGACCGCGGCACTCGCCCCCGCGGGCACCACCGAGATCGGTGCCCCGGAGTACGTGGACAGCGCTGCGGGCCGAACGGCCGCGACCGCCGACGGTGTCGAGCCGCTCGAGGCCGACCAGTGGGACCTGCGCGCGATCGGTGCGGACAAGGCCGCCAAGATCAACCCGGGCAGCAAGGACGTCACCGTCGCGGTGATCGACACCGGTGTCGACGACACCCACCCCGACCTCGCCGCCAACTTCTCCAAGAGCCAGTCCGCGAACTGCGTGGGCGGCGTCGCAGACACCAGCGAGGGGGCCTGGCGCCCCTACACCAGCGACGACTACCACGGCACCCACGTCGCGGGTGAGATCGCCGCCGCACGCAACGGCATCGGCATCGCCGGCGTGGCCCCGGGCGTCAAGGTGGCCTCGATCAAGGTGAGCGACCCGACCACCAGTCTCTTCTTCCCGGAGAGCGTGGTCTGCGCGTTCGTCTTCGCCGCCGACCACGGCGTCGAGATCACCAACAACAGCTACTACATCGACCCGTGGCTCTACAACTGCCTTGACGACCCGGACCAGAAGGCCATCGTCGACGCGGTCAACCGGGCCTCGCTGTACGCGCAGGGCAAGGGCACCCTGCACGTCGCCTCCGCGGGCAACTCCAACCACGACCTCGACGCCGACTCGATCGTCGACGACTCCAGCCCGGACGACACCACCCCGGTCGAGCGGACCATCGACCCGCACGAGTGCTTCGACATCCCGACCCAGCTGCCGGGCGTCGTCACCGTCTCCGCGACCGGCGTGCGGAACCTCAAGTCGTACTACTCCAGCTACGGCTTCGGCGTCGTCGACGTCGCCGGCCCGGGCGGCGACAAGTACCAGATCCCCGACACACCGTCGAAGAACGGCCGGATCCTCGCCACCATGCCCAACAACGGCTACGCCTTCCTGCAGGGCACCTCGATGGCCAGCCCGCACGTGGCCGGCGTCGCCGCGCTCCTCAAGAGCACCCACCCGTGGGCCGGCCCGCAGGTCCTGCAGGCGCTGCTGAAGGCACAGGCCGACAACCCGGGCTGCCCGACCGGACTGTACGACCCGGACGGCAACGGAATCCAGGACTCCACCTGCGTGGGTTCCCAGCGCGTGAACGGCTTCTACGGCCACGGCATCGTCAACGCACTCGACGCCGTCACCAGGCACTGACACCCCTACTCCCCTGAGGCCTGCCTGCAGCGCACCTGCAGGCGGGCCTCAGGGCCCCATGGAGGGGCGTGCGTCAGGGCCTCGCCACCGAGACAGCTCAGGGACTACGTCCGCTGAGGCAGCCTGGTCGCCGGCTGCTCACCGCCCACCGCCACCGCCACCGCCCACCGCCGCCGCCGCCGCGAGGACGACCAGGGCCGGGCCCATCGCGGAGGTGAAGGCGGCGCCGGTCCAGCGGGGGCCGTCGCCCGGGGACATCAGCATCGTCGCGGCGGCGACGCCCACCGCAGGGACGATGGTCAGGGCGGTCCCGTCGAGGGCGACGATCACGGCGCCGGTGGTGCTGCCGGCGAGGGTGAGGCGCTGCACCCGCCCCTGGTTCATCGGGCCTCCGCGCACGCCGAGGTGGGCGTCGAGCGCGGCCCGCAGCAGCGGCTCGACGTCGTCGGCCCCCATCACGAGCGGGAGGCTGCCCCACCCCCACAGCTGGGCGATGCCGCGCAGGTTGGCCCACAGCGCGCCCGCGACGACGCGCGGCGGCTGATGCATGGACACTGTCCACCTCAGCTACGCAGACAGTGTCTACGTGCTCTGAACGGTCGCCCGCGGTCGCCCCGGGCGCCGACCCGTCGCATGGTGGCCTACAAGGCGGCGACCGACGCAGGAGGACCGGCGACATGGCACAGGCCACGGACCACGGCCAGGGCACGAGCGATGGCAAGAGCAAGAGCGAGGGCAAGAGCAGCGCCACCAACCGCGCCGCCCTCGCCCACAAACTCCGCTACGCCCTGCGGCACCCGGACCGCATCCCGCAGCACGTGCGCCGGCTCGGCCGCAACCTGAGGCTGATGTGGTCCACGGACGACCACGCGTCCTTCTACCGGGCCGTGATGAAGGCGGACAGCGCGATCAGTCCGGACTCCGCCGTCGGGAGCAGGACCCATCACCGCTGGCTCGCCATGGGACAGCTCCAGTACGACTACCTCCGCCGGCACGGGCTGCGGGCCGACGACCGACTGCTGGAGATCGGCTGCGGCAATCTGCGCGCGGGCTGGCGCCTCATCGACTACCTCGACGTCGGCCACTACTACGGGATCGACATCTCCCCCGAGATCCTGATCGCCGCACAGGAGACGGTCGCGCGCCGACAGTTGCAGGACAAGCTTCCGCACCTGAGCGTGGTCCGTGACCTGCGCCTGGCCGCTCTGCCCTCCGGGTACTTCACCGTGGTGCACGCGCACAGCGTGTTCTCCCACTCGCCGATCGAGGTCATCGACGAGTGCCTGGCCCATGTGGGACGGGTCCTCGCCCCACACGGCTTCTTCGACTTCACCTTCAACCGCACCGCGGGCAAGGAACACCACGTACTGCGCGAGGACTTCTACTACCGCACCGAAACGCTCATCGATGTCGCGAGCAGCCACGGGCTGGCCGCCCGCCTGATGGACGACTGGGAGCAGGGTCCGCACAGCCAGCCCAAGATCCGGGTCACGCACCGCGAGCCGCCTACAGGCTGAGGGCGTCCTCAGCGTTGTTCACCCACGCGGTCACCGACGGGTCGGGGGCCACGTACATGCCGGGGGTCGACGCCTTGAGCGGCACCTGCTCCAGGTCGGAGTGCGTGTTCATGGTCATGGCGATCGAGTTGACGGTCCGGCCCGTGCCGTCGTTCACGCCGCCCATGAGCCCGGCGTACGCAGACTGGCCCGGCTTGAGCAGGATGTCGGTGCCGGGGTGCGTCCCCGTGCGCTCGGTCGCCGCGCCGTCCAGGTCGCCGAAGGTCACGACGGGGTAGTCCATCGCCTTGCACGGCTTGCCGCTCTTGTTGGTGATCTTCAGCAGGTAGCTGCTCGTCGTGCGCTCGGCGAGGGTCGCGGTGAACTTCACGTCGTACGTGCTGCACGGAAAGACCGCGTAGTCGGGGTCGGGCGCCGAAGAGTCATCGGTGCCGCCGGACGAGCCCTTGCCGGGCGTGCCCTTGGGGGTGGCCGGCTTCGACGGGCTCGCGGGCTTGGACGGGCTCGCGGGCTTGGACGGGCTCGCGGGCTTGGACGGGCTCGCGCTCGCGGGCGGCGCTTCGGCCCCGGCGCCGGTCTGGTCGGACCGGTGCCCCTCGGGCCCACAGGCCGTCAGAGCGAGTGCGGACACGGCGGCGAGCACGACGGCGCCTCTGCGGACGCCACGGCGGATGTGCTTGGTCATCTGAAGTTCCCCCGAGTGAGAAGCGCGAGAGCGCTGGACTGGACCCAGCGTCTCGCCCGAGCTTCACGAATTGGTGACCGAGCCTTCCCGAATCCACCACGGAAATCCGGAATGCCGCATCGCGGGAACCGTCGCCGCGGCACCGAGAAGCTCACGGGCTGCGCCGCCGAACGCCTACGCCGCCGTGGCCTGCAGGCAGCGGCTCCGCGCCCGCCTCCAGCACCGCTTCCGCCTCCTCCGGCACCACGTCTCCTCGATGAACCTGACGGCCCGGCGCAGACCGTCGCCCGTCTGGTACGGGAAGTCCGTGCCGAGCATCAGCCGCTCCGTGCCGTACGACTCGGCCGCGGCACGCAGCGCGGGTTCGTGGCCGTGGGCGACGGTGTCGTAGAACATGCGGCGTGCCGCGACCGTCGGCAACTCGGTGATGTCCGGGGCCTCCCACGGGACGTGCGCGTCGGCGCGCGGCAGCAGCGTCGGCAGCGCGGCGAATGCGGAGAAGCGCGCGGGCTGGGCGCGTACGACTTCCGCGTAGTGGTCGTTGGCGAGGCGCGCGGCGGTGACGGCCTGTGTCTCGTCGGGAACCCCCACCGGCCACGGGAACGCCCGAGGGCGGCACCCCCCTGGGAGTAGGGGTGCCGCCCTCGGTACTCAGGACAGTTGATCAACCAGAGGTCGATCAGAAGTCCATGTCACCGCCCGGCATGCCGCCCGGAGCGGCCGCGGCGGCCTTCTCCGGCTTGTCGGCGATGACGGCCTCGGTGGTGAGGAACAGCGCGGCGATGGAGGCCGCGTTCTGCAGGGCCGAGCGGGTGACCTTCGCCGGGTCGATGATGCCCTCGGCGATGAGGTCGACGTACTCGTTGGTCGCGGCGTTGAGGCCGTGACCGGTCGGCAGGTTGCGGACCTTCTCCGCCACGACGCCGCCCTCGAGGCCGGCGTTGATCGCGATCTGCTTCAGCGGGGCCTCCAGGGCCAGCTTCACGATCGCGGCACCCGTGGCCTCGTCGCCCGTCAGGTCGAGCTCGAGCTTCTCGAAGACCGTGGAAGCCTGGATGAGAGCCACGCCACCACCGGCGACGATGCCCTCCTCGACGGCCGCCTTCGCGTTGCGGACGGCGTCCTCGATGCGGTGCTTGCGCTCCTTGAGCTCGACCTCGGTCGCGGCACCGGCCTTGATGACGGCCACGCCGCCGGCCAGCTTCGCCAGGCGCTCCTGGAGCTTCTCGCGGTCGTAGTCCGAGTCGGAGTTCTCGATCTCGGCACGGATCTGGTTGACGCGACCGGCAACCTGGTCGCTGTCACCGGCACCGTCGACGATCGTGGTCTCGTCCTTGGTGATGACGACCTTGCGGGCGCGGCCCAGCAGGTCCAGGCCCGCGTTCTCGAGCTTGAGGCCGACCTCCTCGGAGATGACCGTGCCACCGGTGAGGATGGCGATGTCACCGAGCATGGCCTTGCGGCGGTCGCCGAAGCCCGGGGCCTTGACGGCGACGGACTTGAAGGTGCCGCGGATCTTGTTGACGACCAGGGTCGACAGGGCCTCGCCCTCGACGTCCTCGGCGATGATCAGCAGCGGCTTGCCCGACTGCATGACCTTCTCCAGCAGCGGGAGCAGGTCCTTCACCGAAGAGACCTTGGAGTTGACGATCAGGATGTACGGGTCGTCCAGGGACGACTCCATACGCTCCATGTCGGTGGCGAAGTACGCCGAGATGTAGCCCTTGTCGAAGCGCATACCCTCGGTGAGCTCCAGCTCCAGACCGAAGGTCTGGGACTCCTCGACGGTGATGACGCCTTCCTTGCCGACCTTGTCCATCGCCTCGGCGATGAGCTCGCCGATCTGGGTGTCGGCGGCGGAGATGGAGGCCGTGGAAGCGATCTGCTCCTTGGTCTCGACATCCTTGGCCTGCTCGAGCAGGGCGCCGGAGACGGCCTCGACGGCCTTCTCGATGCCGCGCTTCAGAGCCATGGGGTTGGCGCCGGCCGCCACGTTGCGCAGGCCCTCGCGGACGAGTGCCTGGGCGAGAACGGTCGCGGTGGTCGTACCGTCACCGGCGACGTCGTCCGTCTTCTTGGCGACTTCCTTGACCAGCTCGGCGCCGATCTTCTCGTACGGGTCCTCGAGCTCGATCTCCTTGGCGATGGAAACACCATCGTTGGTGATCGTGGGGGCGCCCCACTTCTTCTCGAGGACGACGTTCCGGCCCTTGGGGCCAAGGGTGACCTTGACGGCGTCGGCGAGCTGGTTCATCCCGCGCTCGAGACCGCGCCGTGCCTCCTCGTCGAACGCGATGATCTTGGCCATGTGAAGTGGTCCTCCCGGACTGGGGTGGATTTCTCCGGACCGCGTTGGCGCCCGCGACGGACGGCCTGCATGCCTTGTGGTTCCTTGCCCCACCCGGCCTGCGGGCCTCACCGACCCGGTCCTTCGTTGTCACTCTCACTCGGAGAGTGCTAACGCCAATGATTAGCACTCGGGCAGAGAGAGTGCAAGGCGCGCCCGCGAAGCGGGCCCGTTGGGGGGTGGTGGTCGGGTGACGGGAGGGCGCAACCCGCCCCCAGAAGCGTCTGCGAGGGGTGGCGGCCGCTGTTCGAGGCCCGGCCGTTCGGGGGCGGCGGTCGGCCGCACCCGGTGACGGGCACGACAGAGGGCCCGTACCCCAGTCCCAGGTACGGGCCCTCCGCTACGTCGCTGCAGTCGGTCGGCGCTTCAGCCGGCCAAACGGACCATGTCCGCCTGCGGCCCCTTCTGACCCTGCGAGATCTCGAACTCGACCCGCTGGCCCTCCTCCAGGGTGCGGTAACCGTCCATCTGGATCGCGCTGTAGTGGACGAAAACATCCGCACCACCGTCGACCGCGATGAAGCCGTACCCCTTCTCCGCGTTGAACCACTTGACGGTGCCCTGAGCCATGCCTAACTCCCCTATTACTGGCCCTTGCACAGGACCGCACTTCGCGGACCCGGGTCAGACCTCACCCACGAAGAGGCGTGGATGTGCGCCGGAACGCGTCGACCGCGGCTGAATGTATCTGTCCAACTGCCGTCTGCAACAGGTCAATCGGACGAGAATTCTGGGCACGACCGAACGGATAATTCATGGAATTCCGAGCATTCCCGGGCAAGTCGGGCCGGACAAAGCGCACTTAGTGCGCAACAAGCTCGAACACTTTGGCTGCTTCTTGTCGCGCGCGGACGCATTCTCATATGCATCTGGCACAAGCAGCGGAGGGGACTTCCCCAACTCTACCGCGCTCAACCATGCAGAATTGCCCCCTCCGCTTAGCTTGCGGAGGGGGCAATTCTGTTGACTCTGTGTGGTGGCCGAGGGCCGATCGCCGACGGGCCGGCGGCCTGCGGTCAGCCTCCGGCGACGGCCGGAATGATCGAGACACCCGCGCCGTCCGGCGTCGCCGTCTCCAGGCCCTGCTCGAAGCGCACGTCGTCGTCGTTGACGTACACGTTCACGAAGCGGCGCAGCTTGCCCTGGTCGTCCAGGACACGGGCCGCGATGCCCGTGTGGTTCTTCTCCAGGTCCGCGATGACCTCGGCGAGGGTCGCGCCCTCCGCCGGGACCTCGGCCTGGCCGCCCGTGTACGTACGGAGGATGGTGGGGATGCGGACGTTGACACTCATGCGAGGCCAGCCTCTCGGAAAGAGTCCAGGTTGGGGCTAATGACTGCGGACATGCCCGTCGTGGGGGCCACCGCGTCCAGGGTCTTCAGGCCGTCACCCGTATTGACGACCACCGTCGTGAGGGACGGGTCGATGACGCCGGCCTCGATCAGTTTCTTCGCCACGCCGAGGGTCGTCCCGCCCGCGGTCTCGGTGAAGATGCCCTCGGTGCGGGCCAGCAGCTTGATCGCGTCCACGATCTGCTCGTCGGTCACGTCCTCGACGGCACCGCCGGTGCGGCGGCAGATGTCCAGCACGTACGGGCCGTCGGCCGGGTTGCCGATCGCCAGCGACTTGGCGATGGTGTCCGGCTTCTGCGGCCGTACGACGTCGTGGCCGGCCTTGAAGGCCACGGACACCGGGGAGCAGCCCTCCGCCTGGGCGCCGAAGATCTTGTAGGGCTTGTCCTCCACGAGGCCGAGCTTGATGAGCTCCTGCAGACCCTTGTCGATCTTCGTGAGCTGGGAGCCGGAGGCGATGGGGATGACGATCTGGTCGGGCAGCTGCCAGCCGAGCTGCTCGCAGATCTCGTACGCGAGCGTCTTCGAGCCCTCGCCGTAGTACGGCCGCAGGTTGACGTTGACGAAGCCCCAGCCCTCGCCCAGCGGGTCGCCGATGAGCTCGGAGCAGAAGCGGTTGACGTCGTCGTAGTTGCCCTCGATGCCGACGAGCTCGCCGCCGTAGACCGCGGCCATGACGACCTTGCCCTGCTCCAGGTCGTGCGGGATGAACACGCAGGAGCGGAAGCCCGCGCGGGCGGCCGCGGCACCGACCGCGCCCGCGAGGTTGCCGGTGGAGGAGCAGGAGAGCGTGGTGAAGCCGAAGGCGCGAGCGGCCTCCAGGGCCTGGGCGACGACGCGGTCCTTGAAGGAGTGCGTCGGGTTGCCGGAGTCGTCCTTGACGAAGAGCTTGCCCGGCTCCACGCCCAGCTCGCGGGCGAGGTTGTCGGCCTGGACGAGCTTGGTCCAGCCCGGGTTCAGGTTCGGCTTGCTCGCCACGTCGGCGGGGACGGGGAGGAGCGGCGCGTAGCGCCAGATGTTGGCGGGGCCGTTCTCGATCTGCTTGCGCAGGGCTGCGGCCTCATCGGGGCTGCCGCTCGGCAGGTCGTACGCGACTTCGAGCGGACCGAAACACAGTTCGCAGGCGAAGATCGGACCGAGCGCGAACCGCTCGCCGCATTCGCGGCACGAAAGGCCGGAGGCCGGGCCCAGATCGACGGTGTCGGTGGTGGGTGCAACTGTCTCTACAGCCATGGAGGCGAGGCCCTTTCTCCTCATCTTCCTCATGGCGCATCTCGCCATGAGACGGATTTGGCACCTTCCCTAGCCGGGAGCCTCGCGCGCGATGATCGCGACACAGTGTCGATATGCGGCATCCGCCGCGTGGCCGGCTGGAGGGTTGCCGGGGCTTCAACGGGCCGTTTCCCTCTGCCCCTCTGGATGAGCGGTATGTGATTGTCGGCGTGACGACGACCCCGGCATGCGAGGGTCGTCCGCGTTGTTCAAGACTGTAACCGAACCCCCGGACGTCTGAGATGGTCGTCCGATCCGCGAGATGGAGATCAGGTGCTGGAAGAGGTGGAGCGCTGGCTGGCCCGGCGGTCCTGGTCCGTGGCAGACCGCCCGCTCGACCAGCTCGTCGCCGCGAAGCGGGGAACCACGATCAGTGTGGTGCTCCCTGCGCTGAACGAGGAGGCGACCGTCGGCGAGATCGTCTCCGTGATCCGCCGTGAGCTGATGACGGACGCGGTGCCGCTCGTGGACGAGCTCGTGGTCGTCGACTCGGGCTCCACGGACCGTACGTCCGAGGTGGCGGCCGCGGCGGGTGCGCGGGTCGTGCACCGGGACGCGATACTCCCGCGGATACCGGCCGTGCCCGGCAAGGGCGAGGTGCTGTGGCGGTCGCTGCTGGTGACGACCGGCGACATCGTCTGTTTCGTGGACGCGGACCTGAAGGAGTTCTCGGCGGACTTCGTGTCCGGGATCGTCGGCCCGCTGCTGACCGAGCCGGACGTGCAGTTCGTGAAGGCGATGTACGACCGTCCGCTCGGCACGGCCGCGGGGCAGGGCGGCCGGGTGACGGAGCTGGTGGCGCGGCCGCTGCTGAATCTGCACTGGCCGCAGCTGGCGGGCTTCGTCCAGCCGCTGGGCGGCGAGTACGCGGCCCGGCGCTCCCTGCTGGAGCGGCTGCCGTTCCCCGTCGGATACGGGGTGGAGCTCGGCCTCCTCGTCGACGCGCTGCACACGGTCGGGCTCGACGCGCTGGCCCAGGTGGACGTGGGCGTACGGCTGCACCGGCACCAGGACGGCCAGGCGCTGGGCCGGATGGCGGCGGCGATCTACCGCACGGCCCAACTGCGGTTGTCCCGGGGGCACTTGGTGCGACCGGCACTGACGCAGTTCGAGCGGCGCGAGGAGGGGTTCGTGCCGCGGACGCATGCGGTGGACACGGAGGAGCGGCCGCCGATGCTCGAGATCGCGGAGTACGCGAGGCGCCGGGCGGCGTAGGGGCCGCTGCGCGGGCCCCGCGGCACCGCCCGCCTTAAGCCCGTCCGGCGATTGAGGACGGGCACGCCGCCACCGCGCGGTACGGGCACACCCCGCGGGCCTGGAGGCCTGCCCTGCCCCCAGGCGGCGTAACGCGGCGCGGCGCAGAGTGTCGATCGTGGGTCTATTGCCTAGATTTCGGACTTATGGGCTATACGAGACTCATGGGCGCTCGGCGCCGGAATTCCAGACCGCCCCGCCTCCTCGGGGCGCTGACGGTCCTCGCCACCGCCATCGCCACGGTCTCCGCCGCCGCGCCGGCGTTCGCCCTGTCGGCCCCGGGGCCCGATCTGGAGATCACCAAGACCGCGTCGACGGCATCGGTCGAGCCCGGGGACACGGTGACGTACACCGTCACGGTGAAGAACGTCGGCACCGTCGACCTGCCGGGCGTCCGGTTCACCGACGACCTGACCGACAACCTCGACGACGCCGTGTACGACGGCGACGCCGTGGCCTCGGCCGGGAAGGTCAGCTACGCGGAGCCCGAGCTCTCGTACGTCGGCGACATCCGGGCCGGGCAGTCGGCGACCGTGACGTACTCGGTCACCGTCGGCGCGGCGGGCACCGGGGACGGGTCGCTGCGCAACAGCGTGGTGGCGGAGTCGACGCGGTCCAACTGCGCGGCGGACAGCCACGACGAGAAGTGCATGGTGACGCCGGTCGTCGTCGTCCAGGCGGTGCCCGAGGAACCGTCGTCCCCGATGGAACCGCGCGACGAGGCCGCCGACGACTCCGGCGGCAACTCGAGCGGCGGCACGGGCGACGAGGGCACGGAGGAAGAGGCCGCGGAGGAGGGCGTCGCGAAGCCACAGGCCCCCGGTGCCGCCGGGCACGGCCCGGCCGCCGGTACCGGCACCCACGGCAGCCTGCCCCAGTTGGCCGCGACCGGTATCACCGGCGAGCGGCTGTGGCTGCTCGGCGGTGTCGCCGTCGCACTCGCCGCCGCCGGGGCGGTCGCGCTCGCCGCGACCCGCGACCGGCGCCGCAACCACTGAGCGGGCGGGTGGTCCGGGTGAGCAATCCGGGTGACCGTGCGGCCGGACTCCACCGACGGAGCCCTGCCGCACGTTTGAGCGGATACGGGACGGGCTAGGTTTCGCGACATGGTCTCCGAGCACGCTGCATCCGAGCGCGCGGCGCACGTACTCGTCGCCTCCAACCGCGGTCCGGTCACGTACGCCTTCCGCGAGGACGGCACGCTGGACGCCAGACGCGGCGGCGGCGGGCTGGTCTCCGGGCTGTCCGCGATCGGCCCAGGCGCGGGCGCCCTGTGGGTGTGCTCCGCGCTCGGCGACGGCGACCGGGAGGCGGTGCGGCGCGGTGTCGGCGAGCCGGGCGTACGGATGCTCGACATCGACCCGGCCGTCCACGCGGACGCGTACAACGGCATCGCGAACTCGGTGCTGTGGTTCGTCAACCACATGCTGTACCAGACCCCGCTGGAGCCGGTCTTCGACGCGGAGTTCCGGCGGCAGTGGATCGCCTACCGCACGTACAACCGGGCCTTCGCGGAGGTGCTGGCGGCGGAGGCGGCGCCCGGCGCGGTCGTGCTGATCCAGGACTACCACCTGGCACTCGCGCCGGGGATGCTCCGCGAGTACCGCCCCGATGTGCGGATCGGGCACTTCTCTCACACGCCGTGGGCACCGCCGGAGTACTTCCGGATGCTGCCCGACGACATCGCGGAGGAGCTGCTCCTCGGGATGCTGGGCGCGGACCGGCTGGGGTTCCTGACCTCGCGGTGGGCGCAGACGTTCATGCGCACCTGCCCGTCGGTGCTGGGGCCGTACGACGTCGTGCCGGCCTGGCCGAAGGACGAGGCGCCCAGCATCACGGTCCGCGGGCCGGGGCCTGCCCGCGGCAGGACGTGGATCGGGGTGCACGGGCTCGGGGCGGACGCCGAGTTCCTGCGGAGGCGCGCGCACGAGACGGACGTCGCCGAGCGGATGGTGGCGCTGCGCGAGCAGGTCGGCCCCGGTCGGAGGACGATCGTGCGGGTCGACAGGACCGAGCTGTCCAAGAACATCGTGCGCGGACTGCTGGCGTACCGGGCGCTGCTCGACGAGCACCCCGAGTGGCGCGAGCGGGTCGTGCACCTGGCCTTCGCCTACCCCTCGCGGCAGGACCTCCCCGTCTACCGCGACTACACGGCGGAGGTCTCGCGGCTGGCCGAGGAGATCAACGCGCAGTACGGGACGCCCGGCTGGACGCCCGTCGTCCTGCACGTCAAGGACGACTTCGCACGGTCGCTGGCCGCGTACCGGATGGCGGACGTGGCGCTGGTCAACCCGATCCGGGACGGCATGAACCTCGTCGCCAAGGAGATCCCGGTCGTCTCGGACGCGGGCTGCGTGCTGGTGCTGTCGCGGGAGGCGGGGGCGTACGAGGAGCTCCACGAGGAGGCCATCGGGGTCAACCCGTACGACGTCACCGGCACGGCCGCCGCGCTCCACCAGGCGCTGACCATGCCGGACGGCGAGCGGGCCGAGCGCAGCAAGCGGCTGGCCGCGGCGGCGATGGCGCTGCCGCCGCAGCAGTGGTTCCTGGACCAGCTACACGCGCTTCAGGCGCTTGGCGAGGGCGGCCAGGAATTCGACGACCTCGGCCGGGCCTGACAGCAGGACGTCGGCGCGCTCGGCGAGTTCGGGGACCTCGGTCCCGCTGCACAGGAGCAGTCCGGGCACCCCGTCGGAGCGGAGCTTCTCGACGGTGGCGCAGGCGGCGAGATCGCCGAGGTCGTCGCCCGCGTACAGGACGGCGCCCGCCTGCTGGTCCCGTACGAA
Organism: Streptomyces sp. NPDC059909; assembly: GCF_042730885.1. Lineage (NCBI taxonomy): Bacteria > Bacillati > Actinomycetota > Actinomycetes > Kitasatosporales > Streptomycetaceae > Streptomyces > Streptomyces sp. NPDC059909. The sequence goes on from NZ_JBHWKX010000009.1 coordinate 77,976, forward strand.
CTCGGAGAGCGCGATGCCCTTGTCGATGCCCGGCGGGCGCACCTCCAGGACGAGCCGGCCCGGCTCGACGATCAGGCCGTGCCGTGCGGCCAGCTCGGCGATGGGCTCGCGCAGCGCCTCGAAGGCGGCCTGCGGGTCCTCGGCGCGGCGTGTGTGGACGGCGACCGCGCGCCCCTTCTCCTCGATCCAGGTGCCCTGCCAGGCGCCGATGGCGTCGAGGAACCCGGGCAGCTCGGCCCGTACGGCCGCGACGCCGGGGTGCGGGGCCAGGGCGTGCACCGTGCCGCTGACCGCGTCCCAGCGCTCGGCGCCGTAGTGCCCCAGCACGACGAGGTGCTCCAGACCCGGAACGCCGGCGAATCCGCCGTACCGCACGGCGACCCCGGCCGGGCGGCCCGTCACGACCGCGACGGACGCCACCTGCGGCGCGAGCTCGGCCAGCGCGGGGACGGCGCCGGGGTGTGCGCGGGCCTGCTCGGGGTCGGGCACGATCTCGGCGAGCGTCCCGTCGAAATCGAGCGCGACCACGGTCTCCTGCGGCCTCTCGAGGATCGCGGCGAGCCCTTCACGCCCGGCGGACGTGACCGGCTCCGGCAGTGCATGGTCCAAATGGCTGCCCATGCTCCGACCCTATCGGCGCTCGCGCCGGGCGTCGCGCACTCGCCGAAGCCGGTTGACGGTCACGGGGTCGTGCGCCAGCGCACGGGGGTCGTCCAGGAGCGCGTTCAGCACCTGGTAGTACCGCGTCGGCGACATGCCCAGCCGCTCCCGGATCACCCGCTCCTTGGCCCCGGGCCCTGCCCAGTCGGCGCGTTCCACCCCGAGCACGGCCCGATCCCGCTCGGACAGCTCCTCACCATCGGTCATATGAGCAACATAATGCGCCCAGCCGTCACGCATCCGGCGCTCCTCCGGGGGAAGCCCTGACGAGCTACGGACGACGGGCGACGGGTGACGGACGACGGACGACGGGCCGGGACGGCCGGCCTGCCGTCCCGGCCCGGTGGTCGCGTCCGCACGTGCTTGCCACAATGACCTCATGGCCGGCGGAGCCAGGCCGTCGCACCAGGCGAGACCCGCGGGCGACGGGCGCTACGGCGAGCGGGTCTTCCGCCCCGAGGACAGGGGCGAGGGCGACCGCATCGACCTCGGGGCCCTCGCCTACGACGACACGACCATGGCCCGGCTGCGAGAGCTGGGCGTGGGCCCCGGCTGGACGTGCCTGGACGTGGGGGCGGGCACCGGCACGGTGGCCCGGCGGCTCCTTCGCGAGGCGGGTGTCGCGGAGGTGCTCGCGGTGGACCGCGACGTGCGCTTCCTCGCGGAGCACCCCGAGCCGGGACTGAGCGTGCTGGAGGCGGACGTCACCGCGGACGGCTTCTCCCCCGGCGTCTTCCGTCTGGTGCACGCCCGCTTCGTGCTCATGCACCTGCCGTCCCCGGAGCGGATGGTCGCGGCGCTCGGCGGCCTGCTCGCCCCCGGCGGCGTTCTGGTCGTGAGCGACGCGGTGGACCTCACGACGGACTCCGCACCCGTCACGCCGTACACCACCGCCATGCGGGCCATGTGGCGGGGACTGCGCGACAGCATCGGCACCGACGTCTCGAGGGTGTCGCACTACCCGGAACTGCTGCGCGCGGCGGGGCTCGGGTCCGTGGCGGCCGAGATCCATGTGCCGCCGCTCGTGCCGGGCAGTGCGATCAGCAGGTTCTGGGCCGACACCTGGGGCCGGGCGCGGGCGGCCATGGTGGCGACGGGGCTGGTCGACGACGCGCGGATCGACGAGGCCGTGCGCTGCCTGGACTCCCCCCAGTGCACCGGGTTGTCGCCGGGGATGCTGACCGCCTGGGGATGGAGGGGCGAGGCGGCGCCATGAAGCAGGACCACCCGCCGGTGCCGGGCAACACTCGGCGCGTCCGGCGTTCGAGGACGGACACCCGGGCGCACCGGAGGGTACGGGGCACACCCGGGGGCCCGGCCCGCCGGTGCCCGGGCGGCTACACCACACGGCCACGCTTCGGCAAAACACGGAAGCCCCGGACAGTGGACTAGACCTTTCCTGGGTCCGCGCGCGAGACTGTACGCGTGAGACACGTCATCGCCCTCGATGTGGGCGGCACCGGGATGAAGGCCGCCCTCGTGGGGGCGGACGGGGCACTGCTCCACGAGGCGCGGCGCGCGACCGGCCGGGAGCGCGGCCCCGATGCGGTCATCGAGACCATCCTCGGCTTCGCCGCGGAGCTACGCGTGTACGGCCGTGAGCGGTACGGCGAGAGCGCCGTCGCCGCCGGGGTCGCCGTACCCGGCATCGTCGACGCCGAGGGCGGCATCGCCGTCTACGCGGCGAACCTCGGCTGGCGCGACGTCCCGATGCGCGACCTGCTCGGCGAGCGGCTCGGCGGCGTCCCCGTCGCCCTCGGCCACGACGTCCGCACCGGCGGCCTCGCCGAGGGGCGGATCGGCGCGGGCAAGGGCGCCGACCGGTTCCTGTTCGTACCGCTCGGCACCGGGATCGCCGGGGCCATCGGCATCGACGGCACGATCGAGGCCGGAGCGCACGGCTGCGCCGGCGAGATCGGCCATGTCGTCGTGCGGCCCGGCGGGCCGGAGTGCGGGTGCGGGCAGCGCGGCTGTCTGGAGACCCTCGCCTCGGCGTCCGCCGTGTCCCGGGCCTGGGCCGCGGCCGGCGGCGACCCCGGCGCTGACGCCGCCGACTGCGCCAAGGCCGTCGAGTCCGGGGACCCGGCCGCCGCACGCGTCTGGCAGGAGGCGGTCGACGCGCTGGCCGACGGGCTGGTCACCGCGCTCACCCTGCTGGACCCGCGCACCCTGATCATCGGTGGCGGTCTCGCCGAGGCAGGAGAAACCTTGTTCACACCGCTGCGGGCGGCGGTGGCGGCACGGGTCACGTTCCAGAAGCTGCCCGCGATCGTCCCGGCCGCCCTCGGGGACACGGCCGGCTGCCTGGGCGCGGGGCTCCTGGCCTGGGACCTGCTCACCTCGCGCGACGCGCTCGAGTCACGCGACTCGCATGGCTCACACGACTCAGACACAACGGACGCTCTCGACACGGAGGTAACCGCCTGATGGCCGACCGGATGGTTCTCACGGGTGCCCGGGTGGTGCTGCCCACCGGCGTCGTCGAGAACGGGCGGGTGATCGTCGACGGGACCCGGTTCACCGGGCATGCCCCCGCCGACACGCCCTCGACCGACCTCTCCGGCCACTGGCTGGTCCCCGGCTTCGTGGACATGCACAACCACGGCGGCGGCGGCGCGTCCTTCACCTCCGGGACCGCAGACGACGTCCTCGCGGGCGTACGGACCCATCACCAGCACGGCACGACCACGATGGTCGCCTCCACCGTCACCGGCGACATGGACTTCCTGACCCACCGGGCGGGGTTCCTGTCCGAGCTCGTCGAACAGGGCGACCTCGCCGGCATCCACTTCGAGGGACCCTTCATCTCCCCCTGCCGCAAGGGCGCGCACAGCGAGAAGCTGCTGCGCGACCCCGACCCGGCGGAGGTGCGCAAGCTGCTCGACGCGGCACGCAGCACGGCCAAGATGGTCACCCTCGCCACCGAACTCCCCGGCGGCATCGACTCCGTACGCCTGCTCGCCGAGCACGGCGTGATCGCGGCCATCGGGCACACGGACGCGACGTACGAGCAGACGGTGGAGGCGATCGACGCGGGTGCGACCGTTGCGACCCACCTCTTCAACGCGATGCCGGCCCTCGGCCACCGCGCGCCCGGACCGATCGCGGCGCTGCTCGAGGACGAGCGGATCACGGTCGAGCTGATCAACGACGGCACGCATCTGCATCCGGCCGCGCTGGAGCTGGCGTTCCACCGCGCGGGCGCGGCCCGGGTCGCGTTCATCACGGACGCGATGGACGCGGCGGGCTTCGGCGACGGGGTCTACCACCTCGGGCCGCTGGAGGTCGAGGTCAAGGACGGCGTCGCGCGGCTGGTGGAGGGCGGCTCGATCGCCGGATCCACGCTCACGCTGGACACCGCGTTCCGGCGGGCGGCGACCGTCGACCGGCTGCCGGTCGAGGACATTGTGCAGGCGATCTCGGCCAACCCGGCGCGACTGCTCGGCGTGTACGACAGGGTCGGCTCGCTGGAGCCGGGCAAGGACGCGGACCTGGTGGTGCTGGACGCGGACTTCGCGCTCAAGGGCGTGATGCGCAAGGGCGCGTGGCTGATCGAGCCGTAGCACGGCCCGGTGCGCGGGGCGGTTGGCCGACGGGGGTCTGGGCCAACCGCCTTCTTTTTGGCATGATCAGGACCCGTCCGGCCGTGGCGAGTCCATGGCAAGCACCATGACCAGCGCATTTTCCGGGGGTGTCAGAAGTGATCCTGACGGTCACGCTGAACACCGCCCTCGACCTCACCTACCGGGTCCCCGCGCTCGTCCCGCACACCTCCCACCGCGTCACCGAGGTCACCGAACGCCCCGGCGGCAAGGGTCTCAACGTCGCCCGCGTCCTCGCGGCGCTCGGCCACGAGGCGGTCGTCACCGGCTTCGCCGGCGGCCCGACGGGCGCGGTCCTGCGCGACCAGCTGGCGCCCCTGCCGGTGCGCGACGCACTCGTCCCGGTCGCCGGGAACACGCGCCGCACGCTCGCCGTCGTCGACGAGGCGACCGGCGACACCACCCAGCTGAACGAGCCGGGCCCGGTCGTCACCGCCGACGAGTGGGCCGCGTTCCTCACCACGTACGAGACGCTCCTGCGGGACGCCGATGCGGTGGCCCTGTGCGGCAGCCTCCCGCCGGGCATCCACGTCGGCGCGTACGCCGAACTGGTCCGCCGGGCCCGGGCGGCCGGCGTCCCCGCCCTGCTGGACACCAGCGGCGAACCGCTGCGCCGCGGCATCGCGGCCCGCCCCGATCTGGTCAAGCCGAACGTGGACGAGCTCGCCCAGCTCACCGGCTCCCAAGAGCCCCTGCGCGCAACCCACGACGCCCGTCGTCGCGGCGCCCGCACGGTGGTCTCGTCCCTGGGCGCCGACGGCATCCTGGCCGCCACCCCCGACGGCACCTGGCAGGCAACCCCGCCGGCGAAGGTCCTGGGCAACCCGACGGGCGCGGGCGACTCCGCCGTCGCGGGCCTCCTGTCCGGCCTGGTGGAGTCCCTCCCCTGGCCGGCCCGCCTGACCCGCGCGGTGGCCCTGGCGACGGCGACGGTCCTGGCCCCGGCGGCGGGCGACTTCGACCGGACGTCGTACGAGGACCTGTTGACGAGGGTCACGGTGACGGAGCACACGCCTGCGGCGTGACGGCAAGTGCGGGCCTCTCGTCTGCAGTTCGCGTGAACCGCAAGGCTGACTTGCCGTCTTTGAAGGACCCTCGGCCGCTGCACCACAACAATCAGGCCGCACTTGCGCTGACCGTAGTGTCGTCGGGCTCTGCCCAAGCAGCCGTCCCAACCGTTTTCCGTGGCTGCAGCACCACCGGCGCCTCCGGCGGTTACGACGCCAACAACTACTACGGGCCTGACGCGACGATCAGTCTCAACATCAACCTGAGCGACACCAGCGCCGATGGACATCACGTGCGCGTTCGGTTCCTCTCACGGAACGTCCACGGAACCGTGAAGTACTGGACGTGGCGCTCCAACCTCGATGGCGCCGGCACGACCAAGAACTGGAGCACCACGGCCTCGGACAGCTATGGGCTCTTCGACATCGGCGTGCAGGTGGCACGGTTCGAAGGGAACACTCTCCTGAACTCGTGCACCGACTGGTAACCGGCCTCGATCTTTCGTGACGGTCCGTCGTCCTCTGCGGCGGGCCGTTTCGGTTGTTCAGGCTGATTGCGGGCACGCCGGTGGCCCGGCTGACATGTCGGGTGGCGCCGGATTCCTCGGCTCCAGTGATTGAACAGGCTTGCCGGAAAGGTGAACGCCGCTGTCAATCGGGGTTCGGCCCATGAGCTGATCAGAAGACACCAACCATCCCGACTTCAGCCCATCTGACCTGCCGTTCGGCCATTCCACTGGCACTATGCGCCGCCTCCCCAGGACAGCCTGGGGCGGCGATGTGCCCGGCCGGGGCCTCGGTGGTCCGGTCAGCTCTTGGCCTGACCAGACTCCAGCCACACCTGGTCGAGGAAGGCGTCGCACTGGTCCCCCTGCTCGCACGAGATCTTCAGCGTGTTCGAGCCCTTCTTCAGGTCGACGTAGGCGTAGGTGCGGGTCCAGCCCTTTTCCCAGTCGCCTTTCTTGGCCTGCGCGAAGTTCGACATGTTGATCGCTCGGAGCTGGCCGCCGTTGATCGTGAGCGAGGTCTTCGCGTCCTTGCCCGGCACGCTGTACGTGATGAACAGCGTGTACGCGCCGTCGGCCGGGATGTCCACCGACCAGCTGGCCGAGCCGCCCGCGCCGTTGAACGTGACGTACGCGCCGTCCGCGCCCTTCGCGCCCTTGACGTCCTTGGCCAGCGCCGCGGGCGCGCCCAGCTGCAGCGTCGCGGCGTCCTGCTTCGGCAGCTCGACGGGCTTGTCGTCCTTGCCGCCCTTGGTCGGTTCCCCGCTGGGCTTCACCTGGTCCGCGGGGGCGCCGCTGCTCTGGGACGCCGGCGGGGTCTCGTCGTCGCCGCCGTTCATGAGCGCCGCGGTGATACCGATCACGACCACCGCGACGACCGCCACGGCGCCGATGAGCAGCCCCTTGGTGTTGGGCCCGCGTCCCCGGCCTCCGCCGTGGCCCGTCACGGGCACCTGCCGGGTGGGGGCACCACCGGGGTAGGTTTCGGGGGCCGCGTACTGGGGGGACGGCTGGTGCGCGTACTGCTGCTGGGCCTGCTGCTGGCCGTAGGCCTGCTGCTGCGGGACCTGCCCGTACTGGCGCTCGCCGACCGTTCTGACCTGGTTGTACGACGTCCTGGGCACACCGGGCTGCGCCGCGGCCGGACCCGGGTAGCCGTAGCCGCCCTGGCGGGGAGGTGTGGCGCCCGCCTGCTGCCCGTCCGCGTAGAGGTAGCCGAACGGATCGTCGTTCTCGGGCGTGCTCGCGCCGTTGTTCCCGGCCGTCATCCCTGGTCACTCCTATCCATGCTCGCCAGCCGTCGCCGACCGGCCGAGCCTACCCCGTTCGAGCAAATCCAAGGACGTTCCTTGCCATCCGTCCGGTTCCCCGGCGGAGGCTATCCGGCCCGCCGGTGCACCTTCGACCGGGACCGCTTCTCGATGTACATCCGCTGGTCAGCGGATTGAAGTACCTCTTCTACGGACATACCGCAGACCGCCCAGCCGATCCCGAAGCTCGCCCCGACCCGGACGGCCCGCCCGTCCACGCGGATCGGCGGAATGATCGCGTTCCGCAGACGTACGGCGAGGTCGGCGGCGTCCGCAGCCCCGAGCCCGTCGGCGAGGACGACGAATTCGTCACCTCCGAGCCGGGCGACGGTGTCCCCGTCGCGGACGCCCGTCGTGAGCCGGCGCGCGACCTCGATGAGGACGGCGTCGCCGGTGTTGTGCCCGAACCGGTCGTTGATCGACTTGAAGCCGTCCAGGTCGCAGAAGAGGACCGCGAGCCCCTTGGTGCCGTCGTCGTGCTCGCTGGCCGGCGCGATGGCGTGCACATGGTGATCGAAGGGGCCGCCGGGCACGGGCGGGTCGAAGTCGAAACGCTCGGGCCTGGGGCCCTGGTCGTCGCTGCCGCCGTTGTCGTACACGGGAAGTCCGGGGCGCACGGAGTGCGCGGGGTGCGCGGAGTACGCCGCGTCCAGCGCCTCCACCGCGCTCGCCTGCGCCGACAGCTGCGGCCGCTCGCAGATCCGGGCGCTGAGGCGGGCGCGCAGCTCCGCGCTGTTGGGCAGACCGGTCAGCGAGTCATGGCTGGCCCGGTGCGCGAGCTGCAGCTCGTGGCGCTTGCGCTCCTCGATGTCCTCGACGTGCGTCAGCAGGAAACGCGGCCCGTCGGCGGTGTCCGCGACCACGGAGTTCCGCAGCGAGACCCAGACGTACGTCCCGTCGCGGCGGCCCAGACGCAGCTCGGCCCGGCCGCCCTCGGCGGACGTGCGCAGGAGCGTGCCGATGTCCTCGGGGTGGACGAGGTCGGCGAAGGAATAGCGGCGCATCGCGGAGGCGGGCCGGCCGAGGAGGCGGCACAGGGCGTCGTTGGTGCGCAGCAGCCGGCCGTGCTGGTCGCCGCCCATCTCGGCGATGGCCATGCCGCTCGGCGCGTACTCGAAGGCCTGCCGGAACGACTCCTCGCTGGCGCGCAGGGCCTGCTGCTCGCGCTCCAGGCGGACCAGCGCGCGCTGCATGTTTGCTCGGAGCCTGGCGTTACTGATCGCAATCGCGGACTGCGACGCGTACATCTGGAGGGCCTCCTGGCCCCAGGCGCCCGGCCGGCGGCCGTTACGGGGCTTGTCGACCGAGATCACGCCGAGGAGCTCGCGTCCGCCGCCCGATGCGTACATGGGCGCGTAGAGCCGGTCCTGGGGGTGCCACTCGTCCTCGAAGCGGGGCTCGGGCCCCTCGGTGTACCACTGCGGAACGTCGTCCTCCAGCAGCACCCAGCCCTCGGTGTGCGGAATGAAGCGGAGCTCGCCCCAGGCCTCGCCCATGCTCAGTCGCCGCTCCCAGGAGGTGCGGGAGCCGACGCGGCCGGTGATCAGGGCCTCGGCCGCGGTGTTCCCGGCGAAGGCGGCGACGACGAGATCCCCGTCGGGGCGCACGAGATTGACGCAGGCCAGCTCGTAACCGAGACCCGCGACGATGCCGTCGGCGACGGTCTGCAGCGTGTCTGCCAGGCTACGGGCCGTGTTGAGGTCGGTCACGACCTGATGCAGCTGCCGCAGGGTCGCAAGACGGACGTACGGCTCCGACTCGGTCTCCATTGCTCGCTCTCCCCGAGACCTCGACAGCTAACGTGACTCCAGGCTTCTCATCGATCCTCGTGGTGCACTGTCCCTGCCACTGAATCACAGCGCGCTGCCCACTCGGTACACAGGGTCAACAAATACCGGACTCTGTGACTCAAGTCACATCAGGTGATGAAGGGTCAGGGGAGGGACTCGGCACGGTTCCGTCGGCTTCTTGAACGCAAATCCGGACAGGGCCGGGATCGGGGTCGGGGTCGGGGCCGTCTTCGGACCGGAGTCCTAGGACCTTGCGCCGGTCCTTGCGTGGTCCTCTCGCCCGATGTGGCGGTGGCCGGGACGAGGTTAGCGTTCCGGTTGTGCTTCACACGACTCCCGCTCCCCGCACCGAGGCCATCCCCCATCCTGAGGGGGTGAGCAACGACGAGTTCCGTGCCGCCATGTCCCGCCTGGCGGCGGGCGTGGTGCTGGTGACGGCGCACGAGCCCGAGCTGAGCGACGACGGCCCGCGCGGCGACGACGTCGGCATGACCGCGACGGCCTTCATGTCGGTGTCGCTCGACCCGCCGCTGGTGCTCGTGAGCCTGCGCAACGGCTCACGGATGGACGACCTGCTGGCCGAGCAGCCGCTGTGGGGCGTCTCCGTGCTCTCCGAGAGCCAGCGGCACATCGCGGGCCGGTTCGCGATGAAGGGGCGGATCAGCGACCGGCTCCTCTTCGAGGACATCGCCTACACGCGCGGCGAGGTGTGCGGGGCGCCGCTGGTGGGGGGCGCGCTGGCGGTCCTGGAGTGCACCACGCAGGAGCGGGTGGAGGCGGGGGACCACACGCTGGTGATCGGGCGCGTGCTGGAGGTGGGGCTGCCGAGCGGGGACGGCAGCCCGCTGATGTACTTCCGGGGCCGGTACCGGCACTTGGGCTGACGGAGCCTCACCGTTGCGGGCAGCTGTTCCGCAGACAGCAGGGGTGGGCACGACCCCCGGCGCCGGGCGCCGATTCGGTCGGAGGTCTGCCCGTACCACAGGCCGTGGAGGTTCGGGGGCGAAGCCCCCGCGTTCACCAATCGCGGCCGCTGCGGCCGCGTTTGGTCTGCGCCCGTTGCTTCTTCTCGCGCAGACGCCGCTCGTTGATGCCCCGTGGGATCTTCGTGGGGCGGCGCGGGCGAGGCGGCGGGGCCGTCGCTTCCGCCAGGAGTGCCGCCAGGCGGACCGCCGCCGCTTCGCGGTTGCGCCACTGGGAGCGGTGCTCGGACGCCCGTACGGAGATCACGCCCCCGACGAGCCGGGACGCGAGGCGCTCCAGCGCGCGGGCCTTCCAGACCGCGGGCAGCGCCTCCGTCGCCGCGAGGTCGAAGCGGAGCTCCACCTGCGAGTCGCTCGTGTTGACGTGCTGGCCGCCTGGGCCCGACGAGCGCGAGAAACGCCACATGAGCTCGGCCTCCGGGAGGGAGACGGAGCCGCGGATCAGGTAGGGCCCGGACATGTGTCCCATGGTCGCGTCCGCGCACGACTCCCGTCACCTTCTTTTCGGGGCATCCTGGGGAACCCGGGCATCTCGGGGAACCCGACGGTCCCCTGTCCGCGTTAAGGAGGGTGACTGCACCTCGACCAGGAAAGGGACCTCCCCATGGCTGTAAGCCTGTCCAAGGGCGGCAACGTCTCGCTCACCAAGGAGGCACCGGGCCTGACCGCCGTCACGGTGGGCCTCGGCTGGGACGTCCGTACCACCACCGGCACCGACTTCGACCTCGACGCATCGGCGATCGCGGTCAACCCCGGTGGCAAGGTCGTCTCCGACGGCCACTTCGTGTTCTTCAACAACAAGTCCACGCCGGACCAGACCATCGTCCACACGGGTGACAACCGCACGGGTGAGGGCGGCGGCGACGACGAGCAGATCAACGTCAACCTGGCGGGTCTGCCGGCCGACGTCGACAAGATCGTCTTCCCGGTCTCCATCTACGAGGCCGAGAACCGCTCCCAGAACTTCGGCCAGGTGCGCAACGCGTACATCCGCATCGTCAACCAGGCCGGCGGCGCCGAGATCGCCCGCTACGACCTGAGCGAGGACGCGGCCACCGAGACCGCGATGGTCTTCGGCGAGCTGTACCGCAACGGTGCGGAGTGGAAGTTCCGCGCCGTCGGCCAGGGTTACGCCTCGGGCCTGGTCGGCATCGCCCAGGACTTCGGTGTGAACGTCTGACGGAGGTCCTCCGTGCGGACCGAGGGCCCCGGCCGCCGTCCCGGCCGGGGCCTTCGTCGTATCCGTACGCGAGAGCGCGAAAGGCCGGCCGAGGCCACGCGAGCCCGGCAGGATCCGCCGGCCAGGGCCTAGCCTGCGAGGTGTGATCCTCGAAACGCTGGTACCGAAGGAGGCGGGCGCCCTGCCCGGGCCCCTGCTCACCGAGCTCACCGCGCTCTATGCGTCGAACCGTGCGTTCCAGCAGCTCAGCGGGGACTTCCCGGACCCGGACGACATCCGGCCCGAACAGGTCGCGGCGGCGCTCGCCGACGAACTGGCCCAGCCTTCGGCGCAGGTGCTGCTGGCCCGCTCGGAGGGGCGGCTGGTCGGCATCGCGGTGACGCTGGCACACCACCCGGACCCGGCGGACCCCGATCCCTGGATCGGCCTGCTGATGGTGCACGCCCGGCACCAGGGGGCCGGGCACGGGCGGCAGTTGGCGGGGCTGGTCGAGGAGCGCTTCCGGGCCGCGGGGCGGGCGGCCGTGCGGCTGGCCGTGCTGGAGAACAATCCGAAGGCGCTCGCCTTCTGGACGGCGCTCGGGTACGAGGAGATCGACCGCCGCAGGGACGCGCAGGCCGGGCGTCCCTGCATCGTGATGCGCAAGCCGCTGCTCTGAGGCCCGTCCCTGCTCCAGGGCCCGGCTCCGGGCCCGGCTCCGGGCTCGGCTCCCGGACGCCCCCTAGGGCTTCGCGGGCTTGTCCTCGCCGTACAGCCAGACGTCCCACAGTTCGGTGAGGTCCTCACCCGACTCCTCCTCGACGTAGGTGATGAAGTCGTCCGTGGAGGCGTTGCCGTGACGGTGCGTCTGTGCCCAGCCCTCGATGAGGGCGAAGAACGTGTCGTCGCCGACGGCCTGGCGGATCTTGTGGAGGACCATCGCGCCCCGGTAGTACACCGGCGGCTCGGAGATGTCCTTCGCGCTCGGCGGCTCGGCGGGCGGGAAGGCCCAGTTCGCCTCCGTGCCGAAGGCCCGCTCGAAGCTCTCCTCGACGGGGATGTCCTCGAAGTCCTCGAGGTACAGCCACTCCGCGTACGTCGCGAAGCCCTCGTTGAGCCACATGTCCTGCCAGGTCTTCGGCGTGACGGAGTCGCCGTACCACTGGTGGGCGAGCTCGTGGACGAGGGTGGGGGCGTTGAAGGAGGTCTCCGGGAAGACGGGCCGGTTCTGGGTCTCCAGCGCGTAACCGACGTCCCCGGCGCGCTCGACGATCGCGCCGGTCGAGGCGAAGGGGTAGGGGCCGAAGTAGTCCGTCGCCCACTCCATGAACTCGGGGATCCGGGCCAGCAGCTCCTTGCTGCGCGCGGCGACGGTCGTGTCGGCGGCCGTGTGGACGGGCACGCCCCGGCCGTCCGCCGGGTCGGCCGTCTCGATGCGGTACGCGCCGATGGCGACGGTTGCGACGTAACTCGCCATCGGCTGCCCGGCGTGCCACGAGAAGGTGGTGCGCCTCCCGTCGGCGGAGGGCCGCTGGGAGCGCAGCTCTCCGTTGGAGACGGCGGTGACGCCCTTGGGGACGGTGACGGTGATGTCGTACGTCGCCTTGTCGCTGGGGTGGTGGTTGCCGGGGAACCAGGCCATCGAGCCCGTCGGCTCGCCGAGCGCGAGCGCGCCGTCCGCGGTCCGCAGCCAGCCCTCCTCGGAGCGGTCGGCGTCGGTGACGGTGCGCGGGGAGCCAGAGTAGCGGACGACGGTGCGGAAGGTGCTGCCCTTGCGGAGGTCGTCGCGCGGGCGCAGCGTCAGCTCGTCGCCGGCGCGGTTGACGGCGGCGGGGGCGCCGTCGACGGTCGCGCTGCGGACGGTCAGCCCGTGGAGGTCGAGGTTGAAGGCGCTGAGGTCCTGGGTGGCTCTGGCGGTGATCTCGGCGGTGCCGGTGAGCCTGCCCGTCTTGGGTTCGTAGTCGAGCGTGAGGGCGTAGTGCCGTACGTCGTAGCCGCCGTTGCCGAGCTTGGGGAAGTACGGGTCGCGCAGACCGGCGGCCCCCGGGGTGCCCTGGACTCCCTTGACGGCGTCGGCCGTGCAGCCCGCACCCGCGAGGAGCATCAGGAGGGCTGCGGCGGGCGCCAGGGCGCGGCGGAGGGATCGCTGGTCCACGTGATGATCCTATGCACGGAATGTCCGGTTCCTGGGCGGGGCCGAGGTGATCTACGAGACATACGAGACAGCAGGGGCGGCCGACACCGGTCCCGGTACCGGCCCGCCCCTGCTCACGCTCGTTGCCACGTGCTCCGGCTCGTGCTCGTTCTCGCGCGTTCCGGCTACTTGCCGAGCGCGGCAACGCCCGCCTGCGCGTACTTCTCGTCGAGGTCACCGCTCGGAGCACCCGCGACACCGATGCCCGCGACGGGCGCGCCCTTCACCTGCACCGGGGCGCCGCCCGCGAGGAACAGCGTGCCCGGGATGTCCTTCAGGTTCGGAGCCTGCTGGAGCCGCTTGGCCAGCTCGGACGTGGGCGCGTTCCAGGAGACCGCGGTGAACGCCTTGCGCTGCGCCGACTCGTACGACTGCGGTCCGGCGCCGTCGCCGCGGAGGGTGACGATGGTGTTGCCGTTGCGGTCGACGACGGCGACCGTCACTCGCTGGTTCTCGTCCTGCGCCGCCTGCAGCGCGGCCCGGGCCGCCTCGACCGCCGCCTCGGCGGTCAGGTGGGTGGTCTGGTGCAGATCGCGGTTCGCGGTGTCGGCCGCGACCGTGGTGGGCACGGCGGCGGCAGGGGCGGAGGCGTTCGCGGAAACCGCGCCGAAGGTGCCGGCACCCAGCGCGGCAGCGGCGACGGCGCCCGTCAGGACACGGGCACGCAGCGACATCTTCTTCATGGGGGAACTCCTCGATAGGCGCCGGGATCCGGCGGTGACTCGGCGGTGACTCGCTCTGCCGTCGATCCTCGGGCCGCCACCGGCCCCGTACGGTCCGCGGAGCGGATGCCTCCGGCGCGCATGATGGAGGACGGGGGTGTCAGCCGATCGGTTGATGCGCCCATGGCCCCGCCGCGTCACCATGGGGATATCCGTGCAGGTCAGCGAGGAGTGGTGGACGGTGGAGCGGCGGTACGAGCAGGAGCCCTTCGCCCGCGGCCCCGAGGCTCGCGATCCGAGGGCCCGCGGCCTGGACGACCTCGGCCGCGGCCTGAACGGCCCGGATGGTGGCCTCGACCACGATCCCGGTCGCGGCCCGGACCATGACCCCGACGCCCGCCGGCTCGCCCCCGTCATGCACGCCGCGTTCTTCCTCCTCCTCGGCGCCTCGCTCGTGCGCTATCTGCTGCGCCACCCCTGGGAGGGCCGCTCCCCGTGGATCATCGGCCTGTCGGCCGCGCTCGCCGCCCTGTACGTACTCGGCCCGGTGCTCGGCTCCCGCGCCACACCCCGCCGGCTGGCCTGGCTCGGCACGGTCGTCGCCGTGTGGATGGTGCTCGTGCTCCTCGCGCCCAGCTTCGCCTGGTGCGCGGTGCCGCTCTTCTACACCGGCCTGCGCACGCTCCCGCCGCGTGCCGCGCTCGTCCTGGTCGCGCTGCTCACGGCCTTCGTCGTGGCCGCGCAGCTCAAACTCGCGCACGGCGGCTTCGACCCGAACCTGGTGATCGCACCGCCTGCCGTCGCGGCGATCGCGACCGCGGTCTTCGTCCAGGCGGAACGCCTCGCCGCCCGCCAGCGCGCGCTGATCGACGACCTGATCAGGACCCGCCGCGAACTCGCCGCCACCGAGCGCCGCGAGGGCACCCTCGCCGAGCGCCAGCGGCTGTCCATGGAGATCCACGACACCCTGGCGCAGAGCCTGTCCAGCCAGCAGATGCTGCTCCAGGCCGCGGACCGCACCTGGGACGCGGATCCGGCGACCGCGCGCCGCCACGTCCGTACGGCGGAGTCGATCGCGGAGCGCAGCCTCGCCGAGGCCCGCCGTTTCGTCCACGACCTGGCGCCGGCCGATCTGGCGGAGGGCGGCGGCCTGGAGCAGGCGCTGCGCGCTCTCGCCGCACGCGAATCAGCGGGCTTCCAGGTCGACGGCACACCGGTCCCGCTGCCCGACCGGGTGCAGTCGGCGCTGCTGCGGATCGCCCAGGGCGCCCTGGCCAACGTCCGGGAGCACGCCGAAGCCACCTCCGCCGCCCTGACGCTGACCTACCTCGACGACCAGGTCGTGCTGGACATCACGGACGACGGCCGCGGCTTCGCACCGACGGACACCCCGAGGGGCGACCAGGGCGTCCGCGGCCACGGCCTGCCCGCGATGCGGGCGCGGGTCCGGCAGCTGGGCGGCACCCTGACGGTCGAGTCCGCGCCCGGCGAGGGCACGGTGCTCTCGGCCTCGATCCCGCTGGAGACGCCATGACCGTACGGATCCTGCTCTGCGACGACCATGCCGTCGTACGCGCGGGGCTCCTCGCCCTCCTCGGCAGCGAGCCGGGCATCGAGGTCGTGGGCGAGGCGGGCAGCGGCGAGGAGGCGGTCGCGATGGCCGCCAAGCTGAAGCCGGACGTCGTGCTGATGGACCTCCAGCTGGGGCCCGGCATCGACGGGGCCGAGGCCACGCGCCGGATCGCGTCCCCCGAGGTGCACGTCCTCGTGCTGACGACGTACGACACGGACGCGGACATCACCCGCGCCATCGAAGCGGGTGCGACCGGCTATCTGCTGAAGGCAGAGCGCCCGGAGGAGCTGTTCGCCGCGATCCACTCAGCGGCGCAGGGCCGCACCACCCTCTCCCCGCCCGTCGCCAGCCGCGTCATGGACCGCATGCGGGGCGCGGCCCGCCCGGCCCTGACGGACCGGGAGCTGGACATCCTGGGCCAGCTCGCCCAGGGCCTGGGCAACCGGGAGATCGCACGGGCGCTGTTCATCAGCGAGGCGACGGTGAAGACCCATCTGGGCCGCATCTACGCCAAGTTGGGCGTCGACACCCGGGCGGGCGCGGTGGCGGTGGCGAAGGAGCAGCGGCTGCTGCCGTGACCACGACGCGGGCCTCCGCCCTGCGGGCCCGGCACCGCGGCGCCCAGCCGACCACGGCGGCGCAGCGCCCGGCAGCGCAACCCGCCCAAAGGCCCGCGGCGCCCAGGCGAACGGCGGCCGGAGCCCTTCGCCCGTGGGGTTACGCGTCGCGTATGCGCAGGCCGCAGGCCCGTGCCCCGGGCCGGGTGTCCGCGCATGACACCATCGACCCGTGCTCGACATCGGCTACTCCCTCTCCCGCCGCTTCCCCGACCCCCCGCAGACCGACTACCGCCACGCGGACGTCCACGCCCTGCGGCACGACCTCTTCTGCGGGGACGTGTATCTCGCGGACACCAAGGCGGACCGCGAGGTGTCCACAGCCTGGGGATGGGTGCCGGTGCTCGACTTCGCGTGGGCACTGTGCGACATCGTCGAGCAGCTCGACCAGGACCCGCGCGGGAGCCGGGCCTCCCGGCCGCAGTACGCCGAGCTCGATTTCACCGAGTCGGCCGACCGCATGCTCTTCGAGCGCCGCTTCGGCTGGGTGGACGTCGAGGCCGACTGGATGCCCGGCGACGAGCCCCCGCTCACCTTCAGCCACGCCGAGCTGCGCCGCGAGGCCCGCGACTTCCTGCACGATCTGATCGCCGACCTCACCGACATGCACGACGGCCTTGCCGACAACCCGGTCGTCTGGGACCTCCAGGCCCGCTTCCCCCGGACCCCGTAACCCCCGCAGAAGAACCCCCGCAGGGGACTGTCAGCCCTCCACCCTCACCCCGATCTGCGCCGCGAACACCGGTGCCAGATCCAGCAGTTGGGCCGCGCTGATCACCGCCCCCGCCAGCCGCTCGACCCCCCGCGCGATGTCCAGCTCCGCCGCCCCCCGCAGGTCCACGTCCGTCATCCGGGCCCCGCTGAAGTCCGCCCGCCGCAACGCGCAGTCGCGGAACTCCACCCGCACCAGCTCCGCCCCACCGAAGTCGGGCTCGGCCAGCACACAGCCCTCGAACACCACGTCCTTCAGCTTCCCGTTCCGCAGATTCAGGTAGTCGATCTTCCCGCCGCGCACCACCACCCGCTCCAGCACCGCGCCGTGCAGCTGCACCCCGCCCATCCGCGCGTCCACGACCTCCACGTCCCGCAGCGACGCCCCCGCGAGATCCGTCCCCACGCCCCGCACGGCCGTCAGCACCGAGTCGATGAACCGCGCGCCCGCCAGCGACGTCCCGTCCAGCCCGCACTCCCGCAGCGCACAGTCCAGGAACCGCGCCCCGGTCCCTTCCTGCCCGGCCAGATCCAGCCCGGCCAGCTCCAGGCCGTCGTAGTCCCCGTCCGGCTCCAGCCCCCCGTCGCCGTACGGACGCAGCGGCGGCAGCCGCACCTCCGGCCGCCGGGCCGCCGTCACCTGCGTGTTCCTGGTCTTCCGCGCCATGGCCCCCATGGTGACGCACACCACTGACAGCGTCCCGGCGCCGATGTCACAAACCCGCCTCCGCCGTCCGTCTCCAGACGGAACACGACGAACGGAGTACGCAATGACGACCCAGCCCCGCATCACCGTCATCGGCGCCGGCCTCGCCGGCCTCACCGCGGCCATCACCGCCGCCGAGTCCGGCGCCCGGGTGACCGTGTACGAGTCCCACCGCACTGCCGGCGGCCGCGCCCGCACGTCCGAAGGCCCGTACCGCACCAACGAAGGCCCCCACGCCCTCTACAACGGCGGCCCCCACTGGACCTGGCTCGCCCAGCGCGACCTCATCGGCCCGCTCGCCCCGCTACCGCCCCGCGAAGCCGCCCGGCTGCGCCTGCACCGCGGCGGCACCCTGCGCCGCACCCCGCCCCTCGCGATGCTCCGGCTACTGCGCCGCAGGCCCGAACAGGCCCCCGTGGACAGCGACTTCCTCACCTGGGCCACCGGCGAGGCCGGCGAGGCGGGCGCCCGCGCCGCCGCCAACTACGCCGCCGTCGCGCTCTACCACCACGACCCCGGATCGCTCTCCGCCGCCTTCGTCCACGAACGCCTGCGCCGCGCCGCCAAGCTCCCGCCCGAGGCGCACTACGTGCGCGGCGGCTGGTCCGGCATGGCCGAGCGGATGGTCGCGCACGCCTGGAACCTGGGCGTACGCATCGAGACCGCCGCCCGCGTCGACACCCTCCCCGAGACCGGCGGTCCCGTCGTCGTCGCGACCTCCCTCGACGCCGCCCGCCGCCTCCTCGACGACGACACCCTGCGCTGGGACAGCGGCCGCACAGCCCTGGTCGACCTGGCCGTACGCACCCGCAAGGGCGACGTGTTCGCCGTCTCCGACCTCGACGCGCCGGGCTGGATCGAACGCTTCACCGCCCAGGACCCGACCCTCGCCCCCGCCGGCGAACAGCTCGTCCAGGGCCAGTTCCCCCTCGCCCCCGACCAGTCGAAGGCCGACGGCGTCGCCCGCGCCGAACGGCTCCTCGACCTCGGCTTCCCCGGCTGGCGCGAACGCACCACCTGGCGGCGCGACTCCGTCGCCACGGGCCGTACGGGCGCGGTCGACCGCCCCGGTACGACCTGGCGCGACCGGCCCCGAATCGACCGCGGCAACGGCGTCTTCCTCGCGGGCGACCAGGTCGCCGCACCCGGACTGCTCTCGGAGGTGTCCTTCAACAGCGGCATCGAGGCGGCAACCCTCGCCCTCAGGGCGGCCCGGGTCGGAGGACCCGGAAGGGTTGACCTCAACCTTGCTTGAGGTTGAACAGTGGGCTCACCAACGGCAGCACACCGCACAAGGGAGCCCACCATGCACGCCATCCGCCTCCATGCCTTCGGCCCCGCCGAGAACCTCACCTACGAGACCGTCGACGACCCCGAGCCCGGCCCCGGCCAGGTCCGCATCGCCGTCGCCGCCGCCGGCGTGCACCTCCTCGACGCCGCCCTGCGCGAGGGCGACACGGGCCCGTACCCCACCCCCGTCGACCTGCCCACCATCCCCGGCCGCGAAGTCGCCGGCACCGTCGACCGCATCGGCGAAGGCACCGACGAGAGCTGGCTCGGCAAGCGCGTCGTCGCCCACCTCGGCATGGCGCCCGGCGGCTACGCCGAGCTGGCCACCACCGATGCCGGCAGGCTCCACGAGATCCCGGCCCGCGTCGACGAGGCCGAGGCTGTCGCCATGATCGGCACCGGCCGCACCACGCTGGGCATCCTCCAGTTCGCCGACCTCGGGCCCGACGCCGTCGCGATCGTCCCCGCGGCGGCCGGCGGCATCGGCACCCTCCTCGTCCAGTACGCCAAGAACGCGGGTGCCACCGTCATCGGCCTCGCCGGCGGCCCCGAGAAGGTCGCCCGCGTCACCGCGAACGGCGCCGACCTCGCCGTCGACTACACGCTCCCCGACTGGCCCGAGCACGTCCGCGCCCACCTCGGCGACCGCCGCGCCACCGTCGTCTTCGACTCCGTCGGCGGAGACACCGGCCGCGCCGCCGTCGGCCTCCTCGGCAAGGGCGGCCGGCACCTCGTCTTCGGCTGGTCCAGCCAAGGCATCCGCGAAGGCTCGGCGCTCACCTTCACCGACGAGGAGCTCACCGCACGCGGCATCACCTCCGAGAGCGTCCTCGGCCCGGCCATGCTCGACAGGGCCGGCGGCCTGCGCGCCCTGGAGACCCGCTCCCTCGCCGAAACCGCGGCCGGCCGCCTGCGCCCCGCCGTCCAGCGCTTCCCGCTCGCCGAGGCCGCGGCGGCCCACCGCGCCCTGGAGACACGCGGCACGATCGGCAAGGTCGTCCTCGTCCCCTAGCGGGCGGCCCGGCGGGACGGCGACGACCGCGACCCCGGCGCACGCGGCACCTCCGGGGCCCCAGCGCCCCGGGCGATCCGACAGCCCCGGCAGCCCTCGGTGTCCCCGGCGACCCCGCGTCCGCTAGGCGCTGCTCGGACCACCCCTGTACAGCTCATCCCTGTACACGTCGCCCAAATCGCCGAGCGCCTCGTCCGGATCCAGCTCGTCCTCGGACGCCAACGCCTCCCGCGACTCGGCACCCCGGTCGGAGGGCTCCCGCTCCTCCTTCCGGGCGTGCCGCTTCTCCTCCTCCAGCCGCCTGCGGATGCTTTCGGGCTTGTCTCCGAGCTGGTCCATGACCATCTCCCTCGTCAGCGCCCCGGCCCCCGCTCCCGCGGCCAGGGTCACACAGCCCCGCCCGCCCCGCACCCGGAAACCGCTCCGCCCCGACCAGGCCCACCCAGCACAGAACCATCCGGCGCAGCCCGGCCGCCCAGCGCCGCCAGCGCCCCGTCGGTCAGCCGGTACACCGTCCACTCGTCCTGCGGCCGCGCGCCCAGCGACTCGTAGAAGGCGATCGACGGAGCGTTCCAGTCCAGGACGGACCACTCGAGGCGCTCGTAACCGCGCTCCACACAGATCCGCGCCAGCTCCGTCAGCAGCGCCCTGCCGTACCCGCCGCCACGCAGCTGCGGCCGTACGTACAGATCCTCCAGATAGATCCCGTGCACCCCGCGCCACGTCGAGAAGTTCAGGAACCACAACGCGAACCCGGCGACCTCGCCGTCCTCCGTCTCCGCGATGTGCGCGAAGGCCGCCGGCCGCTCGCCGAACAGCGCCTCACGCAGCTGTTCCTCCGTGGCGTTCGCCTCGTGCAGGGCCCTCTCGTACTCGGCGAGCTCGCGGACCATCGCGTGGATGACGGGGACATCGGCAGGTGTGGCAGCACGAATCATGGGTGCACCCTGCACGCATACCGGCTCAGCGCGCCAGCAGATTCCGAGCGATGGACACATGCCCCGCGTCGAGCCCGCCCCCGCCCTCCGCCACCGCCCACAGACCGTTCTGCAGCACCCGCCCCAGCGTCCACGCCCGCGCCCGCCCCCGGTCCAGGCCCAGCCGCTCCGTCAGCAGATCGAACCGCCACAGCACCGCCTCCGGATCGAAACGGTTCCAGAGCGCGGGCAGCAGATCGAACCCCGGATCACCGACCAGCGGCTTCGGATCGATGACCAGCCACGGCTCACGCTCCGCGGCCAGGACGTTGTCGTAGTGCAGATCCCAGTGCAGCAGCCGGTCCCAGGTCTCCCCCGCCACCTCCCGCACCGCCGCCGCACAGCCCCGCAGCAGCCGCCGCTCCTCCTCGTCCGCCGGCGCGGCCACCACCCGCGGCACCCGGTCCAGCATCCCCTCGACGATGTCCCCCAGCCGCCGCAGCCCGCTCGCCGACGCGGGCACCGCCGTCAGCCGTGCCAACAGCCCCGCGAGGATCCGCACCGCCACCCGGTCGTCCTCCACCGTCGACAGGTGACGACGCTCGTCCAGCCGCTCCAGGAGCAACGTCCCGGTGGGCACGTCGTGCTCCAGCAGCCGCACGACCCCGTCGCCGCCCCAGGTCCTCAGCGCCAGCCACTCACCGTCGCTCTCCCCGTCCCGCAACTGCAGCTTCAGCGCGGCGCGCGTCCCGTCCCCCCGGACCACCGGCAGCACCAGCGACGCGACACGTGCATCGACGCCCCGGCGACCCGCAGCCCCCACCGCTCCACGAACTCCTCGGCCGGCCCGGCAGCGCCTCGATGAAGGCCCTGCCCGCATCGCCGTTGTACCTGACCTGCGTCGCGACCAGCTCGTCCGGGATCTCGATCACCCCCGGATCGTACGACCCCGCACCGATCCCGCACCGATCCCGCCCCGCCCTGGACAGCTCCACGACCACCGGTGTACGAACACCCCCATGACCAGCACGATCAACGGCGGCATCTCCTACTGGTACGCGGACGACGGCATCCCGGCCCCCCGAGAGCCCCTGCCCGGCGACGCGTCCGCCGACGTCTGCATCGTCGGCGGCGGCTACACCGGCCTGTGGACGGCGTACTACCTCAAAAAGGCCGTCCCCTTCCTCAACATCACCGTCCTCGAAGCCAAGTTCTGCGGATACGGCGCCTCCGGACGCAACGGCGGCTGGCTCTACAACGGCATCGCCGGCCGCGACCGCTACGCCCAACTCCACGGCCACGACTCCGCCGTACGCCTCCAGCAGGCCATGAACGACACCGTCGCCGAGGTCATCCGCATCGCCGCCGAAGAGCACATCGACGCCGACATCCACCAGGGCGGCGTCCTCGAAGTCGCCTACACCCCCGCCCAGCTCACCCGGCTCAAGAACTCCCACACCGTCGAAATCGCCTTCGGCGAAAAGGACCGCGAACTCTACGGCGCCCGCGAAACCGCCCACCGCATCCGCGTCGCCGGAGCCGTCGGCTCCACCTGGACCCCGCACGGCGCACGCCTGCACCCCGTCAAACTGGTCAAGGGCCTCGCGGCAGCGGTCGAAGCGCTCGGCGTCACGATCCACGAGTCGACACCCGTCACCGAGATCAAGCCCAAGCACGCCGTGACGCCGTACGGCACGGTCCGCGCCCCCTACATCCTCCGCTGCACCGAAGGCTTCACCGCATCCCTCGCACACCAGCGCCGCACCTGGCTCCCCATGAACTCCTCCATGATCGTCACCGAGCCGCTCCCCACGGACGCCTGGGACGCGATCGGCTGGGAAGGCCGCGAAACCCTCGGCGACATGGCCCACGCCTACATGTACGCCCAGCGCACCGCCGACAACCGCATCGCCATCGGCGGCCGCGGCGTCCCCTACCGCTACGGCTCCCGCACCGACAACGACGGACGCACCCAGCCCGCCACCATCGACGCCCTGCGCTCCGTCCTGACCCGCCTCTTCCCACAACTCGCAGGCGTCGGCATCGACCACGCCTGGTCCGGCGTCCTCGGCGTCCCCCGAGACTGGTGCGCCACCGTCACCCTCGACCGCTCCACCGGCCTCGGCTGGGCCGGCGGCTACGTCGGCTCCGGCGTCGCCACCACCAACCTCGCCGCCCGCACCCTCCGCGACCTCATCCAGCAGGACTCGGGCCAGTCAGGCCCCACCGACCTCACCACCCTCCCCTGGGTCAACCACAAGGTCCGCAAATGGGAACCCGAGCCCTTCCGCTGGCTCGGCGTCCACACCCTCTACGCCGCCTACCGCGCCGCCGACCGCCGCGAACTCACCGCCCACAGCGCCGAAACGGACCGCATGGCCGCACTGGCCGACAAGATCTCCGGACGCCACTGACCACCATGACCGACACCCCCGGCCCCATCACCGCCTGCTGGCTCCACTGGCTCGCCCTCCCCACCGGCGACCAGCAAGCCGTCCTCGACGCGATGGACCTGACCGACCCGCAGCCGGTCCCCTTCACCGACGCCGTACAGATCGTGGACGACGACGCCCACGACGGCCCGGCGTACGAACGGGTCTACGTCACCCCCGAACTCAACGGCTGGACCCTCGTCGTCGGTGCCTGGTGCGACCCCGTCGAAGCCGACATGCCCGCCCTCTGCGAACAGCTCAGCACCCGCTTCGGCCAGGCACAGGCCTACTACTACGGCGCCCAGAACGACGGCTCGGCCTGGCTGATCGCCGAAAACGGCCACATCCTGCGCCGCGCCGTCCACACCGGCGAACCCGACGACGCCGCCCTGACCATCGGCGCCCCGCTCCCCTACGAAGAGGCCTGCCGGTCGGAAACCGGCGACGACGAGGACGAGTGGGAATACCGCCAATGGGAACTCGCCCCGGAGCTGGCCGGCGTCCTGAGCATCGACCCGCACAAACTCGGCCCGCACACCCCCTGCCGGGGCCAGGGCGTCATGGCACGGACACCTCACCGGCCGAGCTGACGTAGCCGTAACCGCTACTCCACCTCGATACCGAAGTCCCCCACCAACGCCTCCAGCCCACCTGTATAGCCCTTGCCGCCCAGAACGAACTCCCAGTCACCACCGGCCCGCCGCCGGAACGAACCCAGCACCAGCGCCGTCTCACCCGGCCGCCCGTCCGACACCACCAACCGATCCAGCTCCGCACCCGAGGCATCACGCAGCCGGACACCCGCATCCGTGAACCCGGCGAGATCAGCGTCCGGATTCACCTCCGGATCCACAGCCGCCACCAGCACAAGCCGATCGGCCCGCTCCGGCAGAGCATCGAACCCGACCCGGACCGCAGCACGATCCCCGGCGAAGGAGCGCATCATCCGAACCGAACCATCCGGTGTGCGCTCGTTGTTGAAGAAAACGAAGTAATCGTCTGCGAGCACACGACTGCCCTGACACACCAGCGCGCACACGTCCAACGCCACGTCCCCCGACCAGTTCATGCCCAGCACATTGAAATCGTCGAGCGGGTCGTCCCCCGCTGCCTGCGGCACAGACGCGGAGCTCCCGTCCCCCAGCCGCCCCCGCAACCCATGCCGGTGCAGCAGATCAACCAGCTCGGTTCCTGCTATGAGCGTCAGCGGCTTGCCATTGGCGAAGGCGTACGAGCCCGGGCCGAAACCCGACGTCGTCACGAGAACACCCTTGTTGGCGCCCGCCCCCTGGACCGTTCCGAACAGGTCGCGCACCGCGCTCGGCGGCACCGTATGCCGGTACCGCTTCACCTGAACGATGATCTTCCCGCCGCTGATCGGATCCGGATCCACAGCATCGACATCCACACCACCGTCATTGGATCGCTGCGTCGTGACCGCCTGCATACCCCGAGCACGAAACAGGTCAGCGACCAAACCCTCGAACTCCACCGGATCCATCACCAGCAGATCCGGCTCATCCCCGCCACCGTGCGACACCACCCCGGAACCCACCTGCTCCGGAACCCGCCCCGGCCGCACCGCCACCCGCTGATCCGGACGCGCCGACAACTGACCGCGCAACCCGTCCGTCAGACAGTCCACCGCACCGACCAGCCCCAGATTCAGCTCGCCGAACACCGACTGCTCGACCATTACCGTGGCCAGAAAGATCCTCGCCGGCCGACCGGTCGCCGGATCGTGATCATCGGTGAAGCCGTTCAGCACCACCGAATGCAGCACACCGCACTCATCCGCCGCGAACAGCTCCCGCAACGCCAGCAACACGGACTGCGCCAACACATCCCGGTACAGCGCCCGCCGCTGAGCCACCGGCCGAACGATCTCCTTCTCCTGATCCGTACCGACCAGATAACGCACGCCCTTCGCCTGCGGCACCACGTCGTACCCCGGCAGCTCCCAGTCCAGCACCAACTGCCGCGCCACCCGGTCGTACGCAGCCGACACCTGCCTCGGAAAACCCTCCGGCCAAGCCGTCGACGCGTACAGCGCCGCCGAGAAGAACTCCACCACCGTGTCCGGCTCGCCGGCCCGCAGCGCCTCGGCCATCTCGGCGATGCCGGCGTTGTGCTCCCGGATCTCCGCCAGCCGAGCCGCCGCCCACACGTCGTACTGCTGCCGGTACGCTGCAAGATCCTGCTGCCGCCGGGCCTCCGCCGCCTGCGCCGCATACCAGTCCTGCTCGAACCGGGCCTGCGCCTCCCGCTGCGTCTGCGCACGCCCAGCAGGCGTCCACCCACCCTGCGGCTGATACCGCGCCGGATCCGGCATCACCACCGGCTGCCCCAGCGCACCCGGCGCGAACGGCTCCACCTCCTCCGCCCGCCGCAGCGTCGCCACACCGAACGCCGGCGCCCGGCACCCCGCCGCCAGAAGCGTCTCCAGCTCCGCCACCCGGGCATCCAGCTCCCCCGTGCGCCGCTGGACATCGGCCTCCCGCTGCCGCCGATACGCCGCCTGCTGCTCCCGATGCATCCGGGCCATATCCCGCTCGTACGCCCGCTGCTGCCTCTCCTGCTCCCGCTGCTGGCGCACCACCGCCCACTGCTGCGCCTCATGCTGCCGCTGCTGCTGCCGCTGGGCCTCCGCCCAGGTCCCGATCAGCCCACCGGAACGCCGACTCATCCGACGCACCCCTCCCCAGGAACGCCCCGCCATACCCCCGCAAAACGCAAGTGTCCCGGATCAGAGTGATCCGGGACACGGTTTCGCTGGAGCCGCCTGTCGGAATCGAACCGACGACCTTCCCATTACAAGTGGGGCGCTCTACCAACTGAGCTAAGGCGGCATCGCACGCTTCGAGGCCGCGCGCGAAAGCCCCCTCACTTTACACATCCGCCAATGCCCCAGACCACGAGATTCGTGACCTCCCGCCCGTCTGTTCGTTGAAAGCACTGACGTGCTGTTCCGATGATCGTCTCGCGGGGAGGAACCATGGCGGAGCGGGTGACCGGCGCACAGGCAGCGCAGCTCAAGGAGGACCTGCTCGGCATACCCTCGCAGCGCCTGAAGCCGGGAAAGCCCGTGAAGCGCCGGGACAAGCCAGCCGGGGCGCGGGGAGCGGACATATAGCTATCGTTTCTATCCGTCACGTAGCCAGGCCGAGCAACTGGAGAAGACCTTCGGGGCGTGCCGATGGGTGTACAACCAGGGGCTTGAGCTGCGACGGAACGGTTGGGAGCAGTATCGGGTCTCGGTGGGGTACGCGGAGACGTGCCGCGCACTGACCGGCTGGCGTCGGGCCGAGGAGACCTCTTGGCTGACTGAAGTGTCGTCGACGGTGCTGCAGCAGTCGCTCCGGCATTTGGACGCGGCTTTCCAGGGCTTCTTCAAGGGGGCCAGGAAGTATCCGAAGCGGAAGCGGAAGCACCTGGCCAAGGACTCGGCGACGTACGTGCGGGCCGGGATGGGCTTTCGCTGGGGCGAGGACGCGGACCGGCCGGGCACCGGGCTGCTGACGCTGGCCAAGCAGACGGAGCCGTTGTCCGTGCGATGGTCGCGGCCCCTGCCACCCGGAGTGGTCCCGGTGAAGCTGACGATCACCCGGGACCGGGCCGGCCGGTACTTCGTGTCGGTTCTGGTGGAGGAGGTCATCGAACCGCTGCCCAAGCTGATCACGGACGGACGCTGCTCGGTCTGCCGTGCGGATGGTGGCAATAAAGGGCTGTCCGTCCGGGCGTGGACGTGCGCGGAGTGCGGCACCCTGCACGACCGGGATGCGAATGCGGCGGTCAATCTCCGTGAGGAAGGGCTCCGGCTGTACCGGCTGGTGGTGGAAGCGCTGCCTGCGGGACCGACGCCGCCACCCTTGATCCGGGCGCGCGATCTGCCCCGATAGTTGTTGCAGTACGGACCGACGGGCCGTCGGTCGTGACGCCTGTGGAGCTTGTGTGAGTCCGCCGGGATTGGTGCGTAACCCGCCTCCCGTTGGCAGCGGGCCATGAAGCAGGAAGCGTCCTTCGTGGGCGCAGGTCAAAAATCCGGTGCTCTGCCTTACTGACAGATCCGTAATCGCGAGGTACCGTCACCCGAAGTTCACTCCGGTGGACTAGACCCATCCTTCCTTTACTCGGATCGTCCGGCACGTTCCTGCCGGTGAAGGGATTCATCACCCATGGCCACTGTCACGTTCGACAAGGCGACCCGGATCTACCCGGGCTCCACGAAGCCCGCCGTCGACGGGCTCGACATCGAGATCGAGGACGGCGAGTTCCTCGTCCTGGTCGGCCCCTCCGGCTGCGGAAAGTCCACCTCCCTGCGCATGCTCGCGGGCCTCGAGGACGTCAACGGCGGATCCATCCGCATCGGTGACCGCGATGTCACCCACCTCCCGCCGAAGGACCGGGACATCGCCATGGTGTTCCAGAACTACGCGCTGTACCCGCACATGACCGTCGCCGACAACATGGGCTTCGCGCTCAAGATCGCCGGCGTCAACAAGGCCACCATCCGGCAGAAGGTCGAGGAGGCGGCGAAGATCCTCGACCTGACCGAGTACCTGGACCGCAAGCCGAAGGCGCTCTCCGGTGGTCAGCGGCAGCGCGTCGCGATGGGTCGGGCCATCGTGCGGGAGCCGCAGGTGTTCCTCATGGACGAGCCGCTGTCGAACCTCGACGCGAAGCTCCGTGTCTCGACGCGTACGCAGATCGCGTCGCTGCAGCGTCGTCTCGGCATCACCACCGTGTACGTCACGCACGACCAGGTCGAGGCCATGACGATGGGCGACCGGGTCGCCGTGCTGAAGGACGGTCTGCTGCAGCAGATCGACTCGCCGCGGAACATGTACGACCATCCGGCGAACCTCTTCGTCGCGGGCTTCATCGGCTCCCCCGCCATGAACCTGGTCGAGGTGCCGATCACCGACGGTGGTGTGAAGTTCGGCAACAGTGTCGTGCCGGTCTCGCGCGAGGCGCTGTCCGCCGCCGCGGACAGGGGCGACCGGACCGTGACGGTCGGCGTCCGGCCCGAGCACTTCGACGTCGTCGAGCTGAACGGCGGCGCCGCCGGGTCGCTGTCGAAGCACAGCGAGGACGCTCCGGCCGGTCTGGCCGTGACCGTGAACGTCGTCGAGGAGCTCGGCGCGGACGGTTACGTGTACGGCACGGCCGAGGTCGGCGGCGAGAAGAAGGACCTGGTGGTCCGCGTGAACGGCCGCTCCGTGCCGGAGAAGGGCGCCGAGCTGCACGTCGTGCCGCGGCCGGGTGAGACGCACGTCTTCTCGACCTCGACCGGCGAGCGCCTCAGCGACTGACGTCGGGCTCACGGACAACGGACGGCCCCCTCGCTCCGGCGAGGGGGCCGTTTCCGTATGTCGACAAATACCCCGGCATTTCGGTCATTTCGAATCTGTGCGTCAACACCTGATTCGAAAAATCTTCTCGAACCATCCCTCGCAAGGGTGACTAAATGTCGCCAAATCACTACCGAGCGCTACGCTCGCCTGCGTGACCCACACAGCCCGCCGTATCGGCCGCACTCTCGCCCTCGTCCTGCCCGTCGTCCTGGTGCTCTCCGGAACTCTCGCGGTCACCAGTGTCCCGTGGGCAGGGCGCAACTCCGAGGCCCGGATGCTCACCGCGTCGTCGGAGAATGTATCGATTCGCGCCAAGTCCCGCGCGCCGCACGAGGTTCTTCGCGACAGGCTTCTCGCCGAGCTGCAGGAGAAGGACCCGGGCACCGCCCTCACCCATCTCCAGCGTGAGGTCGAGGAGCGCCCGTCGCTCGCCAGGCACTGCATGTCGATCGCCAAGGCCCTGGGGCGCGCCGCCGTGGCGCACTACGGTCCCACGCGCGCGCAGTCCTACTCGCGGCCCGTCTGCGACACGTCGTTCGCCTCCGGCGTCTACCAGCAGGCGCAGGGCAGCTGAGGCCGTTCCGCACCGCGTTCATCAGCCCCGTTCCCCACGGGCCTCGCTGCCCGTGCAGGTGCACCGCTTATCGTGCCCGTATGCATACGTATCCGACGCAGGCGGTGGTCCTGGCCGGCGGCCAGGGCTCGCGGCTGCGCCCGTACACCGACGATCGCCCGAAGCCGATGGTCGAGATCCCCGGAACGGGGACCCCGATCATCGGCCATCAGCTTGCCTGGCTGGCCGACGAGGGTGTGACCGACGCCGTGGTCTCCTGTGGGCATCTCGCCGAGGTCCTGCAGGAGTGGCTGGACAGCGCTGTGCTGCCGCTGCGTGTCACGACCGTGGTCGAGGAGGAGCCGCTGGGCCGGGGCGGCGGCCTCAAGCACGCCGCCAAGAGCCTCCCCCACCCGGATGAGCACTGGTACGCGACCAACGGTGACATCTGGACGCGTTTCTCGCTGCGCGAGATGGCCGAGTTCCACGCGGAACGGGACGCCACCGCGACGCTCGCCCTCGCCCGTCCCCGTATTCCGTGGGGGGCTGTGGAGACCGACGAGTTCGGGCACGTTCTCGACTTCATCGAGTCGCCGCCGTCGCCGTATCTCATCAACGCGGGCGTGTACGTCTTCTCCCCGGCGTTCACCGGCCTGCTGCCGGACCGCGGTGACCACGAGCGAACGACGTTTCCGCGGCTGGCCCGTGAGCGGTCGCTGGCCGGCTTCCCGCTGCCGCACGGGGCGTACTGGCGGGCCATCGACACGGCGAAGGACCTGACGGAGGCGGCGCGGGAGCTCTCGGCGCACTCCCGCTGAGCGCACCCCCAACTGAGCGCGCTCCCGCTGAGCAAGTCGGCCTGCAGACCGCCGCCTGCGGACGTGCTGCCTGCGGACCCCCTGCGTGAGACGTCCTGCGTGCAGACGTCCCGCGTGCCGACCCGCCGCGACAGCGGAAGGGCGGTCACCGCGTCGCTACGACGCCGTGACCGCCCTTCGCCGTGTGCGGCGAGCGTCGGCCTCAGCCCAGGAGACCGCCGATCGGGTTGTGGTTGCCACCGCTGCTGCCGCCCGAGCCGTCGTCGCCGGAACCGCCGCCGTTGGTGCTGCCCCATGACGTGCTGCCGTCCGAGGCTCCGCCGGTGGAGGTGGGACCGGAGGAGCTGCCGGACGGCGGCTGGACCGGCTGGGACTGGGTCGGCGACTGGCCGCTGCCCGCGCCCTGGGACTGGCTGGGACTGCTCGCCTCGCCGACGCGGCCGGACTCGCGGACCGTCTCGGACGGTTCGGCCTTCTCCGCGGCCGGGCTGCTCGTCTCGCTCTTGGAAGGCTCGGGCCGCTGCTCCGCCCGGCGGGAGGGGCTGCGCTCGCCCGACTCCTGCGGCAGCGGGGAGCCGGGGAGGTGGTTGGTGGGGTCGACGTTCGGTCCCGGCACGGTGACCAGTTCCGTGGAGCGTACGGCTCCGCCGAGGATCGAGCCGATCAGCAGGGTCAGGCCGACGACGACCGCGGCGAGCACCCCGCCGCGGCGCAGTACCCGGCGCCGCAGTTCCCACAGCTCCGAGCGGGGGCCGAGCTTGCGCCAGGCCTCGCCCGCGAGGCGGCCGTCGACCGAGTAGACCGGGGCGCCCGCGATGATCAGCGGGGACCAGGCGGCGAGGTAGACGATGTCCGGCGCGTCGTACGCCGGGACGGTCCGCCAGCTCACGGTCATGATCAGTGCGGCGGAGAGCAGCGCGCCGACGACGGCCGCGACCCGCTGCCAGAGGCCGAGAACGGTGAGGACGCCGACGACGACCTGCAGGAACGCGACGGTGAGTCCGGAGCCGACGGGGTGCGAGAGCGCGAAGTCCCGCAGCGGCTCGGCGAGCGTCCAGGGGTCCAGCGAGTGGAGCCACTTGACCATGGAGCCGCGTTCGCCGCCGTCGAAGTAGACGGGGTCGCAGAGCTTGCCCATGCCGGCGTAGATGGAGATGAGGCCGAGGAAGACGCGGAGCGGGAGCAGCACGACGCCGAGGTTCATGCGGCGTCCGGGGTAGTAGCCGTGCCGTACGCCCGCGTCGGCGGCGTGGCGGCGCTCGCCGCCCGCGGTCCCGTGACCGGAGCGTTGCCCGCGCCCGAAGTCCGGTTCCTCCTCGGCCTCTTGGCCGTACGGCTCGTACGCCTCGTAGTTGTCGTAGGTGTCGTAGGTGTCGTAGGTGTCGTACGCGTCGTACGCGCCCTCCGCCTGCCGCATGGGCGGCAGCAGGGGGCCGGGGCCGCCCTGCCGTCCGATGACGGGGGTGGGCATGGTGGTGTCGGAGGGGGCGGAGGCCAGGTCGACCCGGGGGAGGACCTGCGTGGCACCACCGTCGTACTCCGGGACGGTGTCGAGGGTGTTGGTGGTCCGCACGGCCTGCAGCAGCCCGGTCGCGCCGGGGTCGCCCGGAGTGGACCGCCCGCTCCACACGACGGGCGCGCGGCGGCGTCCCGCCGTACCGGCGCCGGCCGCGATGGCGGCGCCCGCGGCGACGGGGATCCTGGCGGTGTCCGCCATGCCCCGCACGGGGCGCGCGGTCTGGCCGGGGCCGAGCTGCACGCGGAAGCTGGCGTGGTTCACGATGACCTGCGCGGGATCGCAGTCCACCTTGACCATGCTCAGGAAGCTCTGCTCGTCGAACCCGGGCCGGGGCGTTCTGGTGTCCACACTCATCTAACCGAGTGACCTGTGTTTAGGACACTGCCTTGACGGCGCTGAAATGTCCGAGACCCGTCAAGATCGGCCAATCCTTCCGAGTCGGTGAACCGACGATCGGTAACGCCACATCAGTCACCTCTGGAATCATGGAAGTTGACCGAGATTGACCGAAGGGGAAGGCGGATCCATGTCCGACGGGACCGGTAGCGGCAGCGGCGACGGCACCGGCGGGAACGGCGTCCGAAGCGCCGGTCAGCTCGTCTTCGGGGACCTCACCGACTATCCCGTGATGGCGCAGGCGCTCGACAACCAGTGGCTCCCCGCAGGTCTCGCCGCCGCCCGCCAGAGCGCGGACGCCCCGCCCCGGCCGAGCGCCGATACCGTGGCCGCCGCCTCGGCCGAGCTGCGCCGCGCGCTGGTGAACAGCGGCACGCTGGTCGTGAACCGCGCGTACTTCCTCAACAACGAGGCGCTCAGCGCCCCTTACCGCGCCTCGGCGGATCCCGTCGAGCGGGAGGCGTTCGTCCGGCTGCTGAACGACCGCGCGCTGGTGCCGTATCTGCTGACCGAGCGCGATCCGGCGGGCGAGTACACGTGGGGTTACGACCGGGCCGTGCACCGCGACTGGCAGCGGCTGCTCGCGGACGAGGCGGATCCGGCGTTCGTACGGTTCGACTGGGACGACGAGGCGAACCGCGAGCGGGCGGACGCGGTGGGGAACTTCTTCTCGCGCGAGCTCTCGGGGCTGCGGCGGCTGCGGGCGCCGCAGCTCGCGAAGAACCTCGGGATACCGGTCGAGCAGGCCAAGGCGATGCGGGAGGGCATCCTCAAGGACCTGTACATCTGGGCGGGTGAGCAGGACGTCGACCGGAACATCACCCGGAGCGACGTCTACCGCGAGTTCCTGACCAGGCCGGGGACGGAGCCGTACGAGAACATCCTGCGGGACGGCGAGCATGTCGTCCCCGTCAAGCAGCTGATCGACCTCCTCTACAACCTGGGCATCCCGAAGGCGAGCAGGCTGATCGCGCTGACCCCGCCCGACTCGCCGCCGCGCTCCACGCTGGAGGAGCTGCGGCTGGAGGACCGGGCGCGGGACGACGATCCGGAGGCGATCGGGCTGCTGCTGCGGGACCTGTTCGCGGATTCCCTGCACCGGGCGGTGGACGGGCCGAATTCGTACGGCTCGCTGTCGCTGGCGGACATCACGCGGCTGCGCCGGGAGGAGGAGTGGCGGGGCTATGTGAACGCGCTGGACGCGTTCGTGCGGGGCGGCTTCCGGGACGGGCGGCTGCCGTCGGCTGAGGAGTTCGGCTCGGCGACGTCCGACATCGCGCGGCGGCATGCGCGCATGCTGCGTAGGGCGCGGAAAGTGAGCAGGTCGCAGCAGGGCTTCCAGCGGGAGATCGTGGCGGCGGTGGTGCTCGAGTCGGCGGGGATCAGTCTCCAGATCACCGGTGGTGAGGAGGTCTCGCTGCTCGGCGGCTCGATCCAGCTGGCGACGGCGGCGGCCGGGGCGGTGGCGATCCGGCTGGAGTTCCGGGAGCGGGGCGGGAGGGGCGGTCGGTCCGGGCTCAGTCATTCCGTGACATTGCCGACGCTCAGGCTGGGCAACCTGAAGAAGGACTGGGGGACGATTCTGCGGGTGTACGGGGGCCGGGTCGCGGAGACCGGGGCCGAGCCCCGCGGGAGGCAGGCGGACCAGCAGTCGCCCGACGCGTGATCAGCAGTCACCCGCACTCAGGAGGTCGTGTCCGGATGGATCTCTACGAACGGCTGCGCGCCGAGCGCCCCGATCTGTTCCTGAACGTGCCGGGCGGCATCGAGATCCTCTCCGACCCGGAGGCGGTCGCGGCGGCGGGCGGTGTGCTGTACGCGGACCCGTACGTGATGCTGCTGCGTGATCCGGTGCGCTTCCCGGACGGGCGTACGGGTACGTACATCCGCTCGGTCAGCCCGACCGCGGAGCCGGGCTGTGTGGTGCTGCCGCTCCTGGACGGCGGGGTCGTGCTCGTCGAGCACTACCGCCATGCGACCCGTTCCTGGCAGTGGGAGGTGCCGCGTGGCTTCGGCACGCGCGGTCTCGGCGCCGAGGCCAACGCGGCGAAGGAGCTGAGCGAGGAGATCGGGGCGAACGTCCTCGAACTGACCGCTCTGGGCGCGGTCCATCCGGACACCGGCATGGTCGCCGACCACGTGCTGCTCTTCGCGGCCCGCATCGACGGCATCGGCAGTCTCGCCACGGGTGAGGGGATCCGCAGCGCGCGCACGGTCCCGCCGGCGGAGGCCGAGGCGATGGTCGCCGACGGCCGGGTGACCGACGCCTTCACCATCGCCGTCCTGACCCGCGCCAGACTGGCGGGACTGACGTCCTGAGCCTTCCGCCCTCGTGAGCGCGGCCGGCCGGTCCCGGGCCGTCGGCCCGGGACCCGCCCCGTGCTGCGCCTCGCGGGGCTGCGGGATCAGCCCCTGCGGCGTGCCGCCTCGTACAGGACCACGCCTGCCGCGACGCCCGCGTTCAGGGACTCGGCGCCTCCGGGCATCGGGATGCGGACGCGGAAGTCGCAGGTCTCGCCGACCAGGCGCGACAGGCCCTTGCCCTCGCTGCCGACGACGATGACGACCGGGCCGTCGAGGGCGTCGAGCTCGCCGACCTCGACCTCGCCGTCGGCGGCGAGGCCGACGACGGTGATGCCGGCCTTCTGGTAGGCCTCCAGGGCGCGGGTGAGGTTGGTGGCGCGGGCCACCGGGGTGCGGGCCGCGGTGCCGGCGGAGGTCTTCCAGGCGCCGGCCGTCATGCC
The DNA here is from genome assembly GCF_042730885.1 of Streptomyces sp. NPDC059909. Lineage (NCBI taxonomy): Bacteria > Bacillati > Actinomycetota > Actinomycetes > Kitasatosporales > Streptomycetaceae > Streptomyces > Streptomyces sp. NPDC059909. The sequence continues at coordinate 112,491 of NZ_JBHWKX010000009.1, forward strand.
GGCGGCGCGGCGCTCGGGGACGACCACGCCGTGGCCGCCGAAGGCGGCGACGGAGCGGACGACCGCGCCGAGGTTGCGGGGGTCGGTGACGCCGTCGAGGGCGACGATCAGGGGGTCCTCGCCGTCGTCGAAGGCGGCGGCCGCGAGGTCCTCCGGGTGCGCGTACTCGTACGGCGGGACCTGGAGGACGAGCCCCTGGTGGTTGAGCCCGTTCGTCATCCGGTCCAGCTCGGGGCGCGGCGCCTCCATGATGTTGATGTTGCCGCGGCCGGTGGCGAGCTGGATCGCCTCGCGCACCCGCTCGTCGTTGTCGATGAACTGCTGGATGTACAGCGTCGTCGCGGGCACGCCGTCGCGCAGCGCCTCGAAGACGGGGTTGCGGCCGACGACCATCTCGGACGAGCCCTTGCCGCCGCGCCGGGCGACGGGGCGCCGCGCGGCCTGCTTGGCCTTGGCATTGGCGAGGCGGTTCTTCACGTGGCCCTTGCGGGCGGAGGCGGGCGGCGTGGGGCCCTTCCCCTCGAGGCCGCGGCGTCGCTTGCCACCGCTGCCGACCGTCGCGCCCTTCTTGTTGGACGTACGTCGGTTCCTGCGCTGGCTGTTCCCGGCCATGACCTTCCTGTTCCTCTGCTTCTGCGATCCCGGTGCGTGTGCGGATCGCGTGTGTCGTCAAGACAAAGTGTGCCGCCCGGAAGGCCGGGCGGCACATCGCTGCGGGTCAGCGCGGTCCGAGCGTCCAGCGCGGGCCGTCGGGGCTGTCCTCGATGGCGAGGCCGGACTGGTTGAGCTGGTCGCGGATCGCGTCCGCGGTCCCCCAGTCCTTGCGGGCCCGCGCCGCCTCGCGCTGCTGCAGCACGAGCCGTACGAGCGTGTCGACGACGCCGTGGAGGTCCTCGCCGCGGTCCACCTCGCCCGCCCAGTACGGGTCGAGCGGGTCCAGGCCGAGGACGCCGAGCATGGCCCGTACCTCGGCGAGGCGGGCGACGGCGGCTTCCTTGTCGTCGGCGGCCAGCGCGCTGTTGCCCTGCCGGACCGTGGTGTGGACGATCGCGAGGGCCTGCGGGACGCCCAGGTCGTCGTCCATGGCCTCGGCGAAGGCCGGCGGCACCTCGGCGGCGGGAGCGACCGCCTCCCCTGCCTTTTCGGTGACTCGCTGGACGAAGCCCTCGATGCGTGCGAACGCCGACTCGGCCTCGCGCAGGGCTTCCTCGCTGTACTCGATCATCGAGCGGTAGTGCGGGGTGCCCAGGTAGTAGCGGAGGACGATGGGCCGCCACTGCTTGACCATCTCGGAGACGAGCACCGAGTTGCCGAGCGACTTCGACATCTTCTCGCCGCTCAGGGTGACCCAGGCGTTGTGCACCCAGTACGACGCGAAGTCGTCGCCGAAGGCCTTGGCCTGAGCGATCTCGTTCTCGTGGTGCGGGAAGATCAGGTCGATGCCGCCGCCGTGGATGTCGAAGGCCGAGCCCAGGTACTTGTGCGCCATGGCCGAGCACTCCAGGTGCCAGCCCGGGCGGCCGCGGCCCCAAGGGGTCTCCCAGGAGGGCTCGCCCGGCTTGACGGCCTTCCACATGGCGAAGTCGCGCGGGTCGCGCTTGCCGGTCTCGCCCTCGCCGGAGGGCTGGAGCAGGTTGTCCAGCTCCTGGTTGGACAACTCCAGGTAGCCCGGGAAGGAGCGCACGTCGAAGTAGACGTTGCCGTCGGCCTCGTAGGCGTGGCCGCGCTCGATGAGGCCGCGCATCATCTCGACCATCTCGGTGATGTGGCCGGTGGCACGCGGCTCGTACGACGGGGGCAGGCAGCCCAGCACGTCGTAGCCCGCGTTGAACGCGCGCTCGTTCTCGTAGCCGATCGACCACCAGGGGCGGTTCTGGACGGCCGACTTGGCGATGATCTTGTCGTCGATGTCCGTCACGTTGCGGATGAACGTGACGTCGTAGCCGCGGTACTCGAACCAGCGGCGCATGATGTCGAAGTTGAGCCCGGACCTGATGTGCCCGATGTGCGGGGCGGACTGCACGGTCGCGCCACACAGGTAGATCGAGACACAGCCCGGCGTGAGCGGGACGAAGTCACGGATCTGCCGGGCGCTGGTGTCGTACAGCCGAATAGTCACCACTCAAGAGTAGTGGCCCTGCGGCAGTGCCCCGCGCCCCTCGAGGACGCGGGGACACGATTGTGACCGGGGGCGGCCGGCGGCGGTCAGGCGAGCGCGCCGACGATCTTCCGCGGGGTGACCCGGACGATCACGCGCGGGTCGTCCTTGTGGGCCTCCGGGTTGAACTCCGCGTACTTCTTGCCGGTGTACTTCACGGACAGCTGGTCGATCAGCTCCTGGCCGCCCTCGGTGGTCAGGGTGGCGGTGCCGCGGATCTCGCCGTACGTGTACGGCTCGTCGAAGGGCTGGACGAGCACGGTCACCCGGGGGTCGCGCCGGATGTTCTGTTCCTTTCGCCGTCCGACGGTCGTCGAGATCAGCAGGTCGTCGCCGTCGCGCTTCACCCATACGGGAGACACCTGGGGGCTTCCGTCGGGCTGGATGGTGGCGAGGTTGACGAAGACGGGCTTGTCGAGCAGGTCCTTGAGTTTGTCGCTGAGCTGGGCGGTCACGGTTGCGGTCCTCCTGAACTCGTTCACTCGTGGCGCAGGAATTCGTTGACTCCACAACCGCGTCTACCCCACTCGCGGGGCCGTACGGGTCAGGACGCGCGGAAGAGGAGCGCTGTCGCGATCGCTGCCAGCCCTTCGGCCCTGCCGGTGAGCCCGAGACCGTCCGTCGTGGTGCCGGACACGGACACGGGCGCGCCGGCCGCCTCGCTCAGGGCCTTCTGGGCCTCGTCGCGCCGCTTGCCGATCTTCGGTCGTACGCCGATGACCTGGACGGCGATGTTGCCGATCCCGAAGCCCTCGGCGCGGACGATCCTGGCGGCCTCGGCGAGGAGGGTGACGCCGGAGGCGCCGGACCACTCGGGGCGGCCGGTGCCGAAGTGGGCGCCGAGGTCTCCGACGCCGGCGGCGGAGAAGAGGGCGTCGCAGGCGGCGTGGGCGGCGACGTCGCCGTCGGAGTGGCCGGCGAGGCCGTACTCCTCGTCGGGCCAGAGCAGGCCCGCGCACCACAGCTCGCGGCCCCGCTCGAAGGCGTGGACGTCGGTGCCGATGCCGACGAGGGGGATGCCACCCGGCGGTAGCCGGAAATCAGATGCTTCAGAAGCCATCGTTGGCCCTCCTGCGGGCGAGTACGGCCTCGGCGAGGACGAGGTCCAGCGGGCGGGTCACCTTGAACGCCTCCTCGTGGCCGGGTACGACCACGACGGGCGCGCCGAGCTGCTCGACCATGCCGGCGTCGTCGGTGGCGCCGTCGCCGTTCACGACGACCGTCTCGTGGGCGCGTACGAGCGTGTCGCGGTCGAAGCCCTGCGGGGTCTGCACGGCGCGCAGCCGGGCCCGCTCGGGGGTGGCGACGACGGGCTCGGGTTCGCCCTTCTCGCGCGGCTGGACCTGCTTGACGGTGTCGGCGAGCGGCAGGGCGGGGACGACGGCCGGGGCTCCGGCCCGTACGGCCTCGATCACGGCGTCGACGGTGTCGACCGGGACCAGCGGGCGGGCCGCGTCGTGGACGAGGACGGTGGTGACCGTCTCGGGGAGCGCTTCGAGGCCGAGGCGCACGGACTCCTGGCGGGTGTCGCCGCCGGCGACGACCAGATAGTCGGTGCGCTCGGGCAGGGCGTGCTCGTCGAGCAGGTTCTTGACCTCGGGGGCGCCGTCCGGCGGGGCGACCACGACGACGAGCGAGACGGCCCGGGAGGCCGCCATGGCGCGTACGGCGTGGATCAGCATGGGCGTGCCGTTGAGCGCGCGGAGCGCCTTGGGGGCGCCCGGGCCGAGCCGTACGCCCCGGCCTGCCGCGGGGATCACCACGGCGGTGCGGCCGGTGCGCGTCTGTTCTGACATCGGTTCCACTCCGAAGGTCGGGGACGGCCCCATTTGGCATGGCCAGGACCGAGTTCGCCTTGGCCAGGTTTGTGTCCTCGGCTCATTTGGGTATGGCCACAGCGTGCCGGGCGCGACGCCTTGACCGGACTCTTTCCGTGACACCTGGTTGAGCGAGCTGCGCCAGCTGCCCGGGCCCGGCACGCCAAGTGGCCGTGACGCTCGGGGACGGGGGACGTCGGGATGGTGGGGGCGCCGGGAATCTGCCCGGCGCCGGACATGTGATCGTGCGGACATGCCGCAGTGCCCGGCGACACAACCCTTCAGCTGGTCAGCGGGCACCGCGGCATTCAGTTCTGCACCGTGGACGCTTGGCGCGGGAGAGCGCCGACGCCTGGCGTCAGGACGCGAGGACCTCGTCGAGCAGAGCCTCGGCCTTGTCCTCGTTCGTGTTCTCCGCGAGGGCCAGTTCGCTCACCAGAATCTGGCGCGCCTTGGCCAGCATGCGCTTCTCACCTGCGGAGAGACCGCGCTCGCGCTCGCGGCGCCACAGGTCACGCACCACTTCGGCGACCTTGATGACATCGCCGGAGGCGAGCTTCTCGAGATTTGCCTTGTAGCGACGGGACCAGTTCGTGGGCTCCTCCGCATACGGCGCGCGCAGCACGTCGAAGACCCGGTCCAGCCCGTCCTGACCGACCACATCTCGCACGCCAACGAGATCCGCATTGTCCGCCGGCACACGAACCGTCAAGTCGCCCTGAGCGACCTTGAGCACCAAGTAGGTCTTGTCCACGCCTTTGATCTGGCGAGTTTCGATGGCCTCGATCAGCGCGGCCCCGTGATGGGGATAGACCACGGTGTCGCCAACCTTGAACGTCATGTGACAGGTACCCCTTCCGTGGCTATCCAGGGTAACACGAGAACGGCTTCTTCTGAATGGCGTTTTCGCAGGTCAGGGCGTATCTCGGGGCTTGACAACAGCAACCCGGACGTGCTGCGGACGACTTCCGGAAGGGGGTATTCGCAGGTCGGAGCGGCTGCAAGGGCGCGCAGAAACGCGCACGTTACACGCGCCACAACCCCCGCCCATGCGGGCGAACGTCCCGATTTGCCTGGTTCACAGCAGTCTACTTCCCGTACTCCGTTCGAGGCGCGGTCACCCGCTCGGAGGTGTGGCGAGAAGGAATCCGGAATTGATCACCGAGGGGTTCGGCGCGGTTTTCGGTAAGGAATGTGTGATGGCCTGCGGAATTGATCACCCGGGTTATGTGAACAGCAGACCAAAACCGGCCGGGCGGGCCCCCGCCGGTCCGGCCGGGAGTCCGGCCGGGGGTGCGGCGGAGGTGTCGTCGGGGTGCGGTCGGGGTGCAGTCGGGGTGTCGTTGCGCGAGGTCGGGCCGTGTCGGGGGGCGGGTCGGGTGCGGGGCGCCGACCATGGCTCGGTAACCTAAGCCCGCTGTAAGACCCGCAAGGCCCTGAACACCCCAGCCCGTCCGTACGTCCAAGGAGTTGCCGCCGCCGTGAGCCGCAGCCTTCGACGCGGCGTCATCGCCGCCAGTGCCCTCGTGATCTCGATCGCCTCGCTCTCCGCCTGCTCCGCAGGCATTGACGCGCAGACGCTCGGCGTGAAGCCGGACAACGCCGCCACCTCGGTCGGTGACATCAAGATCCAGAACGCGACGGTGATCTCGCAGCCTGTGGCAGGCGCGGAGGGGCCGGCGGTCGTCTCGGCGACGCTGTTCAACAACGGCCAGGAGCCGCAGACGCTCGACGCCATCACGCTGCCGGGCACCAACGCGACGGTGAAGCTGAGCGCGGCCACCGGTGGCGGCCCGATCACCATTCCGTCCCTGGGCTCGGTCGTCGTCGGCGGCAAGGGCAACGCGTCGGCCGTCATCGACAACGGCCGCGAGGCCGGGCAGAGCGGCAACGTGCAAGAGGTCGTCTTCCGCTTCAGCGAGACCGGCGACGTGAAGCTCCAGGCCTTCGTGGTGCCGGCGGACTCCTACTTCAAGGACTACGGTCCGTCCGTCGTGCCGCAGCCCCCGGCCGCCACGCCCACGGCAAGCCCGACCGGCGGCGCGACCGCGCCGGCGGAGGGCCAGCACGGCGGCGAGGGTGAGCACGAGGGCGCGGCCGAGGGCGAGGAGGCGGGCACCGGCGCCGGCGAGGACGCCGGCCAGGCGACGCCGTCGGACTCCGCCTCGGCGTCCCACGCGGCCGGTCACTGACGCAGGCCCCCGCACGCACCCGTACGGACACGTCCACGTACGCACATACGGCGGCGGGGGAGACGGAGGAGGATGGGGGGGGGGGGCAGGCAGGGTGGGCAGACACAGAAGACAGGGAGGGAGGGGGGGGGGGTGGGAGGGGGAAGGAGGAAGA
>NZ_JBHWKX010000009.1:118821-134448 GCF_042730885.1 Streptomyces sp. NPDC059909
CAGCCACCCCCAACATCCAACCACCGGTTGTCCCACGCAGGAGGCAGGCTCGCTTCCCCCACCGCCGTACAGGTACCAGGTGCCGGGCACCAGGTGCCGGGTGGCGGGTGTCCGGATACCGGCCGGGGTCGGCCGGGCCGGTCGCCAGGGCAGCCGGCCGGTTTACGGCTCGAACTTGTAGCCGAGTCCCCGGACCGTGACCAGGTAGCGCGGAGCGCCCGGGTCGGGCTCGATCTTGGCGCGCAGACGCTTGACGTGGACGTCGAGGGTCTTGGTGTCGCCCACGTAGTCGGCGCCCCACACGCGGTCGATCAGCTGCATACGGGTCAGCACGCGGCCCGCGTTGCGCAGGAGCATCTCCAGGAGGTCGAACTCCTTGAGCGGCAGGTCGACCTTGCCGCCGGAGACCGTGACGACGTGACGGTCCACGTCCATACGGACCGGACCGGCCTCCAGGGCGGCGGGCGTGACCTCCTCCGGCTCGCCGCGGCGGCGCAGGACCGCGCGGATGCGGGCGACCAGCTCCCGCGAGGAGAAGGGCTTGGTCACGTAGTCGTCGGCTCCTATCTCCAGACCGACGACCTTGTCGATCTCGCTGTCCTTCGCGGTGACCATGATGACGGGGACATTGGAACGGCCGCGCAGCTGGCGGCAGACCTCGGTGCCGGGCAGGCCCGGCAGCATCAGGTCGAGGAGCACGAGGTCGGCGCCGTTGCGCTCGAACTCGTCGAGCCCCTCGGGACCCGTGGTCGCGACGGCGACCTCGAAGCCCTCCTTGCGGAGCATGTAGGAAAGAGCGTCGCTGAAGGATTCCTCGTCCTCGACGACAAGCACTCGGGTCACGGAAGGACCTCCGGGGCAGGCAATGGTTCGCGTGGGGTGGTCCGGGGATCAGGACCGGGGTGGGATTCGGGATGGGAATCGGATTCGGGATCACGATCGTGATCGTGAGCGTGATCGTGAGCGTGAGCGGTCGGGAGAGCGGGATCCGGGCCGGGCCCGGAATGGCGACCGGGATCCGGGTCCGCGTCGTACAGTCCCTCGTCGGCGTCGTCGACGATGTGGCTGTGCGTACGGTCCCGGACGGAGCCGGCCTCGGGCAAGCGCAGGGTGAAGGTGGAGCCCTGACCCTCGGTGCTCCAGACCGTGACCTCCCCGCCGTGCGAGGCGGCCACGTGCTTGACGATGGCGAGGCCGAGGCCCGTGCCGCCGGTCGCCCTGGAGCGGGCGGGGTCGACGCGGTAGAAGCGCTCGAAGATGCGCTCCCGGTCCTTCTCCGAGATGCCGATGCCCTGGTCGGTGACGGCGATCTCGATCTGGTCCCCGCCGGGCGCGGCGACGCGGCGTGCGGCGATGCCGACGCGGGTGCGGGCCGGGGAGTAGTTGACGGCGTTCTCGACGAGATTGCCGAGGGCGGCGGCGAGCTGGCCGCGGTTGCCCCAGACGTGCAGGTCGGCGGAGCCGCCGGCGGCCATGGTGATCTGTTTGGTGGACGCGGTGTGCCGGGAGCGGTCGATGGCCTCGGCGACCAGTTCGTCCACCCGTACGGGCTCGGCGTCCTCCAGCGGGTCGTCGTTCTGCACCCGGGAGAGGTCGATGAGCTCCTGCACGAGATTCGTGAGCCGGGTCGCCTCGATCTGCATGCGGCCCGCGAAGCGGGTGACCGCCTCGGGGTCGTCCGAGGCGTCCATGACCGCCTCGGAGAGCAGCGAGAGCGCACCGACGGGAGTCTTGAGCTCATGGCTGACATTGGCGACGAAGTCGCGTCGTACCGCTTCGATACGGCGGGCTTCGGTGAGGTCCTCGACCAGGAGCAGCACGAGGCGGGACCCGAGCGGCGCGACCCGGGCGGAGACCGCGAGCGCCTCGCCGCGGCCGGTGCCGCGGCGGGGCAGGTCGAGTTCGACCTGGCGTATCTCGCCGTCGCGCCGGGTGTCACGAGCCATGTGCAGCATGGGCTCGATGGCCAGCTTCCCGCCCCTGACCAGGCCGAGCGCGTACGCGGCCGAGCTGGCCTTGACCACGGAGTCGCTCTCGTCGAGGACGACCGCGGAGGAGCGGAGCACGGACAGCACGGTGTCGACGCCGGGCGGAAGCACGGCGTCCGTGTGCAGGGATGTGCGCGTGGGCCTCGCCTGGTCGCGCTCGCTCCAGCGGAACGCCAGCATGGCGATCACGCCGGTGCACACCCCGGCGATCGCAGCCAATGCGGCGACCGCCGCGTTCACGTCCATGCATCCAGGTTATGCGGGCGGCTCACCTGTCTCCCAGCCATCCGAGTGGCAGCTCGAACAGTCGTCGCCCAGAGTTCACCGGGGATAAAGTGCCGGTTCATTTGGGAGGGAGGATCCGGACGCGTTACGAACGGAACGTGGGAGCGTGGGGGTCTCAGCCCCACCGGACCCCCGTTCACACCAAGAGAGGGACATCCCATGCGGGACGCGTACCACGAGGAACTCGATTCGATCGGCGAAGGCCTTGTCGAGATGGCCCGGCTCGTCGGGTCGGCGATCGGGCGCGCCACGACGGCCATGCTCGACGCGGATCTGAAGCTCGCCGAGAGCGTCATCGCGGGCGACCAGAAGATCGACGATCTGGCGCACGACCTGGAGGCCCGGGCGATAGCCCTGCTGGCCCGCCAGCAGCCGGTCGCGACGGACCTGCGCATCGTGGTGACCTCCCTGCGGATGAGCGCGGACCTGGAGCGCTCCGGCGACCTGGCCCAGCACGTGGCCAAGCTGGCCCGGCTGCGCTTCCCGGACACCGCGGTTCCGCAGGACCTGCACGCCACCATGCTCGAGATGGGCCAGCTGGCGCAGCGCCTGATGGCGAAGGCGGCGGAGGTCATCATCACGAAGGACGTCGATCTGGCCCTCCAGCTGGAGACGGACGACGACGAGATGGACCAGCTGCACCGTGCGCTCTTCACGCACCTCATCGACGAGCGCTGGAAGCACGGCATCGAGACGGCGGTCGACGTCACGCTGCTGGGCCGCTACTACGAGCGCTACGCCGACCACGCGGTCGCGGTCGCCAAGCGCGTCGTGTACCTGGTGACGGGTGAGCACGCGGACGAGCTCCAGCAGGAGACGACGGTCGAGGGCGCGTAGCCCCCGAGCGCGCAGCCGAAGCCGCGGCCGAGGGCGCGCAGGCGCGGAGCTCGTCGGCGGCAGGGGCACACCTGTGCGCCGTTGATGCGCCGGGGCGAGTGGGCATGCAATGAGGAAAGGCGACACACGCACGCCTTCGAGGAGGACCTCATGGCTGATTCCCCCACGACCGACCCGCAGCAGGACATATCCGTCGAAGTGGCACCCACGCCCCGCCACCTGCCGCTCCTCGCCGCCTGCGGCTGCGGCTCGGGCTGCGGCTGCGGCTGCCAGTCGGGCGCGCCGTGCCAGTGCGGCGGCTGCTGCGGCTAGCCCGGCCGCCCGCCACAACGACGGAAGGGCCCCGTCCGGTTCTCCGGACGGGGCCCTTCCGCACATCCGGCCCCGCCGGTCCTGTCAGCTCCCGCAGACAGCGAAGCCCCCTGCCCCGCACGGAGGCCGCGGACAGGGGGCTTGATCAGCCGGTCCTGCTTCTTCTTGCCCTGGGTCTGGCGGGCGATCTCGGCGACCTGGGTTTTCGCTGGTCCGGGCCCTGATCGACTACGACTGACTGGTCGTCATTGGTCATCGTTGGCTACTGCCGAGCGGCCTCGGACGGCCCAGCGACGGCCCAGAACGGGGTCGGGCACTACGCTGCGCCCATGCGCTACCTCGTCGAGCAGTTCGCCGTCGGCGCCCTCCGGCGCGGTCAGGGCATTGAGCAGTTCCTCGGAGCGGCAGAGACATCGGCGGCACATGGTGTCCGGTGGGTCGGGATCGAGCCCACCAAGCGCGGGTACGTGGTGACGCTCCACGTGGTGGAGGACGTGGGCCACGAGCAGTTCTGCGACCTGCTGGAGTTCCCGCCACTGGACCCCGACGACGAATTCGGGTTTGAGCTCGCCGTCACAGATGACGAGCTTGCCGCGATGGCGGAAGCGGAATCGAAGACAGGCGCACTGCGTGATCGCTGGGTGAACGCCGGCCTCGCCGGTGATGAGTACCTCGACTTCGTCCGCGCCGGACGCCCAACTTCGTAAGGCCTGTGGAGTCTCAAAGACTCAGACAAGCGCCGAGCCGCTGGATGCTGGAGCACCAGTTTGGAAGATCCCGTATGCGGACTGCGGCACCTGCACGTCCGCTGACCTGCGGGAGCGCGCTGGTCGCTCCGCACCTCCCCGTGGATTCCCCCCTCGCCCCCACCGGATCGGGCACGCGAGAGGCACGCCTCAGACGCTGGCGCTGGCCACCCACTCGGCCCTGAGGTCCGCGCACACGATGCGTACCGTTGCGCTCGTCAGCCTCAGCTCGTGACTACATCCGGCCTCATCTGGCAGGACTTCGTCCAGGCGAACGGAGTTGAAGTCCGACAGCTCGATCGACCCCCCGTCGTCAGCCGCGATCTGAACGCTCTTGACTCCCCTATACCGAATCGTGAGCACGTCCTCCTCACAACCTGACCAGGCGAAACGGATCTCGTACTGCCCCAGTGCATCGGCAGCGGCAGGCAACGCCTGGGGCCTCAGATCCTTGATGCAGCGAGGGGCCGAGAAGTCGTAGTGCTCCGGATGTGAGGCGAAGGCACGTGCTCCGGGCGGAAGTGCCGGCAGCAGATCCGGGAGCTTGGCAACGTACGGACTCGGGTCGTGCCAGAAGATTCCCCGGCCCTGCTGCTCGACGACTGCATACTTCACGGTTCCCCCTCGGCTGACGGCTCAACGTACCCGGGAGGCGTGACGGCCCCATGGTCACGAAGCGGCTCGTCTTCATCGCCCCGCGCGGCGGCCACGTCTGGCGCACCTCCCTGAACGAGGAAGCGTGGAAGCCTGCCCTGGCCGCAGTCGGGGTCATCCCGGTGCCGGAGCGCGGCCGGCCTTTTGCCGAATCCCGCGAGAACGGCATGCACGCCCTGCGGCACTTCTACGCCTCGGTCCTCCTGGACGCCGGAGAGAACATCAAGGCGCTCGCCGAGTACCTCGGGCACTCGGACCCCGGTCTGACACTCCGGGTGTACGCGCACCTGATGCCCTCCAGCCAGGAACGCACCCGCAAGGCCGCGGCCGCCATCTTCGAGAGTGCCGAATCGAGAGCCTGCGACGGCTGAGGACGACTACGTTCCTGAGCAGAGCGGGAGGGGAACAGGGATGGCAGGCGAGTACGTCACGTTGGTGTGCGACGACGTACCTCATGACGTGGTGCTCACAGACCCTGGCGCCCGCGTACTGGATATCGCCCAGGTCGTACGCCGACTGACGGGGTTGAGCCTCTGGCGCAGCAAAGTTCTGGCGCGCCAAGCCCCCGCCATAGTCCTCGACGGCGTGCCCCAAGAAGACGCCGAGGCGGCGGTCGCGGCTCTCCGCAATGCGGGAGCGCAGGCAGAGGTGAGGCAGCAGCCGGAACCGGACTTTCTCACACCGTGACGCCCGACAGCCCGATCAGCACCTGACGGCCCAGGCACGGCCCCAGCACAGCGACAAGCCCCCCACTCGCGGAGAAACCGCAGGTAGGGGGCTCATTCGCGTCGGGTTACTTCTTCTTGCCCTGGGTCTGGCGGGCCCGTTCTTTTGGCCAGGTCAGCGGGACGCAAACTCCCGCTGACCTGCGATCGTCGCGCGCCGCTTGGTAGGCCACCGCCAGGTTGTTCCGGGACGTCAGCGTGTCGGGGTGGTCCTCGCCGAGGATCCGGATCCGGTCGGTGAAGGTCTTTTCGTACAGCGGGGTGGCCCGCTCCAGGTCACCCGCCGACTCGTACGCCCCCGCCAGGTTGTTCCGGACGGTCAGCGTTAGGAGGTGGTCCTCGCCGAGGACACGCTGGTCGGTGGCCAGAGCGCGGCGGAAGTACGCGACAGCGGACGCTACTGCGCCGTGTTCTTCTCGGAACGTGGCAACTCGGTCCAGCAGGTGCGAAGTTTCGACGGTGTCGTGCTCGGGTGGGCTGTGTCTGGCGAGGGCGTCGGCGTGGGGGAGCAACTCCCGGCACTGTGGCCAGCACGCTGGCGTTTCGACGTCGGTGGGGAAGGCGTTCCTGAGACGCGTGGTGGCATCGTCGCGGGCGTCGGCAACGTCGGCTTCGCTGCGGTGAGGGTCGTCGACCTGCGGAGTACGGGCGAGGGCTTGGACGAGACGGTGTACCGAGAGGGTTCCGTTGGGGTTCTCGGTGACCATGCTGTACGCCAGCAGCCGTCCGACCGCTGTCGCCAGCGCTGGTGGCGAAGCGAGGCCGTCCAGCAGGGCGCGCGGAATGTGATCAGGGGCGTACCAGGCCAGGATCCTAAGGACTTGGCCGGCGAGTGGCGTGTCGGCGAGGCGATCGAGAGTGATGCGCCAGATTCGTGCCACGGTGCGTTCTGCGTCGGCCCCTTCGGGGCCGGCGGCGAACATCTCGGCCGGCCACTGCCGCAGCATGCCCAGGCAGGCGCGGGGTGTGGCACCGGTCGCCTGGCAGAACGCGGCGGCCTGTTCGACCGCGAGGGCCAGGTGTCCAAGCTCGGTACACACTTCGAGGGCGCCGTCGGTCTCACGCCGGCCGTCGTGGGTGAGGACGCGAGTGAAGAGGTCGACCGATTCCGTCTCGGTGAAGACGTCGAGGCGGATCGTGGTGGTAAGCCTGTGCCAACCGGTCGCCAGTCGCGTGGTGACCAGAACCCTTCCGCCGTTGTTGACCCGGTCGAGCAGAGGACGGATATGGTCGGGGTGATCGACGTTGTCCAGCACCACGAGCCAGTCGTCGTGGCTGGAGAGCCACGCCACCGCACGTTCCTTCTGCAACTCGATCGGCAACCCGGACAGGCCCGGCTGGAGAGCGCGGGCAAGCTCGGCGAGACCGGCGTCAACTGCGGCCACGCTGTCAGCGTTGATCCACCATCGCATGCCGTGGCGCGTTGGGCGGCCCACCGCGCCGCCAGGGTGGACTTGCCGACCCCGCCCAACCCGCTCACGGCACGCAGCACTACACCACCGAGAGCCGCGAATGCGGCATCCAGCGCCTCCAACTGCCTGTTCCGGCCGACGAACACTTCTGTCCGCGGGACGTTCGACACCCCTCCTGCTGCCACATCGTCCGGGATCGGCCCGTACGCCTCCGCAGGAAGGACGTTCTCGGCATGCAGGGCCACAGAATTCACGATGTCGCGGCCCGCGGCGTTGGACCCTTGAGTGGGCGTTTGATGTTGATTCGCGATGGGCACTTCAACCTGCTTTGCCGTATTCGCCGTCGGCGTGCGCAGTCTGAGGTGCCTGGAGCTCGCGTCGATGGGTATTTTTTGCCCCATTGCTAAACCAGACGGAATCCAGTGCCGACAAGTAGATCAAACGGGCGCACAGGTCGATGCTCAGAAAGTAATGAAGGCGCATATAGGGTGCGAGTCATCCCGATGGTGATCGGCCGCTGGAGCGACCTATCACCATAGTCCATCCCTAAACGACCTCTGAGAAGCCGAAACCTCAGGGGTCGTGACGCTTTCTTCAGGGATGTCCTGGCTAGGGCGCTTTCGCATCACGGACCGTGCTGCGCGGTCGACCCATCGATGTCTCCGCCGGCCGCATTTGACCCGCCGCTCTCCGAGATCCCCGAGCCGCTGCCTGCCGGCGACGTGCCCAGACGTGGTGCGGTGTCACGTGCTCGGGTGTTGCGGATGGTGCCGCGTGCCGCATTCGACCCGCCCTCGGCCCGCACGGGATCCGGAGGCGATGCTGTCGGTGCCGGGCCCGGAGGCATGGTCGTCGTGGAGGTCTTCAGCTGCCACAGCGCGACGGCCAACCCCAAGACGCCGGCCACGGCCCCGACCACCCCCCCAATCTGATCTGACCGTTCCAGATCACGGCCCGACACCCACACCAACAGTCCAACCGCGGCAGTCGCACCGATCGCCGCCAGTCCCCACCAACACGCCCTTCGCCAGCCCGTCATGGGGGCATTCTCGCCGGAGTCCAAAAGATCTTTCCGCCTGATTGCACTATCCGACCGTCGTCGGACGGAACGCAACGACGCTCAACCAGGCAATGGCACGCCAGCAACCCAACGACGACCGGAAAGTCTGTGCCGTTTACTCCGGTTCGGCGTCTGGCCTCAGCAGGGAACGCTGTCTGTCGGAGCTTGGACGGGGCGAATGATTCAGGCGGATCCGCGCCACTGCTGGCGGGACAGTCGCGGGACTCGTCTCCAGGGCTGGCCCTGGACTTGCTGCAGGAAGGCCGGAGGACGCGTCGCACGGCAGCGGCACGCGCCTCGCATCACCGGCCTGCACGAAAAAGCCCAGCTCAGACATTGTCCGAGCTGGGCTTCAGTGGAGCCGCCTTCGCGATTCGAACCCGAGACCTGCGCATTACGAGTTGTCCGATCACGGTCCACGCGTGTCCGGCGAGGTACGCGAAACGGCTTACGCCGCTGATCAGCGTGAGTACCGGACGACGACGGACGCCATCGAACGGCCCTGGAACGAGCACCGTTCGAGACCACAACTGAGACCCGGCTCACCGGACCTCCGGACGGCGTGAGACCTACCGCCGGGTCAGGCCGCGTCCCACTGGTGCGCGTGCCCACCCCGCCATTCCCAGGTGCCTGCAGGCGTCACGCAACCCCTCTGGAGTAGCGATCTACGGGAAATGTTGGCATGTAGTCACGTCATAGCTAACGCTGGCGGGGTGGCCAGGCGCCTAAGACTACTCTTTCGAAAGGGAGCGCGATGAGTACAACGAAGATCACCGAGGTCGTAGAGAGGGCCCTGCGGGATCCCGTTTTCGCTGAAGAGCTCAAGACCAAGGCAATCAAAGCGGCGAAGGCTGGGTCAAAATCCAACGAGTTCAGCGATCTCATGTATCAGTTCGCAGAGGGGCCCGATGACCTGTCTCGAATGATGGGTAAAGGCGACGAGGAAATTCACCTCACCACTACTACGGTCTTGACCACCACGACAACGAGCACTGGCGCATGCACCATCACCACAACTACCACAACGGCCACTACCACGGGAGGCTGAGCAAAGCGTGCCACCAACAACGCTGCATAGCGCAGCCATCAACGAGCACACTCAACGCATCAAGCAACTCGAAGATACCTGGCGAATGGCTGCGGAAGAGTACGCTCCTTTGGCGTCGCAGGAGTCGATCTGGCGATCTAGCCGCCAGCAACATTCAGGGGATGCGGAACAGGGATGGAAATTGCACGTTTCCGCAACGATTCTAACGGCCACTCGCGTTTTGACCGCCGTTGCGCCAGAATTGCACGCCCAAGGAGTACTGTTCAAGACGACGAGTACCCTGGCGGAGCTACGTAGACTCAATTGCGGGTACTTCTACGGAACGAGCCAGATCGGCAAATTCATCACCGTATACCCCAGAAATTCCGGAGAGGCGACGTATCTAGCCCCCGTCTCGACGAGCTCACTCGAGGCATCCCGGGGCCGGATGTGCCATTCGAGCGCCCGTACCGTAAGGGAAGTCGCGTTTTCTATCGATACGGATCGTTCAAAATGCGCAATGCAGATGGGCCCAACGCCGGGCCAGCGCTGTGTGGTCCCGACGGGGAGCGGGTTCCCGATGTTAGGACCGATCTATCCTTTGAGCCATCGTGGTCCCCAAACCCCTTCCCCGCAGTACCTACGTCACCGCGCCGGTTCAGTCGGTTCCGCACGGATTACCTGGTCTACGAAGCCTTGGTACAACGCGGGAAAGGGGGCGTATATAAGGCCCTCGACGTGACTAGCACGCCGCTCAGACAGTGCGTGATCAAGGAGGGCAGGCGTCACGGTGAAACTGACTGGAACCGACAGGACGGCAGGGCGCGCATCCTTGCTGAGAGGCAGGTCTTGCACAGCTTGGCATCTTCTGGCATCGGCGTGCCAGTGGTCTATGAGGAGTTCGAAGAGCAGGGAAACGCTTACATTGCCATCGAATACCTGGGAAGGAGCACGCTGGAGGATCTGGTGCGAGAGGCAGGGGTACTTGCTATGGGAGATGCGTTATCGCTGGCGGCCAAAATGGCTCTCCAAGTGGCCAAGGTACACGAAGCAGGCTGGGCATGGCGCGATTGCAAGCCTCGCAATATGGTCGTAGGCGCTGCAGATACGCTTCGTCCAATCGATTTCGAGGGCGCCTGTCATATTGATTCCCGGGGTGTCCCTCCATGGGGAAGTGAAGGATACGTCTCACCAGAATGGCTGGACCCCACCATTGACCAGGCCAAGAGCGACCTGTTCGCGCTTGGCGTCAGTTGCTACCAGATCCTGGTTGGCCGGCGGTGCCTTGGAATGACTTCCAGAGACCTTGTGGCGTCGCCCATCGGTGCGCGACGACGCGAGGTACGCCCTGAGATCAAGCGACTAGTCGCTGCGCTGCTAGACGCAGATCCGAATCGCCGACCCTCGGCTCGGACGGCCGCAGAAGTACTTTCTGCGGCCGCAAACTCGTAGCTTAGGGCTCGCGGAGAATCAACACGCGGCTCGGCTCGATCCGGCGGACTATCGTGTGACACTGCGAGAGTCAGGGTCGTGCGGCGTCGAGTATTGGTGTTGCCCCGGCGTCGGTGGCGATGGCTCGCCATCGGTTTCGGTCGTCCGGCGTCCAGAAGCCGTGGTCGACCACGACGTCATGCCCTGCCTGAAGTTGTTCCCGTAGTTCAACCGCCACATCATCAAGGACTGGACGCTCAAGGGTGGGGGAGGTGCCCCGCGGGAAGTCCACCCCGTACACGCCGTGCTTTCCGCTGCCGTAGAGGACGGCTGCCTACGCCGGAACCCCTGCAACTCGCGCACAGTGACGCCTCCCGAGATGGGCACGCGCCGGGTCGTCCCTTGGGAGCCGGAACGCGTCTTCGCCATGCGCGACGCCATGGTCGAGCGCTTCCGCCCCATGGTCGACGTGGGCGCCGGCTGCGGCCTGCGGCAGGGCGAGATCCTCGGGCTGTCCGTCGATGACCTGGACTTCGACAGCGGCACCCTGCACGTGGTGCAGCAACTCAAGCTGAGCCTGAGCAAGCCCGTGTTCGCTCCCCCAAAGGGCGGCAAGCTCCGTGACGTGCCCCTACCCGATCCCGTGGCGGAGGCGCTTAAGGAGCACATGGAGCGGTTCCCACCGGTAGAGATCGCGCTGCCGTGGATGCGAGCGAACGGCCAGCCCGTGACCAAGCGGCTCATCTTCACCGGGCCCAACGGCGGGCATGTCTGGCGTACGTCGCTGAACGAGGACCACTGGAAGCCCGCCCTCGCGAAGGTCGGTGTCATCCCGAAGGCCAAGAGCCGCGAGCACGCCGCCGCCCGCGAGCACGGCATGCACGCGCTCAGGCACTTCTACGCGTCCGTCCTCCTGGACGCCGGAGAGAGCATCAAGGCTCTTGCCGAATATCTCGGGCACTCCGATCCGGGCCTGACTCTGAAGGTGTACGCCCACCTCATGCCGAGCAGTCGGGAGCGGGCCCGGAAGGCTCTCGGACGTGCGCTCCGGCCGCAGAATCCGGAGGGCTGAGGGCCCAGAGTGGGCCCGGGCCGTGAAAATGCCTCCCATCCGCGCCATATGCGCAGGTGGGAGGCATGATCACCAAGCCTACTTCTTCTTGCCCTGGTTCTTGACCGCTTCGATCGCCGCTGCCGCGGCCTCCGGGTCGAGGTAGGTGCCGCCCGGCTTGACGGGCTTGAAGTCGGCGTCGAGCTCGTAGACGAGCGGGATGCCGGTCGGGATGTTGAGGCCCGCGATGTCGGCGTCGGAGATGCCGTCGAGGTGCTTGACCAGCGCGCGCAGGCTGTTGCCGTGGGCGGCGATCAGGACCGTGCGGCCCGCCAGGAGGTCCGGGACGATGCCGTCGTACCAGTACGGCAGCATGCGGACCACGACGTCCTTCAGGCACTCCGTGCGCGGGCGCAGCTCCGGCGGGATCGTCGCGTAACGCGCGTCGTTCGCCTGCGAGAACTCGTTGTCGTCGGCGAGGGCCGGCGGCGGGGTGTCGTACGAGCGGCGCCACAGCATGAACTGCTCCTCGCCGAACTCGGCGAGGGTCTGCGCCTTGTCCTTGCCCTGCAGTGCGCCGTAGTGGCGCTCGTTCAGGCGCCAGGAGCGGTGCACGGGGATCCAGTGGCGGTCCGCGGCCTCCAGCGCGAGCTGGGCGGTGCGGATGGCGCGCTTCTGGAGCGAGGTGTGGAGTACGTCGGGGAGCAGGCCGGCGTCCTTGAGCAGCTCACCGCCGCGGACAGCCTCCTTCTCGCCCTTCTCGGTGAGGTTGACGTCCACCCAGCCGGTGAACAGGTTCTTCGCGTTCCACTCGCTCTCGCCGTGGCGGAGCAGGATCAGCTTGTACGGTGCGTCGGCCATGGGCTCGAGCCTAATAGACGCCCGGTGCGGCCGACGATTGACGTCTGCCGTCAATTCAGTGGCACACGGGCCAACCGGTTCTGTAAGTTGCCGATCGCCGCAGCACCACTTACCAGCCGGGGGGAAGCCCGTATGTCCGTAGCCACGCTCAGACGGGCCGCGAAGGAGAGCGTCTCGGGCCTCCCCCGGGAGTTCTGGTGGCTGTGGACCAGCACCCTGGTCAACCGGCTCGGTGCCTTCGTCGCCACGTTCATGGCCCTCTACCTCACCCTGGAGCGGGGCTATTCGGCCTCGTTCGCCGGACTCGTCGCCGCCCTGCACGGACTCGGCGGCGTCATCTCGTCGCTCGGCGCCGGGGTGATGGCCGACCGGATGGGGCGGCGGCCCACGCTGCTGATCGCGCAGACCTCGACCGCCGCGTCCGTCGCGCTGCTCGGCTTCATGGAGCACCCGGCGGCGATCGCGGTCGTCGCCTGTCTCGTCGGCATGACCAGCAACGCGTCCCGCCCCGCGGTGCAGGCGATGATGGCGGACATCGTGCGCCCCGAGGACCGGGTGCGGGCCTTCGCGCTCAACTACTGGGCGATCAACCTGGGCTTCGCGATCTCCTCCATGTGCGCCGGCCTCGTCGCCGAGTACAGCTATCTCGCCGGCTTCCTCGGTGAGGCCGCGCTCACGCTCGTCTGCGCGGTGCTGGTCTTCCTCAGGCTGCCGGAGTCCCGGCCCGAGCGCAGTGCCGCCACGGCGAAGAGCGAGGCGGAGGTCGGGCTCGGCACTGTCCTGCGGGACGGCCGGTTCATGGGGGTCGTCGGGCTCTCCTTCCTCATCTCGCTGATCTTCATGCAGGGGTCGGTCGGGCTTCCGGTGGCGATGGGCCTGGACGGCTGGTCCCCCTCCGACTACGGGCTCGTCATCGCGGTCAACGGTGTGCTGATCGTCGCCCTGCAGATCCCGGTCACCCGTTTCATCGAGCACCGCGACCCGCAGCGGCTCCTGGTGATCTCCGCGCTGCTCGCCGGGTACGGCTTCGGGCTGACGGCATTCGCCGGGTCGATCGGCGTGTACGCGCTGACCGTGTGCGTCTGGACGCTGGCCGAGATCATCAACTCCCCCACCCAGATGGGCCTGGTGGTCCGGCTCTCCCCCGTCCACGGACGCGGCCGCTACCAGGGCGTCTACACGATGTCCTGGTCGGTCGCGGCGCTCGTCGCCCCGCTCATGGCGGGGTACGTCATCGACCGCTTCGGCTCCGCCTGGCTGTGGGGTTCGTGCGCGGCGATCGGCACGGTGGCGGCGCTGGGGTACTGGGCACTGATGCGCCGGCTGCCGGAGGCCGAGCCCGCGGGTGCGCCCGGAGCCCCGGGCGCCTCGGCCGCCCCCGTCACGGCCGAGGCCCCGGAGAAGCCCGAGAAGACGGACGCCCAGGTGCCCGGCGCCTGAGGGGTGTCTTGTGGAGTCCGTCCCCTCCGCCGACGGCGCGCACGCCGCCGGCGGAGGGGACGGGCTAGCTTCCGAGCTCGCGCTGCGCCTCGTACAGGTTCCGCGGCCGTACCGAGCCGGGCGAACCGTACGCCTCGATCACCGAGTTGAGCGGCCCGGTGAAGTCCGGTACGTCGGTCTGGTCGAACTCCCGCACCGTGGAGATGCCGACGGTCGCGCTGTACGGGGCGATCCCGTCGATCCGTACCAGGCCCGCCCGTTCGTTCGTCACCGTGACGTTCCAGTGGGTGAAGCGCGCGCCGTACAGCGGTCCTGCGGACGCGTCGCCGCCGTGCCGCCCGTTGTTGTTGACGGTGATCTCGGTCCGTACGTTCGCGAAAGGCATTCCGCGGTGCGTGTCGAAGGTGCCCATCTCCATCACGCCGCGGGACCAGACGTTGTAGCTGGACAGGCCCTCGACGTTGATGCCGTGCAGCTGGGTGCCGGCCGGGGCGGGCACGGTGCGCTGCTCGATGACGAAGTCCTCGACGAGGTTGTCGTGCGCGCCCTCGCGGCAGAAGTACGGGTGGTGCGAGCCGCGGCCCGCGACACGGGTGCGGCGCAGCGTGCAGGCGGACGCGGCGACGAGTCCGAAGCCGTTGTCGACGTGGCGGACGGTGATGTCGTCGGCCCAGCAGTCGTACGCGCACTGGAAGGTGACGCCGTTGTAGCCCTTGTCGAGCAGATGGGGCGACTGCGGGGTCTCGACCGCCTCCAGCGTCAGCCCCTCGACCCCGGAGCCGGTCAGCGCCTCGACGTGCGTGGTCAGGCGCGGGTCCCACTCGGGGCGTACGTCGAGGGGCAGCGGCCGCTCCAGGCACACCCGGTCCCCTCGCACGGACTCGACGCGCACAGGCCATTCGTAGGGGACGTACGAGTTGAGCTTGGTCTTGTCGTCCCAGTAGTACGCCTCGGCGCCGGGGCCGCCGCCCGCCATGTGTTCCAGCAGGGTGTGTCCGGCGTCGTCGGCGAGGCGCAGCAGGACGAGTTGGCCGCGCCGCAGGCGTGAGGCGTCGTCGACGGTGACGGACCGGTCGCCGCGACGGGCGGGCCGGACGGTGGCCAGGCTGGTCCACTCGTCGCGCCGGTTGCCGGTCCAGCCCTCGAAGGGCCAGGCCCTGGCCCTGATGGCGGCGGTGAGGCTCTCGTAACGCGCCTGCGGGCAGAGCCAGATGAGACCGCCCGCCCAGGACCAGCTGGACTTGTCGCCGCCGTAGCGGCTGCCGTACGGGCCGATGAGCTCGGCGAGGTTCTTCGTCGCGACGAGCTTGGTGCGGTCGCTGCCGGCGCCGCGCAGGACGACGTTGCTGTGACCGATGCGGATGACGTCGTCGATGCGGTACGTGCCGGGCGGGACGATGACCGTGCCGCCGCCGCGTTCGCCGACAGCGGCGACGGCACGGTTGATCGCGGGGGCGGCGTCGGTGGAACCATCGGGCTTCGCCCCGTAGCGGAGGACGTTCGCCACGACGGGCCGCCGCGGGAAGTGCGCCGATCCGCCACACTGTCCCGCCCTGCCCACGAACGGGATCTGCGGGTGCGTGTACGGAGAAGCGGCGAACTCCCGCCAGAGCGGCGCCGTCTCCCCCGTCCGGGAGAAGGCGGCGGTCCGGGGTGTGGGGGGGGGGGGGGGGCCTTAGGTGGGGGGGTGGTGGGGTGGTTGGGCGGGAGGGTGGTGGCCCCCCCCCGACGCCACCTGGCCCGTGCCGTACGCCGACGGGCGGCGGGGCGGCGTCCGCGCCGTGGCGCTGGCCCGGAC